>NZ_JAMQKA010000009.1:0-150269 GCF_031569985.1 Aliifodinibius sp. S!AR15-10 | reverse complement strand
AAGTAAGGAGTTGATCTTTGACTTGTTGAGAGAGGTCGGGAAAGGTGAGTTTATCCATGATGTTTTATTCGAAAAATACAAAAACCCAATCACATTTACCCCTTTTATTTAGTGGTAATGACACTAGTATAAAATAGCCACAGAGTTTTAAAGGTCGTTTTTCAATTTCTCCCAAGTGGAACGGTGTGGTTCAAGATGGCTCCCGAGATCACTGATCAGTGCTTCCCTGGAGATAGTAACTGCGGCAAATCCATGGTAACCGAACTTATCTGAAGATTTCGCCTCTTGATCAGACACGGTTAAGGCATCGGAAATAGTAGCTTCTGCAGACCGCAGTACAAATATAAACTCTGAGGATTCCATTTCATCACTCCCGGATTCTACTGCACTATTTCTTGCCGATTCCAGTCGCGATGACAGATGCTGTTCGAAATTTGCTTGTGCTTTTGCTACCGCTTTCTGTGTGGCTGCATCTGAAGAAACCCCAAGCGCCGTGCCATACGCAGTGTATGTTGAATCAGTAGCTACAAACTCACTGGATGAATACCAAGTGGGATAAAATGATCTGCTTTCAGTCTGCTCGGCAGGGGCGTCGGTCGTCGTTGGTTGTAGAGTTGAGCATGAAATTACTAACGTGGAGAGAACAAATAAAATCGCAGTAATGTGAAAACGAGGCATCAAAAAAATCTATAATTTACTGTTTCAGTTCAAAATGGCCGACAGCACCATCTTCTGTTTCGACCTGTAGCAGCACGGAACCCTGCTTGCCTAAACTTCGATCGATAAGATCCTTTAAAGTTTCCAGATCTTCAACTTTGGTTTTATTTACTTTAAGGATCTCGTATCCCTCCTTCAACCCGCGCCGCTTAGCTTCGGAGGATTCCTCAATCTCAGTGATAATGAGATCAAATTTTTCAGCATTCTCCGGCTTTGAAAGCGCCATTACTTTGAATCCCAGTGAGAACGTGCCAAACTCTACACCATTCCCGTACTTCCTGTGCTCCTGTTCCTCTTCCGGCCTTATTTCCAGGGAATTGGAAAACACTTCCTGACTCATCTCTTCTATTTGGCCAAGCTTTACATTTCGATCAAACTCATCGCCACCCCGCCAGATTGTAAGTTTTGCAACATCGCCCGGACTTAACACCGCGATCTTCTCCTGTAATTCATTCGCTTCATTCACAGGTTCATCATTTACCGCCAGTATCACGTCCCGGCTCTGCAGCCCAAACTCATCAGCTGCAAGACCGGATTCCACGTCTGAAATCATCACTCCCCGAATCTTATCCATACTTAGCTCGTCGGCCAACCTTTGGTCTACTCCCTGTATGGAAACACCGAGCAGTGCGCGGCGAACTTCTCCATACTCGATAATATCGCGCGCTACTTTTAACGCGAGATTCGCCGGCACGGCAAATCCATACCCCTGGTAATTACCACTTTGAGAGGCGATCGCTGTATTAATGCCGATAAGCTCTCCACTTGTGTTGACCAGTGCCCCACCGCTGTTGCCTTTATTGATGGCGGCATCGGTTTGGATAAAACTTTCCACTCCCAGCTGCTCATGTATCACATCCAGGTTGCCACGTCCCATAGCGCTCACGATACCGGCCGTTACGGTAGAACGCAATCGAAATGGATTACCAATCGCAAGGACCCACTCTCCTACTTCCACCTGGTTAGAATTGCCCACGACAATAGAAGGCAGCTCGTTGCTGTCGATTTTAATGACTGCCAGATCAGTGGAGGGGTCTGTTCCCACTACGCGGGCTTTAAACATCCGCTTGTCATTCAGTACCACTTCAATACCGTTTTGCACCGCATCATCGATCACGTGATTGTTTGTCAGGATATAACCATCTTCTGTAATAATAACTCCAGATCCGACAGTCCGTGCTTTGTGCGGTAAAAACCGATCCCAAAATCCCTCGTCGCGGTCGTGATTCTCATCATCGGGCACCTGGGCTCCGTTGACTGGAATCACGGTCTCTATATAAACAACAGTGGGCTTTACCCGTTGTGCTACAGATTTAAACAGAAAACGGGCATCGACATTTTCAAGCGCCCGCTCCGGCAGTACCGGTTCACTACTACGTTTCACCTCCGTCACATTGACCTGGGCCTGGTCATTAACCCAGACCCCCTGTTGGTAAAGAGAAAAGATCGTGCCGATTACGATTCCAATCAGCAGCAGTAAAACACCGGTAAGATATCTGTTTCGGGATTTCATAATTATTCCTGCAATAATTGTTCAAAAATAGCATCCGATTTACGGTTCCTGAATCCCTCTACATGGTATTTAAAATAACGATCCAGGTGCTCAATCCAATGTTTGAGTTCTCCAGTTTCAAAATCAATCTCCATAAGCCTGGAACTGCGCGACTGCAGGGCCAATCGTACGTACATAAACTGATTTTGTGTCAACTTGTATGAGTATGAAGCGGCACTATCTGTGGAAATAAGCCCCGTTTCTAAATTAAAGAAATATTGTGATTGTGGCGTTTCATCATCTTCATTTTTAATATGAAGTTGCAGCCCGTGACCTACGAGTTCTGCGAGACGAATCTGCAGGTAGGGGAAAATCTGCTGAGGGGATTGATCTGTTTCGTTGAGCCAAAGTATAAAACGTTTGCCAACCTCAAATATCGGCAGGTTCACTTCTTCGTCATGTAACAACTGGTTCATCAACTCAATGGCAGAAGTGAGTGTGGCGATCTTTTCAAAATTGGTCCGGATATTAAAGGTCTTTTCAAGATAACTGGCTTCAGAGAGCGTCTGCACCGAACGAGATGATTTATAGTAATAAACCACATCCAGCAAATTACCCACCTCCATCAGGCCTGAAAACTTGCTTTTGGGTTTCTTCACACCGCGTACCATCACCGCTATCTTACCGTGTTCTTCGGTAAACAGGGTTACAATTTTACTTGATTCAGAATAATCAACCGTTCTGAATACAATGGCAGAAGTATGAGTAATCAAGAGCGTAGAATTAGATTATGCTGCACCGTTTATTACCATATTAACACCATAAAATAAAAAATGCAGCCGTTAAGCTGCATTTTTAGATAATTTTATAAAATTACGAACTATTGCTCAGATCCCGTCAACTGCAGGGAACGAGATCGACTACCCATGTCCAATGGATCATCTATCGGTTTTAACTTTTGAATAGAAGTATTGAGCATAGAATCGAATTCCGTTCGCGTTTGCTCACTAAATTGATCCTGGAACCGCAGAATTTGTTGGTGATCTACCCAAGGTTCTATTTCTGCCTCCGCTGTTTCAACGGCCTGACTTTGAATCGAGGCGTTGAGCTGCCCCGCATCTACATCTACTGTCGGGGAAGAAGAGACCGAAGCCGCAGAACTGTTCTGCTGCGTTTGTGAGTCCGATTCCGTACCTCCCACCCGATCTTGATACAACAAAACGCCGGATACCAAACCGATAGCCATGACGGCAGCCGCAGCTACATAACCGATTCTCGATCCACTAAAGGATATAGGAATCAGCCCACTCCTGGTATTCGGTTTGTGTTTGGAGGCTTTGTTTAGAATGTCCTGTGTAACATGAGCTGGAGGATCCATCTCCGGAAGATCTTCATCCAATCGTTTGAGCGTTTGTCGCATACACTCAACTTCAATTAGCAGATCCTCGTCTTCCATCATCGAACGCTCCATGAGCACTTCCTCTGAAGGATCCATCTCCTTCATCAGATAGCGAATCGAGGCATTATCGTCGTTCGGCATATTTATTTTCTTCTTGTTCTTTTTCTTCTTCAAAGAGTTTACGAAGATTTATTAACGCATACCGCATACGTCCTAGTGCGGTATTAATGGAAACATCCGTTAATTCGGCGATTTCCTTAAACGGCATTTCGTAATAGTGACGAAGCATTACTACCGTTCGCTGCTCTTCAGGAAGATCAGCGATATGTTTCATCAGGCTGCTTTTCGCTTCTTCTTTTTCAAGCTGTTCTTCAGCGCTGACCATGTCTTCGTCAGGCAGCCGTTCATAGAAATCAGTACCTGATTCTTCGTCGTAGTTAGAACTAACGTCGACGAATCGTTTTTGTTTTCTTAAATAATCAATAGTTGCATTATGAGCAATGCGCATCACCCAAGCTATCCATTTACCTTGCTCGTTATAGGTGTCATCCATCTTTGTGATAACCTTTGTGAAGGTCTCCTGGAAGATGTCATCAGCGACATCACCACTTCCCACCATACTGTAGATGTAGGAATAAATCTTGGATTGATGCCGGTTCATCAACTCGCTGAACGCCATTTCATCGCCATTCTGGCGGTAGAATCGAACAAGATCCTTATCATCCAGTCGTTGATATTTTGAACTAATATGTTCTGCTTTCTCAAATTTCATAAGCTTTTCCTCACGCCTGATTATTGCAAATTTTCGACGTCAATGCAACTGGCATTTTTGCAAATTTAGATGTTATTGTCGTTTTCTGACTTTTCACTCCCATATACAACAATAATTTTACTTGTAAACATTCATCATAAATTAACCAATTTTCCAGTTACATATATATTTGAATGAATGAAGAACAATTGTACAGAGATCCGTTGGTAAAAGTTTCACGGCTATATAACTGTCCATCACTACTATAAATGGTATATCCTGCAATAAAGAATGTATATCACATGATAATGTGAGACCATTCCCTGCAGGTTTACAAGCTAAATACACTTCACTACATGTAAATGACTATTACGAAAAGTATGTCCAGGCGGTTTCATACTACTCTTCTTCGAAACTTTCCTCCTTATCTCTGAAATAGCTGTAGACTGTTTCCCCGGTTTTTTCTCCAACCTCAGCTTGTATTTCTTTCTTGTGGGCTTCTTTCACTTTTTTAACTGATCCAAAATGATTAAGGAGTTTTTGAGCTGTTTTTGCACCGATTCCCGATATATTGGTCAGTTCTGTCTTTATGGTTCGTTTGGCCCGTTTGTTTCGGTGGAAGTTGATGGCGAAACGGTGGGCCTCGTCACGCACCTGCTGAAGCAGTTTCAGTGCGGAAGAAGTTTTTGGAATCATTACAGGATCCGACTTCCCGGGCAGGAATACCTCTTCCAAGCGTTTCGCCAGTCCGACGATCTCACATTCCCCATAAAAGCCGATCTCTTTAAGGGCCGCAATCGCTGCATTCAGCTGTCCTTTTCCCCCATCCACCACAATCAGGTCGGGAATCTGCTGCTTTTCCTTCATTACCCTCTTATATCGCCGGCTAACCACCTCTTTCATGGATGCAAAGTCGTCAGGCCCCTCAACCGTTTTTATATTGAACCGCTTGTAGGAACTCTTTCGTGGTTTCGCATCCACAAAGCACACCATGGAAGCCACAGGATCCGATCCCTGGATATTGGAATTGTCGAAACACTCGATTCGCCGCGGCAGACGGTCGAGCTGCAGATGCTCTTTCAACTCTTCAACAGAATTGGGAATACGTTTTCGATTGGCTTTCTCCTTCTCCAGCTTGCGTTGACCCAGAAGGAGCTCCGCGTTTGACATCGCCATCCGCATCAGTTGCGCTTTTTCTCCCCTCTGCGGCCGGTGAATCGGTACCTTTCGCCCCCGCTCCTGCCACAGGTATTGCAGCAGAGGATCATCTTCCGGCAAGTCGTGGCTTACATAGACTTCATCCGGAATCGCGCCCGCAAACTGACCAGTGTAGTAATCCTCAATAAACGATTGCAGCATCTCTCCTTCTTCCAGGTGAGAGATGTTTTTAAGGAACCGGTGGAATTTACCCAACAGCTTTCCTTCACGGATTTTAAACAACACGCCACATGCTTCTGAAATCTCCTCATCAACTGTAAGTGCGTACACATCGCGGTCGACTTTCTTGTCGGCCACCATCTTCATTTTCTTACTGTATTTCTCTACGGCCTTAAGGCTGTCGCGAATGCGGGCGGCTTTCTCAAATTCGAGCGCTTCGGAGGCGATCTGCATTTCTTCTTTTAAATCGCGCATCAACTGGTCGGTGCGCCCGTTTAGCATCCGCTCCACCTTCTCAATATTGGCTTTGTACTCCTCAAAATCCAGCTCCTCAGAACACCGGTCCAGGTAATCATCCAGGCAGGATCCCCATCTGGGAGCGCCCTTCGTGCGATTAATGTTTTTGGATGAGATCGCACAGGTACATAGACCAAAAGCCTTTCGAATGGTCTCCAGCATACGACGCATATGCATCACGCTGTCATAGGGACCGATATATTTACTGCCGTCACTGATCACTGTTCGAGTAGGGAATACCCGCGGCCGCTCCTGGTTGGTTATACAGATATAGGGATAGGACTTGTCATCCCGGTACATAATATTATACCGCGGCTGGTGCTTTTTGATCAGATTGTTCTCAAGAATCAGAGCCTCGGCCTCTGAATCAGTAACAATCACCTCCAGGTCATCAATTTTGCGTACCATCACCTTAATGCGTCCGTCATGTCCCCCGGAATCCTGGAAGTAGGAGCGCACCCGGTTGCGGAGCCGTTTCGCTTTGCCAACATACAGATGATTCCCTCCTTTGTCCTTAAACATATACACTCCGGGAGACGTAGGCAGATGATCTACCTTTTCCTGAACATCAATATCTGTGGTGTCACTACTCATCTACTAAAAACATCAATTGGAATTGTGCTGACCGATTGGGTTAAAACGAGGGATACACTTATTTTTCTGAGCTAAAAATATAGAAACATTTCCCAAGAATCAGTAAGATAACGACTTGGTTTCTACTTGGTATATCTCAACTAATTTGCAAATAATTTACTTACCTTCCACTTTTTTATTGAAAAATTGGCTATGTATGCATGCTTATAGGTAAGGCTCAGTGAATATACCTTCACAGTACGAAAGATCCAGACATGTTATGATCAGAGCCTTTAAAAGCATCTTTTTATAACTTTTTAGGAATCATCCCGATTCCATTACTCTCAACCTAAATTTGCCTTTGCATTTTCATCGTCATCATAAATAGATACAGTACCTACATTTTTGCTTGTCACATTCCACGGGATACTCACTGGACTTCCACTTTGCAATGCAAAGATATAACCACTGCCCTTTACAAGGACGTGATATGTATGTTCAAAAGCTTTGGGGCAAAATATTTCTGCAGCTTCACTAGCTGTTTTAGATATAGTGCCAGATGATTTAATTGTAACGTACTGCCATTCTATACCAGCATCCAAAGTAACAGATGTGCTAAGTTCATTAGCATTACTAAATTTTATTTGATTGTTAGTTTTCTTTGTTTCTTTGGGTACATAATAAAATTGAAACGCATACCTATCCGTCCGACTAGTGACTTTCGGCTTAACAATAAATATGGATGGTAGTAAGGGCAGGTTTAAAACCTTATACTCCTTCTGTGCCCCGATGGTAGCCCGTAATAATGAACGCGTAATTGAATCAAACCCTTTGGAAGAGGACTTGTTCTGATAAAAGAACCACTTATCGGTTATTGTAACACTACCAATAACTGGGGTGAGCTCGTTAAAAGCTTTATCCAATTCGGTTATAATTTGGCTATACAAGGGGCCAGATCCTGTTGGACCAATAGAATTCTTAAGGCTAACTGTTTCTTCATGTACCCATTGAGTACTATCAAATAAACCAACCGGATCGGTATTATTCACTGGATTTGATTGAACAAAGGTGTAAAGATTGAGATTATCTATGTATCCTAAAGGATCACGTCCCAAAAATTTTGCCCCAAAAACTTCATAATACCGATTCCGGTAATAGTAAAGCCCGGTTTTTTCGTCGAATCTTCGTGCCGTAAAAAGGTAATAATTCCCAAATCCTAATGAAGCGCCTTGTGAACCTGCTTCAAAGTTATCAGACAAATCAAACGGCGTGCCTTCCAATCCATCTCCGTTATCATCCAGAACCGGCAGAACAGTGGGTTCACTATAGATACTGTAGCGGTAGTACTCCAGAATCCGGTTGGGATTATCCGCATCCAGCAGCGCCATAATACTGCCCAGACGATTATTCAGATAGTAATACTCCTGGTCGGCGTTCTGGTCCAGTATATTTTTGTCGTTGCCATCACCCAGTTTTCCGTCCGCATCTCGGTCAATGGCCGCCAGTAGTGGTTCATCGACCTGCTGGCCGTTCACATAAATACGTTCTAGCACATTCTGGGCTTTGGCTAGGGTCGCGCCCTCCTCAAACAATCGCTCCTCTACCACATTCCATCCATCATAAATATAGCGCCGCCCCCCCTCAGCGATTTCCGAGTCATTCAGCTCCAGTGTCGCGACCCTGCGGCACATCGGGTCATAGCGGTATTCTTGTTTGGAATTTGCGCCCACCGGATCAATATCAAAGAGCAGGTTGTATGCGTCCCAGCGTGCGGAGGCTGTGATGTCTTTCCTATCAGGATTTCCAGTCATGGGCCTTACTAAAAAAGAGGTTGCATTACCCGCACGGTCATAGGTGGGATTGGTCGCCCTGCCATTACGTTTTAGCTGTATACACTCATTTGCACTGTTGTTTGAGTAGCTGTCATTGGTATTCGCTTCGCTGTCAAAAGGATTGCCAAATGCTGCCTTTTTGCGATTAAACAGATCATCATAAATAAAGGCGTTGGTGGGAGTGGCGGGTGCGATAGAGCCGGGTACGCGGTAGGTTACCCCTGTAATCTCATAACGATTATTATACTGGAAGTGATCGTATAGCCCTAAGTCATGGGTGAAGCCCTCGTATGTGGCATTATCCATACGGTCGTAGGCATACTCAAATCCAGTCAGCAATCTATCCGGACCATCCCACTGGTGGACTCGGATTCTGCGTTTTGTATCATAGGTACAAGAGAGCCCTGCTCCATTTCCCAGCTTCTTCTTTTGTACCCGCCACGGACCGATGTAGGTATAATCAGCAATGGGTTTAAACGGTTCTCTGAAATAGGCTGAAGATATTGTACCTACCCGGTTTAGGGCGTCATGCGTAAAGGTCACATCCAGATCTTTCTTCCTACCGTCCACCACCTGGTAGCTGGTTCGATTCGAATGCTTATCATAGCTATGCACCAGTTTTACCGGTTGCTGCCACCCTTTGCTAAATCCCATGCCATCCAGGCGGATCGACTGCGTTTCTTTGACGAGACGTGAGAAGGCATCGTAGACCTGATCAACTTTTGCATAGTTATTTCGAGCACTGACCGTTCGGTTAAGCGCATCGAACCTAAACGTTTGCCTGGTCGTTCCGGGCACGTCGGGGGGCAGGCTGACCTCCTGCTCAACCGGCCGGTTACCTTGGTCAAAACTGGTATTAAAAACTACCTCTCGCTGATCTGTAACCTGTATAGGATTGGAGTTCGGGTCATAGATCACTTCAACACGGTCATAAATTCTATCCGGTCCATCACCACTGCCGTCAACCGGATCGTCGGAGTCGGGGTAAACGGTACGGATTTTCCGATCCAGGTCGTCGAAAGCATGACGAGTAACCTGGATGCTTCCGGGATTTTTGATATCCGACAGGGCCCGTTCCTCAACCAAATTACTATTTTGGTCGTAACCCGATTCATAATGTTGCAGTTCGGTGAAGTTACCAGTAAAGGGATTTCCGTCAAAACGCTGCATCATAACCGGGCGGTTGTTATCGTCAAATGTAGTGATGGTGAAGTTCTTTTCAGCATCTTGGACCAGGCGCTCATTGCTGCGGGAGTCGTAGGCAAAGTACCACGCATGATCAATGCTGTCGCCATCGAGACCACGAATGTGTTGCTCTGTCTGCCTGTTGAGTTCGTCGTAGCTATAGGTGGTAACGTACGTTTCCTTTTGCCCCACAGCGCCCGGGCCCGGTATCTCGATTTCCGTTAGACTGATAACATTCGAGTTGGCATCGTAAGCCGAAATTTGTCGATTGCCCATCGCGTCGGTGGTAGTGAGCGGTCGATCGGCAGCATCATAGTCCATGATAGTCGCGTTGCCGTTGGCATCGATCTTACGGACTGTGCGCGATCCCGGGTCAAAAACCGTCTTGTAGCTCGAATTTTTCCCATCTTCCGGATCCAGGAGGCTACTTTCATCGGTGCTGAGATCGATATCCAATACTTGCTTATACCGGCGCCCGTTTTCATCAAATCGCATGTAACTGCGTTCCAGTAGCTCAGTGATCTCTCCCGTTTCCTGGGATATCGCTCCCCTCGACCCAGTCAGAATATTGGAGGCATCGTCATACTCGCGCAGCCACCCGTTGCCATTTTGATCGGAAAAAGCGATTTGACGGTCATCGAAATCAAAGAAGTTATAACTGAGGTTTCCCCGACCGTCTAGTCTTTCCACATTATTACTGCGGGCGTCATAGGTATTAATTGTCAATCCGACAAACGAAGTATTTTCCAGTGTTTCAGCTCGTTTATCAGACGGATACCCCGAACTTATATCAACAGCAGATGGATTATCATCCAGGCTATTAGCTGGGTCTAGCAGCGGAGTTCGACTGGGATCAGGAACAGGTGCCACCCCGTAAAAAAATTTGAAACGCAGCCGACGCTCGTCATATAGCCAAAATTCCCGGTTCCCTTTCGGTTTCCGGGTCACAGTAGGATCGTCATTTCCATCATACGCATACCGGTTGATAAGATCGTTGGCATCATCTGCATCCACCTCCACCCTGTCCGAAAGCAAGTTGTTAACCTCGTCAAAGCTTTTGGACCGGTCGATCCATTGAATTTGCGGTACAGTTCCATCCAGGTCGATATTACTACGTCGTTCAATAACTTTGTTGCCTGCACCATCATAGATGAAACGGGTTTCATAGCGAAACTGCAGCCCATTGTGCAGAGTGACAGCAGGCTCAATTTCACAAGTGATTTCCTGTAGATCATTGTATTCTGTGTCGTAAAAGAATCCTTTGTGGTCGATCATCTTGGTAATCATCCCCAGTGCATTCACCTTGTACTGGCTGGTAATATTTGTCACTGCGTCAAAAGAGCCTTCGGCCCCACGTGTTACCGATTGCAGATAGCCGCCGAACGCACCTTTGGTATTGATATCTCCGCCACTGCTTGGCCCGTCAAAATATGTGTGTATTGTCAGATTGCAATTTGGGTCAGTATGGATAAGCGTTTGGCCAAATTCATTGTAGGTCCATGATTCTGCAATTACCTGGGTAGTATCAACGCCCCGTGTCACAGCCGGGGATTCATACCTTGTTTTATTGCCAAAAGAGTCATATGCATAGGTGTGTTCAAAACTGAGGCCCGAATAGATGGGATTATCATCAAATGCCCGGGATTCAGAGTGATTCAGCATGCGTGAAAACTGCCCCTGATCCCCAAAACTGTACGGCTGATAAGTTGATTCTGTCACTATGCTGTCGGTTCCGTCGGTGCGTTCCCTCCTGAGTATCTGCCTATTCGTATTGTATGTAAACCGATCAACAGGGTAATTCACGGGGATACCCCAATCATCATATTCGATTTGGGATTCATCGCCCCGGAACGGCTCGGCGATAGCGGCCGGTGAGAGGCAGTCACAGTCGTGTAGCCAGCGCTGCTCCCAGAAGGGTGGCTCATCGGGCCTGAGAGGTTCGTTTCCCTTCCCGGACTCGGTAATTTCAAGCTTTCGTCGAAGCCCAAATTTCCCATGTGTATCCAGTTGACGGCCATATTCATCAAATAAATGGTAATCTTTGTTCAAGGGGCCGCCGGCAGCACCATGTATTTCATATACCGAGATATTCTGTTCCCGGTCGGTCACACTTACACACAGGTTGGTCTCCTCGAGCGGTTCAAACGCGATGGGTATTGCGAACTCCTCGTTCCCCGCTTGGTATTGGAAAATCACATCATTGCTGTTGATGCGAGCTACATTCACTCGACCATACTCATCGAATTCAAAAGCTTTGGGCACCGCCCCGCGAGGATCTGTTACCTGCCTTATATGATTGGGAAATTCCATGTCCAAATAACCTAGTGTCCATACCCGGGTTTGGGTCTTCAGAACGCTTGGCAGGTCTTTTTCAGTAATTTCTGTGGAGGCCGGGATATCCGCATACTCGGTATCGGGGGTCTTAACCTGGACCAGGCGTCCATCGATATCATGAAGCATCGACCAGGTGCGTTGAATGTGGTCAGTAAATGAATTGATACGGCCATCGGATCCAAAATCCAGCGTCTGAACCTGTTCAAGATCGGTTATTATATGACAAAGGGTACCCGAAGAATCGTACTCCAGGCGCATTTCATTGCCATTGGGATCGCTGATCCGAACAGGATATCCAGGATAGTTTGTTGCCCCTTCAAAAAACTGGGTTTCCAATCCTGAGAAGTGTGTCAGTGTCCATCGGTGCATATTCGGATCAAGTGTCAACCTGGAGAAGAAACCGCAGGGAAGTTCCCAGGTTTTGCCATCTTCCGAATAGATATAATAGCAACGCAAATCGGGGGTAACAATCTGGCCGGTCCGTTCTCCGGATCGAATAATCATCATATTAAAACTGTGGGAGATACTTTGTCCCCAGGGGCCGTTATAATCCGTCAGTGAGATATGGTGCAGGTTCAGGTTAAAGCCCAGTTTTCTGGTTTGGAAATCGGTAATCGGGAAATGGTGCCGTATCTTTCCCGTCGCTAATTCTACCCCATGCTCAGTTGGTGTGTAGCTTTGAGTGTACGCTTCGAGTGACGAACCTATCAGTGTGTCTTCTTCCCCACAGGGACTGCAAGTACAGATGCCTGGCTCAACGGGTATTAGTTTCTCCAGGGGAATACCTGGAAGAAGCTCATCAGCTTTTGGCAAGGCTACCTCATTCTCGTCTTTATCGGGAACTACCAATTCAGAATAGACGAGATTCTCGGGGACTGAAGCGGCAAGATTTTCTACATCAATTTGTATACAGTTTAGTATCTCGGTGGGACTTTCCCGGCTCTCATCCGCTGAGGTCATATACATTGAGAGCTCCAAGACAGGCCGCTCTTTGCCGGCATTAGCTGTTTCATAGCACGATTCAGATTTTAAAAACTCGTCGTTTCCACGAGTCAAACTTGAAGGTATTTCGATACCGATAGTATACAATCCCTCCGCGTCGACAATTGTTTGTCTTTCAAAAACGCCATCGCCATCTGCATCAATATGTATTATGGTGCCGGGACCAAAACCACCAGTCTCCTCTCCAATCAATACAATATTATTACCCTTGTAGTACAGGTTTCTCTTCTCGGCTTGCTTAGTCATGGCCTTCTCCTGGTTTCCGATCGTTAATATTTCCTGGTATTCATATTCAACTTCGTATTCTCCACTTGTATAGCAAGTAACTAAGGGGATATACGAAAATTAAAGATTGCCGGATTTATTAGGATTAAAATGTCACAAAATTAACGGGGAAGCTCTTCTTATCAATACTTTTCCTTGCAATCTTTTACTGTTATAATAGCCTACTCAAAACAGTACATTCGGTTAATCAAAAGGGCAGCAAAGGACAGAATTTTTTGGTAGTGCATAAAACCGCCATTGAAATATGACAACACGAAAAAAGATTTTCTTGGTCATCATACTTCTGATCCAAATCAGTATCATTTGGCCGGTCTACCCACTTTTTTCGGATATCTCTCCCATGATCCTGGGTTTGCCGCTTTCATTTGCATGGGTTGTCGGCATGCTGATCGCCTCTTTTTTGACTATCCTTTGGTATTACCTTACTGATCCGGAACGTAAATCCCCTGAATCTCAAACCTCCTGACTT
Organism: Aliifodinibius sp. S!AR15-10; assembly: GCF_031569985.1. Classification (NCBI taxonomy): domain Bacteria; kingdom Pseudomonadati; phylum Balneolota; class Balneolia; order Balneolales; family Balneolaceae; genus Fodinibius; species Aliifodinibius sp. S!AR15-10. Next base: position 136,556 of record NZ_JAMQKA010000009.1, on the reverse strand, counting down.
TCGTTGGAAGACTGGATTATCATACTTATTTGTTGCGGATTGTACCTGCTCATTTCCCTGGCTATGGGGATTATTCCCGGGCTGCAAGTATCGAGTAGTGTCTCAGGTTTTGTGGCCGGCGATCGCAGGATGAACCTCCTGGTCCTCTATTTTGTGATGGGTGCTTCAATATTCTCATCATTTGCATTCCTCGGGGGACCCGGCTGGGCCTATTCCCGGGGCGCAGCAGCCTTTTACATCATCGCATATGGTACTACCGGCATTATCCCGTTCTACTTCTTTGGTCCCAAAGCCCGTCGACTGGGTGAAAAATATGGCTTTGTAACACAGGCCGAACTGCTGGAAGATCGCTTCAACAGCAAAATGATTTCTGTACTCCTGGCTGTTTTAAGTGTAATTGCCTTTATTCCGTACCTCACACTCCAAATGAAGGGCGCTGGTTACGTCCTCTCAACTATCAGTGAAGGTCACATTCCCCAATGGCTGGGGGCTGCATTGGCCTACGGGGTCGTACTGATCTACGTGTTCTACAGTGGGCTCATGGGCGTTGGATGGACCAACACGTTCCAGGGGTTGTTCATGATGGTCATAGCGTGGTTTTTGGGCATCTACCTGCCCAATGAATTGTATGGCGGCGTTGGTGAAATGTTTACCCAAATTGCACAAAGCGATCTCTCAGCGATGCTCACCGCCCCGGGACTGGATGCTGCGGGCAAGCCGTGGAACTGGTGGGCATTCAGTTCAGCAGTACTTGTCTCTGCCATCGGTTTTTCGATGTGGCCTCACCTGTTTATGCGGGCTTTTGCTGCCAACAGCGACAAGACCGTAAAACTGACGGTCGTCCTATACCCCAGCTTTCAGCTTTTTATTGTCCCTATCCTTCTAATTGGATTTTCTGCCATCCTCGCTTTTCCCGGTATCGATCAGGCGGATACTGTGGTTCCTTTCCTGCTCACTCAAATTGATCTGCCTGTAATTGTGGTTGGACTGGTGGTTGCCGGAACCCTTGCGGCCTCGATGTCCTCCGGGGACGCCATTCTTCATTCAGCAGCCTCAATCGCCGTACGGGACGGCATCACCAAATTCTTTCGCGGGGAAATGAATGATGAAAAGCAGCGTCGATTCATACGTATCTTGGTAGTTTTGATCGGATTGACAGCCTATTACTTTGCCGTCATTTCCGAAGTTTCCATTGTCGCACTCCTGCTCGGGGCCTACGGCGGAGTGGCACAGATATTTCCACCGGTTTTCTCTATGTTCTACTGGCGGCGTGCCACCGGCAAAGGAGCTCTTGCGGGATTAACCAGTGGAATCCTGGTAACAATCTTCTTCCTCTTGTATCCGGATTTACGTCCCGTGCCTTTACATGAAGGGCTCTGGGGACTCGCAGTGAACGTGATCCTGCTGGTCGTCGTTAGCCTGAATACCGAACCGGAACTGAAAAAACGAATTGAACGCTACATTAACGCCTGATGAACAAGTCTACAAGCACGTCGCCAGACATTCCCATTGTTTTTGAGGACAATTACCTCCTCGTCATCGACAAGCCCCATGAACTGCTCTCCCAGGAGGATCACACCGGGGATCCCGATGTGGTGACGCTCTGCAAGCAGTATCTCAGGCAGGAATATAACAATAGAGGGAATGTCTACCTCGGTCTTGTGCACCGGCTGGATCGCCCTGTTGGCGGATTGATGCTCCTGGCCAAAACCCAAAAGGCTGCCAAACAACTTAGCGATCAGTTGCGGGATCGTACTGTTCAAAAGACCTATCACGCCATCGTGTATGGAGATCCGCCTCTCAACGGTTTCCTAACGCATCACCTGGTGAAGAACAGGAATCGCAACCGGGTCACTACTGCCTCTCCCAAAAACCAGGACAGCAAAAAGGCGATTCTCTCCTTCCAAAGGCTGGAGCAACAGGAAGAACTCAGCCTGCTGGCTGTTCACCTGCAGACTGGACGTCCCCACCAAATACGGGTGCAGCTGGCCGAAGAGGGCTACCCGGTATGGGGCGATTACAAATATGGTCGCCGACAGCCGGATGGCCGAACCATGGCATTGCGCGCTGTCGAGCTCATTTTTCAGCACCCCATGAGCAAAGAGGATGTCCAGCTGACACTCCCTTCGCCGAAAGCTGAACCCTGGAGCCTGTTTAACTGTGCCAAGTGAGAACGGACGAATTCCAGCCAAATCTGTTGGGCTTGATAGCAAAAATCGATACGTTTCGCACATATGCAACCAAACCAGATTAGCCAGACGGCAGCTTTTATAGCGATAAAATTCTATGGGCTCACCCAGACAGATCCCTACCGCTCTTGGTTTGATGAGAAGATCATCCGGTTTTATGACCGGTTGGTTCAATTTTTGCCTAAACCGTTGCACTTATACCATTCTGTACTAAAGAAAAAATGGATACGCAGGTTCTTCCTCTTTTCTGAAGAGCTGCTGCTGCCCGGCGACCTGATGCACATCATCATGCGCAAATATTTTATCGGTCAGCAGGTGGATCAGCTGCTTGACAGCGGCTATGAGCAATTGCTGGTGCTGGGGGCCGGTTTTGACCACCTGGCAATGCTCCACTCACAAAAAGGAACCTGTAGTTTCGAGATTGACGCACCGGGTATGGCATCGCTGAAGGAGCAATTTATAAAACAGCACGGCATGCAAAATGCCAATCTGCATCTGCTTTCTCATCACGTTTCGGAGGGGAATAATAAGATCAATTTGGAACTAATCCCCCCGTTGGACCCCAATCGAAAGACGGTGATTGTTGCTGAAGGCTTCTTTGATTACCTATATCCGGAACAAAGCAAAAAAATCCTTGAAGATCTGGTAACTTTTTTTAACAATAAAGCGACTTTGATCAGCACCATATTCGCTCTCGATGAGCTGTCGGTTGTTCGCAGATCCGTATTTAAAGCCGGCGTAACGATGGTTGGGGAAAAAATTCGGCTGGGCTGGTCAAAAGAAGAGTACGAATCTACGCTTGATTCGGTTGGTTTCGGCAACACCAGGATGCTAAATGCCAGCACTATGCGGCAAAAACTATTGGTTCCAGCCGATATCTCTATGCCCGTTTTGGACGGGTTCTACCTGGTATCAAGCAAGGTGTAGTTTTTTATTTGTATTTGGAACACTCATTAAACCGTTGATGTTGTCAGTTAGGAATTGAATAGTATATGGAAAAATGTCAGCAGATCGACTGAGGGGTTATAAGGATGTCTGGAAGTAAGCTTACCAGAAAAGAAGCATTAGAGCTTATCACACCGGTGGTAGATGATGAGGTTGATGAGGATACGCGTATCGCTTTTCTGGCCTATATTCAGCAGGACCAATCTGTTCGGTCAAAATATGAGTCGGCCAAAAAGCTCAAAAATGTGATTTCCACGAGGTGTCCGTGTGCCAATGCCCCGGATCGACTAAAAAAACGTATACAACATTTTCTGGACACTCAGCAATCTGGCAATAGTGAGCCAAAGGAGGAACCGATCTATGATATGCCCACCGAACACTCCATGACCACAGAAAAAGCTACTTCACCTGCCACTAAAAGGAGTAGCACATGGAGATATGCTGCTGCAGCCTCAATCTTGGTCGCAGCAATCGTGTTTGGTATCAACTTTTACATGCAGTCTCCGGTCAATTCATATAATGTAGAGGAGTATGCCTATAATCATTTTATAAAGCATGAAGGCAAGATGATTAAGCCGACTATATCGACGGCCAGTATTGCTAATGCTGAACTGGAACTGGCCCACGCGTTTGACATGCCTGTGACGGTGCCCCCTTTGAAGAATGCTGAATTCAAGGGTGTGGTTTTTAGCGACTTTGTGCCTGGTTTCAAAACGCCGTTGATGGAATATTACCTACCGTCAGAGGATCAATACATCTATATTTTTGCCTTCAAAATCACCGATCTGAAACGGTTTGAAGAGTTATCGCGCAGCCAGGAAGCGGTCAACTCGTGTATTAAAGCCAAGGATTTTCATATCAGGAATGTGAATGGGAAACACGTGGTATCCTGGAAATGGGACAACACTTGGTATGCGGCAATATCAAACCACGATGGCAAGACCCTGGCCTCCCTTGTGGAACCGTTGGGATTTAAGAGGGATTGAGGGATGGAAGGTATTTAAAGGATTGAGGTATGAGGAGTGAATAATTGAAGAGGGCGAGAAATTTATGCTAAAAAAATTCTAAGCACAACTCCATAAGTTCTTTCTTTTCAAGTATTTCCCTGCCATCACCTGCGAAACTATATCACCTAAAAACTGATCCTTGCTGTAATCATAGGTACCGAACGATTGGTCCCCTGAAGACTCCTGATCTCCATGGCATATCCCATACTCTGGTTGTACTCACGTACCGAGGCAGGTGCCGATGCAATATTGTAGACGATGGTGCCAACCAGCAGGGCACTGCCCACAATGATATTGGTATCCTCAATAGAAACGGGCTCATTATCAACATTCAGCGCATCGGCAAAATCGCGGCCAAACACTTCACTTGTGGCATCCTGTAGTAGAAAGGCCGCCCCAACGCGGGTCAGAGCCCCGAGTCCCCCACGCAGATAATCATTACCATAAAAATTGCCGGTAGAAGGGCCGACGATCAACCCGTAAAGTGCAAGTGAAGCCCCCATGGTCTGGATCGTATTGTTGTTGAACAATTTAACAGTACCAATCCCCACCGCAATTGGTGTTGCCGTGTTGACAATAGCCTGGTTGATAGCCTCAGATCCTGAACGAGCTTGGGTACTAGCGCCCAAACCGGTTGTTTCAGGCTGTGCCATTGCCGGCAGGGCTACTGAAAGGAGGAAAAAAACAGCGGGTAATAAAAGATGGATTAGTTTCATAACAGGCAGAATATGCCAACTATATTTCAATAAGTAAATGCGTAATGCGTGATACGTAATGCGTAATAAACACAAAATAATTACGCATTACGTATCACGCATTACGCTGCTATTCTTGTTCTACATCATCAGCAAACGATTCTGCCTTTTCTTCCAATATTCCAGGCTTCTCGGTCATACTCTCCGGGAGTTGCTTGGAGGCCTTGGCCCCCAGTTCCTTGAGCATCTCCACCTGTCGGGTTAGGCTGCCGTGTCCCGTAGAAAGGCGGCTCATCGCCTCGTCATAGCTTTCGCGGGTCTGCCGCATCCGCATGCCGATGTCCTGCATGCTCTCCACGAACAGGGCAAACTTGTCATACAGCGCCCCGCCCCGTTCGGCGATCTCCATGGCATACCGATTCTGGCGTTCCTGCTTCCACACGCTGTCGATGGTAGCCAGCGTGGCCAGCAGCGTGGAGGGACTCACGATCACGATATTCTTCTCGAAAGCCTCGTAATAGAGGTCAGCGTCATACTGCAGGGCCACGCCGAAGGCCGATTCGATAGGCACGAACATCAGCACAAAGTCGGGGCTATTGCCGCCGTAAAGCTGCTGGTAGTTTTTGCTGCTAAGACCTTTCACATGGCTGCGCAGCGAGGCGACGTGCTGCTTCAGGGCCTGCTGTTGTTTCTCCTCATCATCAGCCGAAGAGTAACGCTCGTAGGCGGTAAGCGAGACCTTTGAGTCGATAATCAGGTGCTTTTCGTCGGGCAGCTTCACCACCACATCGGGCTGCAGGCGGCGGCCATCACCGTTGGTAATGCTCTCCTGCATCAAGTACTCCTTGCCTTTGCGGAGCCCCGACCGCTCCAGGATGCGCTGCAAAATCACTTCTCCCCATGCGCCCTGGGTCTTGGACTCCCCTTTCAGGGCTTTGGTCAGGTTCTTGGCCTCTTCGCTCATCTGCTTGTTGAGGTCCATAAGGTTCTTCAGCTCATTTTTGAGCGAGCCGCGTGCTTCCAGCTCCTCTTTGTGCGTCTCCTCCACCTTCTTCTTGAACGCCTCCATCTTCTCGCTGAGCGGCTTCAGCAACTCGTCCATCTTCTCACGGTTGTGCTCGGTAAACTTCTTGCTCTTCTCCTCCAGGATCTTGTTGGCCAGGTTCTCAAACTCATCCTTGAACCGGTCCTGCAGCTCCTTCATCTCCTCCTTCTGCTCATCCAGCCGCTCCTTCAGGTTGCGGTAGTCGGCATTGAGCTCGGCCAGCTGCTTCTCAGCTTCGTTGGCTTTGGACTCAGCCTGCTTCAGCTCTGTCTCGGTGGAATCCAGCTGTTCCGCAAGATTGCTGTTGCGCTCCTCCAGCCGGCTGACGGTCTGCAGTGCCTGCTCCCGTTCCTGCTCCAGGGCATCGGCTTCCTCTTTACTGAGGGCTTGGCTGCTTTTGAGCTGGAAGTAGGCGATGAGATATCCAAGAATGAGACCAACGACGATGAATGCGATTGAGATCAGTTGCATTGGAGTTGTTGAAGGTTAAAAGGTTGAAGGTTAAATGTTGAAGGTTCTTCCAGTTGAATGTAGAAAGTAAAAGGTAGAAAGTTTAATAATTCTGAGAATTCTGCTTATTGCCCTTTTTTCACTTTCAAACTTAGGGGCAAGATATAAACTAGGGGTGACAGATCCTGTCACCCCTCTTTAGGGTTTTAATCCCTGGGGTGCCTGCCCTAACTAGTACGTTCCGATTGGACTTACCACTCCACAGTGATTGGAGTTATAATTCCAGTATCCCTGGAATAGTAAGAGTGGGATATTCCCTTACTACTACGTCGGAGGGAGTAATAGTAATCTACTCAGCCGCTGTGTATAATAGTTTCTGTAAAAGTAGATAAGTAGAAAAAAAGAAAGGCCATGGCTAGGTTTTGATTGATTCACCAAAAATCATAACCAAACCATCATTGCCATGACCTCTAAAGGAAAGGATACGAAGAAGAACAAAGAATTTCAGCTGGAAGATTTGTTGGCCTCGGGCCACGAGAACCTGCTGGCGGAGATTCTACAATTAGGACTGCAACAGCTGATGGAACTCGAACGTGACCAACATATTGGGGCCGACCACTACGAGCGCAGCGACCAGCGGCGCACGTCTCGCAACGGCTACAAGCCGCGCCAGCTGCCCGCTCGGGTGGGGACGCTGCATCTGCGGGTCCCGCAGACCCGCGACGGGGAGTTTTACCCTTCTATTTTGGAGCGATACCAACGCAGCGAAAAAGCGTTGGTGGCCGCTTTGGCCGAGGCGTATGTGCAGGGCGTGTCGACCCGAAAGATGGCCAAAGTGACCGAGCAACTGTTGGGCAAGGAATTTTCGGCCAGCACGATTAGCCGATTCTCTGAGCAGTTGGATGCGGAGCTGGAGGCCTGGCGGGCCCGCCGGCTGACCGGAGACTACCCCTACGTGAAGATCGACGCCCGCTACGAGCGGTGTCGTCGCGACGGGATCATCGTAGATATGGCGGTTCTGGTAGCAATCGGGGTGTCTGAAGAAGGCCATCGTCACGTGCTGGCCGTGGAGACCGGTTGGGGCGAGTCCGAAGCGGTCTGGAGTGAGTTTATCAAAGGACTCAAAAAGCGTGGACTCTCCGGAGTTCAGCTGTTTGTCAGTGACAATCACCCCGGGATCAAGGCGGCCTTGCGTGATCACTATTCAGGGGTCCCGTGGCAGCGCTGCCAATACCATTTTCGCCAGAATGCATTGGATCAGGTCCCCAAAAAGCGCGAGGATCAAATTCTTGAAGCACTGGAAAGAGTGTGGAAAAAGGGAAATTCCTACCGACAGGCGAAAGCCAAGCTCAACGAGCTGGTCGAGGAGCTATCGGATCCACTGCCGGATGTAGCCGACTGGCTTAGCGAGCAGGCCCCGCAGACGTTAACGGTCTTCCAGGTAGCCCCGGCCTCGCATCGCCGACGGGTGCGCACGACCAACGCTGTCGAACGGCTCCACCAGGAGCTAAAGCGCCGCAGCAAACCGGTGCGAATATTTCCCAATCCGGACAGTTGTCTTCGGCTGTTTGGAGCCATGCTCAAAGAGCAGCACGAGGATTGGATCACCGGTCGGCGATATTTGAAGATGGACGGGCTCGAAGAATTTCAAGATAAACGAAATTTTTCTTCGGAGGATCCTCCGAAGAAAACAATTAAACCAGCTATGGCTAAGTAACTTTTACAGAAAAAAACTTGCACAAGCTACTCAGCCGCTTTGAGTAGGCTACTCAGAGTGCCTGAGTGGACTACTCAGAATGCTTGAGCAGACTACTCAAGGCTGTTTGGTAGTCTACTCAAGGCTGTTTGGTAGTCTACTCAAGGCTGTTTGGTAGTCTACTTAAAGCTGTTTGGTAGTCTACTCAAAGCTGTTTGGTAGTCTACTCAAAGCTATCTGGTAGTCTACTCAAAGCTATCTGGTGGCCTACTCATAAATCACTTAGTAGTCTACTCGGAGTGTCTGTAGTAGTAAGGACAAGCAATATTTCTCCATTCAGTCGCTCTGCGGCTGAATGCGGCCGACGCTCTGCGTCCCCGGAACTTAACCATATAGCTTGGCTGTACGCAGAGCGTATATACTGTCCCAACGCGGAGCATTGGGACTAAGGTGAGAACTAGTTCAGATGAATGCCCTTACCAGCCCATTCGGTGTGGATTGTAAGCCCGAGGTGATTGGAATTTAAGCGTTTTCTTCATTTTCTGAATTTTCCTCTCTCTCTGTCCCCTGCCATTTTTCTACTATAGGTTGCCAGTTGACATCTCTTTGCTCCTTACCAGTCCATACATCCCAAAATTTAGGATCTTCAGACTTTGGACGTTGCGATTCAGGAAGATTTCTAATCGTCAACAATAACGGGATTGAAGTTGCTAAACCTACTAGAATCGCTTTTTGGCTAGGTAGTGTAGGTATTTCATTCAGGAGGCTACCAATGTTATCAGGTACCAGCCGCCTTACCAATTCTTGGTCTCGATCATTCACAATTCTATGAAGTAAAAATGAATTACATTGTGAAAGTACAGTTGGTGATATTTCCGATGGACGTTGGGAAGATAAGATTAAACTGAGCCCAAACTTTCTACCCTCTCTAGATACTCTCTCAAAAATTCTAAGGCAGAGTTCATTATAACTTTGAATATCATTATTTGAAGAGAATGATCTATTTACAAATGTATGGGCTTCCTCTAATGCTAATACAGTCGGCAATTCTTTACCATTTTCTTTTCTATACCTTTGTAAGGCTTCGAAAATTAATCTTGCAAAAACAGCTATTATAATGTGAATTACATCTGATGGAATTAAGGAAAGATCCAAAATGACAATGCTTGGATCTCCCTGATCCTTACCACTAAGATACTCATTTAACCAATCTATTAGACCAACTTCATCCTCTGGATTAACTACGTTTCTTAGTCTTTCATCCTCTACTAAAAACCTAATCCTCATTGCCAAAAAGTTAGTAAACTGAGTGAGGTTCATATCTTGCTGACCAGCAAGATTCGTAAGATAGTCTGGTAGATCTAAAACAGGGAACTGGATTGGACTATCCGCAGAATTTTCATTTCTATCACCTCGAAAATCTATTATCGAATCTATATCATCTAAAACAGTACCAAGCTCATCATGTATTGTATGAAGGTCAGTTTCGCTAAAATCATTATATCCTTCATTTCCACTTTGTGAGACATAATGACGATTATTACGAATCCTCTCTGAAGTTCTTTGCAGGGATACTAATGATTCTCTCATTTCATCATTAATTTCAAAACCTTCATCTAAATAAATATTTTCTAAATCTTCATTGAAATTTTCTAAACTTTTCCCACAATTCCTATGTTCTAACCATTCCATATTTACAGGAGGAGTAGCCAAATAGTTCTCAAGATTGACTTTTTGACCATTTAGAAACCTACGTAACTGAATAAGATTTGAGTCTTCTAGTTCACGGCCTGATTTGATCCCTCTTAATGCATCCAACAATAATGGTCTTTGTGCTCCGGGTTGAGCTCTGGTTAAACTTGACCATTCGAAGCTATTCCACATCCAGGCTGGCAAATTAAATGATTTAACCTCGTCTTGTAACTCTTCTCCGGCTAAATAAACCCTATGATTTTCAACTTCATTATCTAAATCTTCAAACGCTGGTTTATATTCACCGTTGGGATCAAGAACAATGAATCTCGAATTTAGATTTTGCTCTTCAGATTCAATGTGTTCCTTAGCTGCCTCAACAGACCAACGAATCATGCCTGCAACCGAGCAGGACTTCCCACTACCTGTATTTCCAAGAACTGCTAAATGTTTTCCAAACAATTTGTCTGGATCAACATAAATATCTGAATTAGCTGCTAAAGGTGCCTTCCCAAGATTAATTTTTGCGTTTTTATCTTCATTTTTCACAATCGCTTTAAGTTGATTTTCATCAGGAATAACCACTGAATCACCTACCGACGGAAAACTAAAGACACCTCTTTCCATTACATACTTTTCTTTATCATCTACAAACTCCTTTTTTAATGTACCGATAGGCACTATGCTCATTCTACGTTGGGGATATGGGAGATCTATAACATCTGAATTTTTGACTTTACTACTAAATCTCTCAACTCCCATCCAATCGATCATACCTACAACAGCTCCAACTTCTTTGGGAACCAGTACAAAGCCATTAATCCTTGGAAATAGACTCGGTACACCAGTATTTAAGGAAGTATTCTGAGGTGCATTGGTATCGAGTAGAACTTTTATTTCATTTGGAGAAGTTGATACAACAGTTCCAATGTTTAACTCTCTTATGGAATCAAAATTTAATTCATCTCTCATTTTATTCTTCCTCCCCTGTGTTTGAAACTCCATTTTCCTGTTCCAACCTTCCATCCTCGCTCGGTTCTTCTCCTCTATTTTTCAGGAGATTAGCTCTTCTGATAGAAATCCTATCAATTGCAGATTTTGGCAAATAATATTTGTTCAACTTCTCCAAGTCACCAAACTCCTTACCTAAAAGCAGTGTAAATTGAGAAGGATTTTGGTTTTCAAAGAAAGATTTTATTCGCTCATTACCATCATAAGATATTACCACTAAATGAGTTGACGGAATTGACAGCATATCCTCAATAATAGAATTGATATGACTATCTCCGAAACCATATCCATATGTTACTAGAGATGAATTAGGACGACAAATTGCAGTAGAAAACTCTCTAAAAAGTTCAGAATATGGATAAAAGGCTGTTTCAATTCCTTTGGAAGAATTTGGATATATCAGCAACGAATCAGTTAGATCACTACCAATTTCAGGATGATCCTCATCCGCGCCAAATGGAAGTAATTTTTTAATGACATCTTGGTTAGAAGATTTCCAATCCACTGAGCCATGTAGTTTACTGTATTTCACAACTCCTTCCACATAGCGAGGCTCACCTCGAATTCCTGGTGGGTTGTAATGATAATCGTAATTAAGTTTAGTTTCTCTAAATTTGGGATTTAAACTTCCCACAAATCTGTCTAAATAAAGAATTCCTGCTGAATCAAAACCATATTCTATGAATCTATCGTAATTAGTTGTAAACAAATTGAGCCTTTCTCTACTCGATGAACGACTTGCAAAGCTCAACAAAAAAGTCTTTAAATTTTTTAGTGATGCTTTAGCAGCAGATTTCTGTTCTTTTAGCTGTTTTAAAAAGTTACTCTCAGTAGCTAGAATATTTTTTACTAAGGTAGCTAAATTTTTATCTATCTCAGTTTTGAGCTTATCTATATTTTTTCTTCCTCTCCATCTTCGTTTTCTGACGAATCATTATCGCTCGCTGTAATATCCTGTATTTGATATCCTCTCAATAATTCTAAAGAAGCCCTAAGGTCATCTTCAAAATTTGGAGTTCCACGACCGAATTCCTCTGCTGTTTTTTCAGCGTATGCTTTAATTTCTTGACTATACTCTCCTTCAAATTCGAGTCTACTCATATCTTGACTATCAATGTCTGCAATTTTTGCCAAGGCATTTGATAGTCCACTACCAACTAACAGAGAAAATTGTTCGCTTTGAAAGATTGCTGAAAGCCAAGGCTCAATTTCTTTACGAATTTCATTTCTTCTCTCTTCATCAATTGAATTATTGACTTTAATATCATTCCCAATGAACAATAGGTTTTCATCCCAATTAATTTCTTTTGTACCCATTTAAGCTGCCATAAATAGTTTGAAAGAGTTTTTATTAAAAAAATACTCATTACGTAGCTTAGCAAATAATTATTCAGCTCCCCCCGCCTCCCTCCGATCGGCATCGCTTCCACAGAGGAGACTCGTTATTGCTAATTGCCTGGTTATACCCGATCTAAGTTTTCGATTGCACATTCAAAATTGTATCCTTTCATGATTTTTCAACCAGATAGGAGATTTCATGAAACTAGCCTCTTTTGATATCGAACTTGCCACGCCCCTGCCAGAGGGCAGCCGGGACCTGGACGCCCTGGAGATAAGCTGTGCCGCCGTTGCGTTCGGCGACAGGGAGAACATTGAAGTCTTTGAAGGCGATCCGGCGCTGAGCCGATCCCAGTCGCAGGAGCTGCTTGACCTGCTTGGCACCATCGCTTCAGAAGGCTACGGCATCGCCACATGGAACGGGTGTGCCTTTGACTTCCCGGTGTTGGCCCACAGTGCCGGACAGCTCCCCCGATCTGCCAGGCTGGCCCTCTCCCACCACGACCTTATGCTCTATGTCACCTTCCAAAAAGGATGGTACCTGGGGCTGCAGAAGGCGCTGGCCGGAGCTGGACTGGCTGGAAAGCTCAAGGAAATTCGGCTCTCGGGCGGGACACTGGTAACAAATATGGACGGCTCCAAGGCCCCTCAGTTGTGGGCAGACGGGGAGCGCGAGGCTGTCATTGCATACCTGGAACAGGATGTACGCCAGCAGTTGTCCCTGGCCACGTGGATTGCTGAACACGAGAAAATCTGCTGGACGAGCAGCAGCGGTAATCCCTGGAATTTGCAGATCCCTAAATTGTACACCGTAGAGGAATGCTTTGATTTTCTCCAGCCCGATGTTTCCTGGATGGATAACCCGCCTGAGCGTGAACAGTTCGTTGAGTGGATGCCCCAACCGTTACAACCAGGCTGATATCCAGCAACTTTTCTGATAACTGAAGTAAGTTCTTCTTAATCCACTACAGCCAATAGCTTGGTGCTCTGGGAACCCACCCCACACTCTGCTTCTGGACGAAGCAGCGTGGTCCCCTCCGAGGAGGGGATTTATATGAGCTGAGTTTTAATAAGGAATCTCAGTTTCAGATTAAAATAGGCTCAATGTTAAATTCGAGCTAATGTCTCACACAACCTCGTGCGAGTCCCCTCCTCGGAGGGGTGGTTTTGTTTCGTGGATTTGTGAAACAAAAGCGGGGTGGGTTCACAAGGCACTATTTCATTTCACCAAGAAAACTAACTCAGATAACCAGCCTCTATCCTTCCGGAGAATGGCCCTGAGAACTTCGCCTCTCATCTTCTTTACTTCCCGGTCCATGAAACGCTGAACTCTTTCACCTTCAGGCGTTGAAGGCCTTTAAACCACTGAAAAGGTAGCTATAGAATGTAAAACATTAAAAATTTGTAACCATTTCCTGTCATAATCTTCATATATAAACACAGACGGTAAAAACATCATCTACAATTAATTTTAAAAAATCGATAGGCTATTATGATACAGACTAAACTGCTACGACTTCCCATTTTACTTATTTCCGGACTTATCCTATTTGCAGTTGGCTGCGGAACCAATTCCGATACCGGTATGGGAACTCTCGAGGTAAGAATGCATGACGCTCCCATTGACAGCGCCGACCAGGTAAATGTCAATATTGAACGAGTTGAAGTTAACAGAGAAGGTTCCCAGGACGGCTGGTCCACTATCAGCGAACCTCAGGAAACCTATAACCTGCTGGAACTAACCAACGGCGCTTATACAGTTTTAGGTGATACCACGCTTGAAGCCGGTACTTACCAGCAAATTCGACTGATACTTGCAGATGAGGGCCATAATGTTGTCATAGACGGTGAAACCCATGAAATGATGGTCCCCAGTGGCAGCCAAACCGGTGTTAAGTTAAATGTTAACGCCGAAATCGAGGAAAATATCACCTATATCCTGTTGCTCGACTTTGACGCAAGCCGTTCGGTAGTAAAAGCTGGCCAGAGCAATTCTGTTTCATACCTGCTTCAACCGGTTATCCGTGCAACCAATTTGGCTGTAACCGGCAACATAGCAGGCACAGTGGCTCAGGCAGAAGCGAAACCGGTGGTCTACGCTATTTCCGGCAGCGACACCCTTTCCACGACCATTGCCGATACAACCAGCGGTGAGTTCACCCTTATGGGGCTTGAAGGGGGCACATATGACGTCGCAATTGATCCCCGGAACGAAGAGTTTAGCTCCTCTGAAGAAACTGGTGTGAGTGTCACGGAAGGTGAGAACAATGACATTGGTACTATTGAGCTATCCCAGAAATAGACCAGAATAGAAATATTTAGTGGAAAAGGCCTGCCCGGTGCAGGCCTTTCCCATTTTCCATCTATTTTGAGTTTTGTCGCGATATCAAGGCGACGTGCGATGACGAAGTGCTTCCCTTTCCATACATAATTCAAGTAACCAAAAATTAAATAGTAACCTTCTCCAATTTCGTGCGTCATACTTACAGATCATCACAGACAACTATAATGTCCCATAACCTTGAGATGGTATATCAACATAATGCTTTGGGTCAGCACTGGATTAATCCTGGTTGCAGTCTCATTTTCAGAAGTATGTGGCCAGGATTTCAATCCGGCCGAAACGATAAATGAGGCCAGGGAGGCGGGCATAGAAGTATCTATGCTGAACGAACTATCCAACCGCGCTGAACAAAATAATCTTCCTGATCAAACGCTGGTCACTATTCTTCGTTCTGCAACCGAACTGGCCCGTAATGGACTACCATACAAACAGGTGTTCAACAAGAGTTACGAAGGTTTTGCGAAGGGTATTTCTCCGGATCGTATAGAGTCTAATGTCCTCACAATCCAGGAACGGACTATCCGTGCTGCAGATATGATCGATTCATGGCTTGCAGAAAATCGTGATTTACCGGTCCAGACAGCATCCCACACAGAATTTCGCAATGAATTAACTGTCGCAATATCAAAGGTAAACGAAAATTCTGCCTCGGCATCAGCCGCAAAAACTATACTCCATAGTCTCTCAAACCGTTCACTTCCCCCAAATGTGGGATTACCTGAACTGGCTACAGCTATCAGTACTTTATCCCAGATGACCTCAGTGACGCCCCCGTGGCAGGCCGACAAAATTGTTATTCGTGCCCTACGGAGTGGTCTTTCGGTAGAAAAGCTGCAACAGCTGCCTTCACTCATACATCACCCTTTAATTCAAAATGGCCTGCCGTCAGAAGCGAGAATCACAACCATTCCCGGTCACCTCTCGGGCGACTTTCCCTTTCAATCGTTCCCCTGGAATATGAACCGCGGTTTTCCTCAGCCCAATCCACCGAAGGGAACGCCACTTTAACAATTAACAATGATAAGTAGCTGGGAAACGAGTCATAAAAAAAAGAATCAACGATGTGGAACTGTGCCTGAGGATAACAATTACCTTATATATGGTAACTCCTACCTACTGAGCTGTCCCTGATATAAAAAAAGGAGTGGTATTTACACCACTCCCTATTTAGATAATAATATTCTCAGGTGGCTTTATTTGCTGTCTATCGAATATTTACCGGGTCCGAGGAGGAAAATGGTGAGGAAAATGACCAGGTAAACCAGTGGGAGCTCCATTCGGCCGAATGGATCGTTAAAGAGATGCACAAACAAAAAGGCTACTGACATATTTATAACAAGGACCAATGCTGCCCCACGTGCATAAAAGCCGAACATAACCAAGAGGGAACAGATACCTTCGGCGAACGCAGCTAGGATAAGAGAGAGCGTTGGCCCCAGGCCGATGGGATCAAGAAACTGGAAGTTACCGCTGAAAACGTTCACCAGCTTACCCCAGCCGTGGCCGAAAATCATAGCAAATGATGTGACTACCCGTAAGATGAGCAGTGCAATTCCGGTATCTGCAAATTCGGTTAAATTAGTTGACTTAAGACGTTTTAACATGCTTACCCCCGATTTTTTGGTTAGGATGTTGTTTTATAAAACAATTTTATTGGGATAATGCCAACTAAAAATTCCATCTCTTCACTTTTGTTTTTACCACAGGAAGCTTTCCTTTTAACGCAAATTATCGAATTTAAAGAATATGAACTTTGATCAGCCAGTAAAAGATAGGCAGGATATCCACTGATAAACGTATCCTACAAGGCGTGGTACCGCGGTTAGGAGTAAAACCGAACTTGAACGGAAAGCGCATGTTCACTCTTGAATACTGTCTTGGATACAAGTTTACCGCTTTCTAATTATTGAATTTGGATTTCTGCCCCTGGGAACCCACCCCGCATGCTACTTCTGGAGGAAGTAGCATGGTCCCCTCCGAGGTTCCGAGGTGGGGATTTATATGAGCCGCATTATATCAAGGAATCTCAATTCCATATTGAAATAGGCTCAAAGTTGAAATCGTGCTATTGAATTCATACCACTTTGAACGAGTCCCCTCCCGGGAGGGGTGGTTTTGTTTCGTGGGGTTGCGAAACAAAAGTGGGGTGGGTTCATCGAGCACTATTTCAATTCACTTGGCATTATCACAGATACTCAGCCTCCTACCCTTCCAGTTGCTTCACCTTCCAACGGATGGCCTTAATCACTTCGTCCATCTCCTTCTTTACTTCCCAGTCCCTGAAACGTAGAAATTCTACGCCCATTGCCTCCAGCTCCTGTTGGCGTTGTAGGTCCTGCTCCCCGTTGAACTGGTGACTGGCCCCGTCAATCTCAATGGCCAGCATTAGTTCGCGGCAGAAGAAATCAACGATATAGTTACCAATCGGTTTCTGGCGGTCGAAGTCTTTGCCCAGCATTTGCTTGCTTCGGAGCTTCTTCCAGAGGAGTACTTCAGTAAGGGTGCTATTATTACGCAGCTTGCGGGCCAGGGGAACGAGTTTGGGATTATATGGCAAAGGTTTTGGACTCATAGCTGTTTAATAGACCGCTGAGAAGGCAGATCCTTACAAATTAATTGCTAATTTTGGATTTCTGCCCTGGAAACCCACCCCGCATGCTACTTCTGGAGGAAGTAGCATGGTCCCCTCCGAGGTTCCGAGGTGGGGATTTATATGAGCCGCATTATATCAAGGAATCTCAATTCCATATTGAAATAGGCTCAAAGTTGAAATCGAGCTAATGTCTCCTACAACCTCGAACGAGTCCCCTCCCGGGAGGGGTGGTTTTGTTTCGTGGGGTTGCGAAACAAAAGCGGGGTGGGTTCATCGAGCACTATTTTGATTAAAGGGTCCATCTAATTATTTAGTTCCAGCCTGAAATTCTTTATACTTGGTCTTGTTTTTGACTTTTCAATAATGCCTTTTCACTTTTATAGCATTATTTGAATGAACGTTGATAAACTTATTTACTTTTGAAGATTGTAATAATCGGCGCCGGGGAAATAGGATATGACCTTGCCAGCGTGCTCTCCAAGGAGAAGCACGATGTCATTGTCCTTGACCGCGATAAGGATTCACTCAACAAGGTAACAGAAAACCTCGACGTGCTCTGCCACGAGGGGAATGCTACTTCAGCCAAAGATCTAGTCGATGCCGGCGTAAAAGAGGCCGATATCACAATTGCGGTGACCAGCATCGATGAGGTGAATATGATCGCCTCTATGCTGAGCAAGCGTCTCGGGACACAGATGGTCATCGCCCGGATTCGCAATGACGAACTCTCCCGGCCCAACTCTCCGCTAAAACCCACCGACCTGGGTATTGACGTGATGATCCATCCGGAGCTCAGTGCTGCGCAGGAGATTGTTCAGCTAATCAAACGCTCCACAGCCACGGATGTGATCAACCTGGCGGATGACAAGATGCAGCTTATCGGGCTGCGGCTGGAGAAAAATTCACCACTTGTTGGCAAGACCCTGAGTGAGTATGCCGAAGAGTTCTCCGAAATAACCTTCCGTGTGGTGGCAATAGCGCGGCGGGGGCTCACCATCATCCCGAGCGGTACGGTGCGGCTGCAGGCACTTGATCAAATTTTTGTGCTGGCCCAGACAGAGTCAATTCCAAATGTGATTAAGACTACTGGCAAGATCGAAACCGAGATCAACACCATCATGATTGCCGGAGGTACTCCTGTGGGTGAGATGGTGGCGCGGATGCTCTGCAGCCAGGAAAAGAGCTGGACCATCAAGCTTATTGAACCTGATTATGACATTGCTGTTGAGCTGGCACAAGACCTTAAAGATGTGCTGGTACTCAACGGTAACCCTACCGATCCGGACCTGCTTGCCACAGAGGGTATTTCCGATACCGACGCTTTTATTTCTGTTACTGATGACGAGGAATCGAATATTATCTCCTGCCTGATGGCCAAGCACCTTGAGGTTAAGAAAACGGTGGCCCTGGTTTCCAAATCGGATTACATCCCCCTGAGCCAGACGATCGGGCTGGATGCTGCCATTAATAAGAAGTCGGCGGCCTCCAACGAAATACACCGCTACGTTCGCCGGGGACGCGTCATTTCGGTCACTGCCCTGCAGGGTATCAAGGCTGAGGTCATTGAACTACAAGCAGCGCCCGGCTCCAAAGTAGTTAAAAAGCCGATACAGAAAATTGGCTTCCCCCAGGGTTGTGTCATCGGCGGCATACAGCGCAACGGGTCCGTGGAAATAGCTACCGGTCAGTCCCAGATTAAAGCAAACGACCGCGTCATTGTGTTCTGCCTGCCGGAAGCTGTCGATAAAATCACCTCGCTTTTTCAATAATGGCCATATCCCAAACACAGATCAAAAAAAGCCTGAACCGCCCCAAGATTGACATCCTTACCGTTCTGGGGATCCTGGGATCATTTGTCTTCTTTTTAGGGTTTGCCCTGTTGATTCCCGTTGCTGTAGACTTGGTCTACGAGGGGACGACCTGGCACTCCTTCCTGTATTCCGCCTCCATCGCCTTTGCTGTGGGAGGAGCCCTTTATTACTTCTTCAAACCGGAAAACGAGTTGCGCATACGGGAGGGATTCCTGGTAGTGAGCCTGACCTGGCTTTTTCTTTCGCTCGTAGGGGCCCTGCCCTTTGTTATTTCCGGGATAATCCCCAGTTATACGGACGCGGTATTTGAAACGATGAGCGGTCTCACCACCACCGGGGCGACGATCCTGGGCGGCACTACCAGCGACGGTTTTCATAATCCACAGATTGAGGCGATTCCGAGGAGTATGCTGTTCTGGCGGTCGCTGGCACATTGGCTGGGCGGCATGGGCATAATCGTGCTTTCAATTGCTATCCTGCCATTGTTGGGTATTGGGGGAATGCAGCTGTTCCAGGCAGAATCACCGGGTCCAACCACTGACAAACTCACACCGCGAGTGCAGGAGACAGCCAAACTACTTTGGGTGGTGTATGTGGCTTTTACTGCGGTAGAGTTTCTACTGCTTTGGATTCACCCCTCAATGGACTGGTTTGATTCACTCAACCACGCGTTTGCCACGCTGGCCACAGGGGGGTTTTCGACTAAAAATGCCAGCATCGCCGCTTTTGATTCGGTCTATATTGATCTTGTAATAACCCTGTTTATGTTCCTGGCCGGTATCAACTTTGCGCTGCACTTCCGCCTGCTGAAGGGGGACACCGATTCCTTTTTGGACAACCGGGAGGTCCGTTTTTACTCGTTGGTGGTCCTTGGCGGTACGCTTCTCGTGAGTTTGTCCCTGTTTCTTTTCAATAGTTATTCTGTGGGCGAAGCGTTGCGATACGGCTCTTTCCAGGTGGTTTCTATTGTCACAACTACGGGATTTGGAACCAGCGATTATGAACTATGGTACCCGCTCGGGGCGTTTGCCCTCTTCCTGCTATTCTTTACAGGAGGTTGTGCGGGCTCCACTGGCGGTGGCATCAAAATGATTCGCTGGCTTATCATTATTAGGAATACGTTCCGTGAGATCAAGCAGATCATCCACCCCAAGGCAATTCTGCCGATCCGTATTGGTGATAAAATTGTGGATCACAATATCCAGCGTACGGTACTCAGTTTCTTCATTTTCTACATCCTTATCTTCGGGATCGGAACGCTTATCATCACGGCTTTTGGCTATGATCTGCTCTCGGCTACCGGGGCAAGTATCGCCTGCCTGGGGAATATTGGTCCGGGCTGGGGTGATTTTGGGCCTACCGATAACTTTGCACATGTCCCCTACCTTGGGAAATGGCTGCTGATTATGCTCATGATGGTGGGACGGCTGGAGGTCTTTACGGTGTTGCTGATCTTTACACCGACCTTCTGGAAGCAGTAAGAAGGGTTAAGAGGGATTGATTTGTTGAAGGATTGAATGTTTGAAGAGTAGAGAATCACAACCTCAAGCATTCTTTCCTTCAATCCCTCAATCCCTCAATCCTTCTATCATTCAATCCTTCCTAAAAGCGGATCCAGTTTTTATCCTCCAGCCACTGGATGAGTGCAGGCAAGAAAGTGACGGCGGTGAGCCAGGTCATCCCGATGCCGATGACGGCCATAGTGCCAAGAGACTGCAGCCCGGGATGGGTGGTAAAGAGCAGCCCGGAAAAGCCGAGCATGGTGGTCAATGAACCTATAGTGACATGCTGACCTGTACTCGACAGGACCTCCCACATGCTGTTCCGCCCTTCATCCCGATAGCGGTGTGCAAGGTGCACGCCGTTGTCCTCCCCTATCCCAAGGATGGCCGGTAGTACCACCAGGTTATAGAAGTTGAACATCATCCCGGTGAGCATCATAATACCGAACAGCCAGAGGAGTCCCACAACCAGGGGCAGCATCCCGATGATGGTCCAACGGAAGGAGCGGAAAGAGAAGAACATCAGCAGAAATACCATGGTAAAGGTAGCGCCTACCATCCATGGACTTTCACTACGCATAAGCTCCAGCATTTCTGCGGCGATTATCGAAGTACTGGCCGCATAGAACTCCTTGCCATTGTCAAGCGTTATCTTGCCAACATCATTTTTAAAGGCGATTGACTGTCGGCCATCGGCCAGACCCACACTGGGATAGGCGATAACGAAATTGCCAATCTCTCCCTCTTTATTTACAAACTGGCTTTTCAGGTATTCCGGAATATCTTCCACCTGCAAAGGTTCTTTCGTTTGAGCCGCACGCCGCAACTTATCAAGCTGCGGGTCATCCTGATCTTTGATAAACGGATCATTCAGCAACTGCCGTATTTCTGCAATCCTGCGCAATTTTTCCGTAGCTGCTGAATCGGTGGGCGGGAAACGTTCCTGCAGGGCCTCTACATCAAGAATTGTAGGACTGGTGGTATCAGTACGCATTTGTTCACGCAGCTTGTCCAGAATCTTGATCACTTCGGTTTCATTGTCAGCCAGGATATAGGCAGGATTGCGCTTATCCCCGGAGTAGACCTTGCTCTGTACCTCGCGGAACTGCACATACTCCGGAAATTCAGGCTCCAGATCACCAAAATCATACTGGAACCGCAGATGGTTGCTATTCCACACAACTACTGCCGAAACGACCAGCCCCAGTACCACAATCGTACGGGATATCGGGAATCGATTTAACAGCCGGGAGCCGGAGTTTTCATGCGCATCTTTGTTCAGCAGAATCCAGCCGAAACGTTCGAAAATGACGAGCAGTGACGGCAGGACAAAAAGCATACAAAACAGGGCCAGCATGATGCCCGTACCTGCGATAAATCCAAATTCTGAGAACCCCCTGAACTTGGCTAAAACCAGCACAAACAGTGAGAACGCCGTGGTGAGGGCACTAACGAAGATAGCCGAACCGGTCTTGTCGTAAGTGGCCTCAAGGGCATCGATAATTTCCATCCCCCCGGAGCGCATTTCGATATATCTTGCATAGAAATGAATGCCGTAATCGATCCCCATGCCAAAGAGAATCACAAATAATACCGACGTCATCGTGTTGAGCATACCCAGCACAAAATAAGTGATCCCAAAAGTCCAACACAGACTGATAAGAAGTGGGATACCGATCACAAGTACAGGCACCGGTAGACGAATAAGGTGTTGCCAAAAACCGTGGTTTTGATCGTCACTGCTCCCCTTACGGTATCGGAAATATTTTTTGAAAAAGAAGTACAGCATCACCAAAATGATTACGCTGGAGATTCCGGATGCAAAACTGCTGAATACATCACCCATGATGGAGTTAATTTCAGTAAGGTGGCGCTTCAGCCGTCCCCCAAAATAGACCTCCATCTCGGCATTATAGGATTGCGGATTCATCTCGGCGAGAAGGGAATCATACTCGGCAAACATATCCCTGAGATAGGTCAAATCACTTTTAGAGCCGGTGGGATAGAACTTTACGACCATAACCGTGCTATCTTCGCTAACAGGGTACTCCGACGGGATAAGCGACTCATAGCTCTCTTCGAACGCGCTGAGCTGTTCGCTGTCATCGGAGGTGTCGGGCTCCTCTTCTTCAAAATCGATCAGGAATGGGTTGGCATCCTCTTTCGCGGTCTGAATTTCGTCTTTCAGGTACTGGCGGATATCCTGTAGTTCCCTGCCGGTGGCAAAATAAAGTGCATTATTTTTGAGGGTTTCTGTCTCCTTCTTAAACTCTGCCCGTTCAAAGAAAAAATTGTCGGTCCGCTCATCGTAGAGCTTAAGGCTTTGCTGGATGAGGTCTTCTGCAAATCGCTTGTTGTCCTCAAAGCTGGATGACTGGATGGCTACCTGCATGTCGGTTTCTCCACCCACTGTATTTTGAAGGCGTTCCAATGCCAGCACGTGCTCGTTTGACTTGGGCAGTAGATTAGCAATATCAGTATCGACCTTCAACTGAACGGCATAGTACCCGGCAATGACAGCCGAGACCACTCCGATAGCAAGAACCCAATAGGGAGAGCGGTGATTGTGTGTGATTAACGGGCGTAAAAAATCAAGGAGTTTCTTCATCAAATAGCCAGTTCCTACTGTTAGCCAGGACTTTCAAGAAAGCCCATAATAAGAATTTCATTCAAATTAAGTTAGCTCGGGACGTGATTAGTTTTTTGAGAAAGGCTTGTGTTTCCTCTGCTTTCATACCCGAAATGATTAAGCCAAAAACGTAGCACGTTACGTATCATAAAAAGCTGTGTTTCATTTGATTTGCGTGTTTATTAATTGGTCCACTCTCAGTTTGATTTGAATCTTTTCAGTACGATGTTATCGTAATCAGCTATTGCCAGAGAGTTGGTACTGTCACCATCACTCAACAGTAGTATGGCGATTGGGGTTTCAGGCGGATCATCCCCAAAAAGCCGGCGGTAGTCCTCAACGATATTCCGTTGAAAAGTCTGCCATTTGCCCATGTTCTTCGGTCCTGATTCCACAACCACTATCTTTTGATTGCCAAACAGTTTGGAAAACTCCTCCCCTTCCGGCTGTGTGGTGCTCCAGGTATATCGTATTGACTTTGGCACTTTTTTGAAGAGTGCTACCCGCCCGATGTCGAACACTACATAAATGCTTGCAGCTACATCATTATAATCACTGCTGTTTTCATCGCCCCCCTCCGGCATTTTTTTAACTCGCCACTTCCAGCTCAGGATGGGGTATTCGTAAATATTGAGATTCGGTCGATTTAGCAGAGGGAAATTCAGATGGCGTGCATCGGTATGTTCGTAATGCAGAAATTTATTGCCATTTTCCTCCTTTATCGAATAATGAAAAAGCTTACGTTCTTCAGGGTGTACAGCTTTTCGTTTACCATCACGATTGTACCACTCCCAGGGCAGACTCCCGATGGTGTCATCTTCAAACTTGTCGATTAGCAGGGCCCCGTTTCCTGTCTTTTCCAGGGGAGGCAGCTCTTTATCTGTATCAATTTCTTGCCCGAATGTGTGTCCATAGAGTAATAACGTCAATAATCCAGCGAGGAATGGAATTCTCAGTATAAAATAGTTCAACGATTGGATCTCCTTTATTAAAACTTTCAACAATACTGTATATTTGCTGTTCACTAAAACGCCTTTACAATTGACATATTTTAATTAAAACGGCAGCACTTTCATGCCTGAAGAAACAGATACAAGCTCAAAGAACAAAAGCGGTGACGCAAAAATTAGTTGCATAATGGTAACAGCTAATCGTAAACATTTGATGAAGCGTTCCATTAAATGTTTTAATAACCAGGACTATTCCAACAAAGAGCTCGTGGTCGTTGATGACGGGGAACAAGATCTTACCGAGGCTCTAGAAGCCGTTCCTGACGGGCAACTCAATTACGTAAAGCTCGAGCCCTCAGAAGATAACACTCTCGGTAAACTGCGAAATGTTTCCCTTCAGGAGGCCAATGGTGACTATCTCGTCCAGTGGGATGATGACGATTGGTATCACCCTGAGCGCATCTCTATCCAGGCCAGCTATTTGGATGACGGGTATGATGCCTGCTGCCTTTCCGGGGCTCTGATGCACCTGGATACCCCGGAATTCGTACTCCATCCCTATGTGGGCAAGCTTCCGGAAGGCATCCCTGGAAGTATCATGCACCGCAATGACACCTCTATCTCCTATCCCCATACGCGGCGCGCGGAGGATACGGTCTTCCTGAAAGAGTGGATGGAGCGCAACTATATCCAGCTCCCTGACAAGTACTCCCATCTTTTTATTCGTTGCTATCACGGCAATAATACCTGGGAGCAGGAACACTTTCTTCGGCGCATTCGGAATTCACCGATTGACCTTGTGACGTACGCCTGGCATAAATTCATCCGGGGAAACCTCTTTAATCACTACAAGTTTCAGCTTTCTGAAGAAGCCCAAGAAGCTTTTGAGATGTACCTGGACGATTCGAAGGAGTTTGGGTTGGTTGATACCGCCTCTTGAATAACGGCATTCTGAATCACTCTCCTCCGGGAATAATTTGTCATTCTAAACAGTCGGAACCCATAGAACACGGATGACGGATATAATCACTGAGAAAATATTTAAAGAACCGTGCAGATCGGGGGAACCGTGCTCTCGAATCAATAAATATTGTACTTAGCACTAAAGGTTAAACCGACGCGGTCAGGGGAATAAAGCTCACCGACATCGAGTGCAATGCCGGCACTAAGCTCCAGGTTTTCATATTGTGGAACTAAAAATGTACTGCCGAAGTAGAGGGAGTGATTTATTTTTTTGAGCTCTTCCATCGGACGGTATTCACCATAAATAGTTTCCTCGCGAGGAGCCGGTTTGTACTCTATGATTTGGTCTCTCTTCTCTCCATAATTGCGGCTGAATGTGTAAAAAGCGGTCCACTCTACATTTGGATTCAGAAATCCGCGGGCTCCAAGGTGATGGGCAATGATGATATTGTTGTAGACCGGGCGGATGTTGGAGCCATCGGTCAACAGGAGTGGATTTCCGAGCACACGGTTTTTATAGGTCCATCCGCTCGGGTAAAAACTGTTGTTGTAATAACTGGCCGATCCCCTCGGTTCAAAATCAAATGAATCCTGCCGTTTGGTATTTATGTGTTCATAAAGAAATGATTTCAGCACGGGATGATCGGCTGTACGGATAATGCCTCCGCCCCACATACCATCCCATGGGCTGCGGAACCGGGTGGAGACTTTATCCTCCAGGTAAAACAGTCGGTAGAATGTAAGTCGAAATTGATCGAGATTGACCCGCAGGTTGAAATCATATGCCGCCACGGAATTCCCAAGCACGTTACTAATCTCTCCACCGGGTGCATTGGAGTTTTCACCGGCGCCCTTGGCCCAGAGCACCCGCCAGAAATCCTTGAATGAGCTGGGTTGTTGTCCCCGTGTTGGGTGATCACCACCCCACTGCACGTTGTGAATAATACCCCCGATGCCCTCCAACATTTTGTAATTGACCTTCAGGTAGAAATACTTTTGATGTATGTACGAATTCTTAACGTAGCGTGCGTTCTCAAACCAACCATGACCCAGGTACGAGGAAAACTGCACATATCCCTGAGAGAGGGGCACATCTACAAAACCGTCGGTCTGCAGCACTACTTTCGGGACGGGCTCGGCATTCATACTGTACTGCATGGATCCACTGGAAAGCGGGTGGTAGTTCATCCCCAGGGGATCAACGAACTTTCCGACCCTGAGAGTTAGGAAACCATAGTTTGCTGTTGCTGACAGTCTATGGATCCCCAGAGTCGATTCCTCGGCAGCTCGTCCAATGATACGACCGGAAGTCTGAATTGATAACTGGTCACCGGTAACCAACGGTTTACTGAATTCTGTATAAAAGAGGCTGTTGGCCGAACGCTGATCGTAGAGTCCCTGCTTGTTGGCGTGCAGCCAGAATGGCAGTGAGCTGCCCAATCCATCCAGATTAGTGTTAAAGGTTGCTCCCACCGCGAGATTCCCATCGGGGAGCCTGTCATCCTGGGCTTTTAGTGATGTGAATAACAACATCAACAGGACCAGCAGAAAACAAGTTTTACCGAAATAGCTCATCAGCCAATTCTTGAGCAGATTAATTATGAGTACGTTTTATATTCTTGAATATCTTCGTCATCCGGCATGGTTTCCAACGTTGTTTGCCGGGCCGAAGTAAGTAAAAAAGAAATGCCGCCAATTAGTTTTTGCAAGATGAGGTTTGCTGTTAAAATACCGACAAGTTCTTGTTCAGGTACGCGCACCAGATCTGACATCTCAAGGGCAAGGTTCACATACAGCACATCCTGGCTGGGTAGAAACGGAATACGGGTTGATAATATTTGAACGGCCATCAGGCTGAACCATACTGCCCATGGAATATCGGGTTTGACCAACGCATATTGTAAAATTTGAAGGGCATTTGTGATAAAAAGTCTGACAGTGTAAATGGAAGAAATTTTAAGGCCTTCCACCAGAGAAACAGACAAAATATAGTGCCGGAACTTATAGATCACAAAGCCGGCCAAGAGCACTCCTGCTGCTACCAATATGTAAATGTAGCTATTTTCAGCATCGGGAAGGTAATCCAACGGATTCAGGTATCCCTGCGTGAAGAAAAAGATTAATAGAATGACGGAGACGAATGTTGAGGAAATAGAGGACAAGATGTTATTGTCCTTAATAAAGTGGAGCGCGTCTTCGACGGGAATTTTAAGCTTATTTTTTGCCCAGTAGAAAAGGTAGACTTCGCCGGAATAGCCGAGCACATCCGTATTGAGCACCTTCTTTTGCACAAATACCATAAAGGCGCGCATCGGCTTAAAATGCCACCCAATGCTGTAGATAAGGATCTCTGACAGGGGCAGGGAAAAATAAATAGTTATATAGATAAGGTAAAAAAGCGGGTCCAGCGGCAGAGACTCTAAGACAGTGCTAAACCCGATGTCATACAGCTTGTAGAACAGATACCCTATGATACCGATCTGTACGGTATAGCGGACAACTTTTTTTAAAACCGATTTCCAGGTATCGGTTTTATCACTGGTTGGTTCCATGTATAAGCTTACTCTCGGTCTGTATCATTTCCTTCTTGCCGCTGGTAAGCAGGTGCCATGTCTTCTCTGCAAACTCAAAAAAGGGCTGCTTCTGATGGTACCAACCAAAGTGTAAGAGATATGGTGTTGCTTTCAGGTAGTCTCCTTTACCGGGAATAAGCGAAACCATTTTTGTTAACAAACTGCGCAACCATTTTGACTGTATACCGCGCAGATTATAGACAAACTGGTCACAATAATAGGTGCAAACGACATATTCAAAATCCGGGTCGTGCGAAGTGTAATCTTCAATATAGTCCAGCTGTGGGCTGGTATGTCCCTGCAGCCACGGGAAGATCGGCAGATTCAACTTTGACATCGCCATCGCAATGCTCCACTCACACGATTCTTCACTGCGTCCCTGTTCAAGCGTGCGACTCCGGAAGTGTGTTTCATTCTTGCGGTCGAGCATTTTTTGCGCCAATTCACACACCTTCTTTGTCATGCCGAAATCCTGTGCATAAATCATTCCGGTTTGCACCCGACTCAGATAGGTTAATCCAAAATGTTTGAGTGTTCGCTTTCGGCGGCGGAGCAAAATATCTTTGATTACACCGATATTTTTAGGACCTCCAAAAAAGTTATCGGACACCTGGGTTCCCGTAACCGTAAAAGTGTAAGGCTTGAAAGATTGCCACAGCGGGTCAGGATTCTTACACCAGATCATGTCACTATCCAGGAACAGATTCTTCTCAAAAAAGAGATATTCATGGATATTATGCTTAAAGCCCACAATAGAGGCTCGGTCCGATTCCAGGATATGGATTACATCGAAAATATCGGTAAGCCCATGCTCTTCCAGTATCTGCTTGTGTTTTTCAGCACAAACCAAGGCAACAGGTCGTTCCTGGTCATATCTACGCAGGGAAACCACCGAGGCGATCGCATGTTTTAAATATTTCGGATGCCCGTAAGTGGCGTATACGTACCCTTCGGGCGCTAATTTCTTTTTATGAATTGATCGAAGCATAAGTCCGTGTTAGTGAGCCAAAAATATACAGCTATTAACGCTGGAATGAAATTTTACTTGGCTGCCCTTTTCTTAAGCGTATTGACCAGATATGCATATCCTCTTTTACGAATAATATTTTGGAACTGCCGCTGATATGAGTCGGCCGTGGAAACATCATCAATAGTCATATCAGTAATAACCCACTGCTTGCCATCGGTTTTGTAGTACATGTCATAACTTACAGGGGTACGGACATTTTCAAGAACAGCGGTGGTATTTACGAATGCGCTGTCGCCATTTACTTTTATGGTGTTATAGCTCACATCCGCACGGTAAATGTCCAGCTTATTGAGTGATTGGTCACGGATTATAGTAGAAAAGTAATCGATAAATTCTGTTCGCTGCTCGGTAGTAAGCGTGTCATAGGTTTCCTGAAGGGCGTGCTGGGCCATGGCCGAATAGTCTATCACCCCGTTAATGATATCTTTTAACTTCTGGCGTTTTTCAGGAGTATACTCGGTTCCCTTGGGTCCCAACAGGTCTTTTATCTCATCATCACGCTGCTCCAACAGGTTTCGTATTGCGGTACTGTCTTTCTGTGCCGCTACCGACACGGAACTCCCTATGAACAAAACAATAAATAAAATCGCTATTTTCTTCATCTCGTTAATTTGCTGTTTGTAAAGAAGTTACTGGCAGACCAGCTGATATGTACAACTCAGCCATGTCTTTATTAAATTCAAAAATACGTTGCTTCAGTTGCAGTCGGAGTTCCAACTCCTTCTGCATTGCATCTATAAGGTCTTTAGTTTCTCCTATACCAAAATCGTAGTCCAACTGTTCCTGTCTCAGCCACTTTTTACTGGTGACGAGGGCTTCATCCGTCTTATCGACCTTGACCTCGGATATATTTGCATTCTTATATCGATCACTGATTTCCAGCATAATTCCATCAACGGCTGCGTTCTTCAAAAATTTTGCTTGCTTATACTGAATTTGCCGTTTTTCTATGTCCGTTTTTGCAGAAAAGAAATCCAGATTTTGGCGTATCCCGATTCCAAATCCACCGGAAGCGTAGTTCGTATTGTTAATGATAAATGGATTGTCCTGCCTCGGCCGATTTGGGGTATTGGCATAACTGCCTGTAATTCCCAGGAATAGCATCGGCAAATTTTGAGCTCGTGTGGCTTTAATACCGTGTTCTGCCGCATCTATTCCGGCTTCAATGCCTTTAAGCTCCGCCCGCCGTTCAAGTGCCTGCGATTTATAGTAATCGAGCGTTTCTATTTTGTTGGAAACGGGATCCAAAAATTGGTCTGTGGGTGTGTATACTGTCTCGGGACCCGATTGCAGCACATAATTCCACACGTTTCGGATGTATTCTATATTCTCCTGAACTTCACCGGCCCGCATAGCAAACTCGGATTTAAAAACCTGGAACTTGTAGACATCCGATTGGTCGATATCCGAGTCTTTCTCATCGACTTTTTCATCAATCTGTTTCTCTATTTCATCAATTTTATCCTGGGCTTCCAGCACGAGCCTGTTTACTTCCTGTGAAAGAATATAGCTGTAGTAGAGTTCATACAGGCGGATGTGCAGCCCTGTTTTCTTAGATTGGAATTCATATTGGGCAGCTTCAGCCCCAGCTTTTGCCGCTTCGACTGCGTTTGTTAATGCTCCCCAGGCAAATATCGGTTGTATTGCACTCACCTCAGCACGGGTAAAAATAGCCCAGTTCTCCCAGTCATTTTCCAGGTTGGGATCGAGGTAATACTCATCCTTCGGAAGATTAGGATTATTACTCTTAACCCCGGGCACCGTTCCATGCTGGGTGTTGAGTTCAAACTTCGGAAGGAAACGCTGGGCACGAGCTTCATCAATAGTATTTTCAGCCAGATCTACTTTTTGACGTTCATAGTCGACCTGCCCGGAGTTGTCAAGCCCTCGCTGAATGAAGTCTGCCAGTGAAATTTGAAGGGTATCCTGGGCTGAGGCGTTTGAGGTCAAACCGGTAAAGCACAGTACAATTACAATCTTTAATGGCACTTTAATATTCATATCCAGAATCTTAGCATGAAAGTTTGGCCTTCAACGTAATGAACTCCCTTTTATTTAAAGAAATAGCCCCATCCTATGGGAATGGGGCTACATTGCGGAGAGGGAGGGATTCGAACCCCCGGAGACCATAAGGCCTCTAGTACCGTTTAAACGCTACTAGAGGACTTATTTACACTCCCCTTCTCGGTATGGTAACCGAATCGCGAACTAAACTACGGCAAAACGCTGTAAAGTTAAAGTAAATTCGCATACGAATTTAACATTCTTAACGTACTATTTCGAAATCTAAATGCTCTGTACATGCTACTATAAACGACACTAACAACAGTACGACACGAATATTCTGACAGTAGTTGATAGGGGAGCTTCAAAAGGCGTCCAGTCGGTTATTTATCTTATAACAAATACAATCAAACAATTACAAATCACGTGTATTAATACTACTGCTTGCCGACAACTTAAGAATAGATCAGTTTTGGCTAGAATAGCTTCTGTGGGCCTTTATCAATGCTGAATGCCCCTTATCTAATTAAGTGCTTAAAATACTAATACGCTGACCTTAATCGAGACAAATTAGCTCCCCAAATCAAGTTGTTAAGTGAGGTTTTTCAGTACCAACTATCGAACTCTTGCTAAATTATTTTCTGTAAAATTCAATTAACAGACCTAGGTAAGGGGTGTTATGGGGTACGTTGGGGTCGAGATGGCGCACCTTCGCCCGTGATAGTTCCGTTTTTAATGCACGGTAATTTTTGGCCTCACAGTTTTGCGAGCCTCACAATATAAAATCCGATTAATTGTCTGAAAATTGCTACGAATACCAATAAGGAAAAGATTATCTCCTGTCATCCCAATTGAAACCAACTAAAAGGTAGATGAATCGATTAGGTTAGCAAAGTTTTATTACCTATACTGATAAAACTATTCCCCTATTAGACATCTATATGGCTCACCTCTAACATTTAATTTAACAGGGAAAATCATGAGACCTATCAAATGTTTTATTTCAGCATTTCTGTTTGTAATCGCAACAGCGTTCACCTTACCAGTAGAAGCCCAAGAAATTAGTGTGTATCAATCTCGTCATGTATCTAACGAAGATATGCCACAATTTATTCACCGTGAAACTACTTATTGGAGAACAGTAGCGGAAAATGCTATACAAGAGGGAAATCTCCAATTCTGGGCCCTTTTGGTAAAAGTGGGAGGATATAATATACCAAACTCCCCTAATGTTCTATTCATTAACACCTTCAATGATATTGATAATACTGGAGGAATATGGAATGCCTCTGAAGCTTTTCCAGATGTGCCAACCGAGAGCATGAATACCATTTCAATGAGTACGGTTATGCATACTATGTTCGTCAGACCGGAAAACTATGTCGAAGCTGAAGGAGTGGTGCCAGATAAAGATTATAACTATGTCAATATCATCTTTCATGACACAAATTCTCCTGTAGAGTTGATCGATTTGGAAAACAAGCACTGGGCTCCATTTATCAAGTCTTCTATGGATGAGGGTAAAACCCCCCAAAAAGGTTGGGGAAACGCCGTTATTTTGTCACCCTCGGGACCGCATATTCAAGCTACCACTGTATCATACGATCTATATTCCACCTTGAAGGATGCACTGGATCCGTCTTGGGCTGAGGACACTACATTTCCAGAGGATGGTCTCACTCAAATTGGAGAACTAGAGATCAGCCGACGCATTAGTAATGTATATGAAATTGTTAGTGTGGTGAATGCGGATATGGAAAATTAGCCACCAAGAATATTATCTTTACATAAAAGGCCTCCATTTGGGGGCCTTTGCTATTTCTAATTAGTCGATCCTTAAAAACTTGGTTTTAAGATTGTCCAGCGACTCAGTGGGTTGACAAATCGCAGCAAAATCTTGAGCCAACAAAGCAGCTGGCGCATCCACAGCTGCAGGTTCCATGCGGTCCCGGCCAACAGCAGATTCATCTGGGCCCCGTCGGCCCTTTCAGGTAGCTGCGGTCCAGCCCGTAGTCGTTTTTCAGGTGGCCAATGATCGGTTCGATGGCCGTTCGCTTGCGGAACCAGCGCCGCAGCCGGCGCTTCTTGTTGCGATCTTTGCCGGCCTTGAACCGATCCGGATACCATACCTGTACGCCCAGCACCTCCGTCAGGCCCCGGTAGCCGCGATCGACAATGGTCTTTTCCGGCAGGCCGTCGGTCAGCCTCCGGTATTGGCGGAGGCTGACCTCCAGGGTTTTTGAGTCGTGGGCATTGCCGTCGGCCATGGTGGCACCCACCAGGACCTGAGAGTTAGCTGTGATCGCCAGGCTCACCTTCCTGCCAAATTCGTATTTCTTGTGGGCCTTGCCCTTGGCAATGCAGGCCGTATGCGGCTCGTGGAGGCTGTAGACTTTGTTTTTATCGTGACGACGTTGATCGAGCACCTGACCGCAGAGCTCCAAGGCCGGCCGGTGACGGCCCGTAGCCTCCTCGGGCAGCTTCCGTTGGACCTCCCGCAGCAGCCGTCCGGCGCAGGTGCGCAACTTCCGGGTGGCCTTGCGGGCCGACTTGGCCCGCTTGGGGTGAGCGGCGTTATGGGTCGCCCGCAACAGTTTCTTACCGACAAAGCGGTAGGATTGCTTGAGTTTAATCCCGGACTGTTTGGCTATGGTTCGCAGTCGTTGCATCACTTTTCCATACAGCTTGGCATCGGTGGGAAACGTAATGTTGGTCTCCTCCGGCCGTGGTGTCTACGCAGAGGGCCTGCTCGCGGGCCTTCCTCCCATGCAGGGCTACCGACCAGCCGAAGATTTTCTCCATGCCCTCCGGCAGGCTCTCATCCCCGTGTCCGTACATCTGTTTGAGCAACAACAGGCTGACCATCAACCGGATCGGGTGGGCCGGGCGACCGGTTTTGGAGTATAGCTCGGTGAATTCGGTCTCCAATTGGCACCAGTCCAAGGTGTCAGCCAGCTGGACCAACGGATGTTGCGGGTCGATAAAACTCTTCAAGATGGGACTGAACATGTCCCATTGCGATTGGTCTGGAGAGGCTGAGAGCATAGTAAAATCCGTAAGGTTTTTGAGTAGATTCCACCGAAATCTACGGGATTTTACCGTTAACTTATCCACAAAATCAGCTGTTTATCCACACGAAACCATGATTTTTGGGATTTTTAAGGAGCGACTAATTATTCTTACTCTGTATGTAGTTCATCAAAGTCTTTTTTAACCTTATTGTGAATTTTCTGTGGCAAGGGTGGTGATAGATTTAATGCTTCAACCCATCTCTTTCGAAGATGCTCATATCGTATCGAATCATCCCCTCTCGTAAATTCATAAATCTACTTCAATTTCCTGCGAAGTCCTTGGAACATTGAACCAGCCCGTTGATGAGCTTCCGCACTTTTTGGAAAGTTTAAGATTGAATTAGCAGCAGATAGTTCTGCAGCCAAGAGACTTAATCCTGAAGCAGTGTAATATAATGCCATTTGCGAACTATCTTCCAGAGCTGCAACAAAGATTGAAGTGGCAACAATAGCGCTTAAACTGGATGAGAAAGTGCCCACTATTCGATGAAAACGCTGGTGCCTTGAAGCAGTTATAAGATGTGATATGTGCATTATTCCACTGCCTCTATGCCACTTTTCTAACAACTGTTCTTTGTTTTCCATCATCCCTCCCTTTTTAAAGAAATAAATGTAATATAGTACCCCGAACAGTAAGAAAAAAATACCTAGAAGGTACATATTCGTACCCTATGGCAAGTTTTGTTATGCTATGGACTTCATTATACCAAATTCGGAGTAGTTGAGGAAGGTAGGAGAACCGTACTGGTCTTTAAATAAATTAGAATGGGTAAGAACTATCTGCATCACTGAAAGCGAGTCCAGTTTAGCATTTTTGAGGAGACAGCACCGATGGTCACGGGATATGGTGGACAAAGGTGGCAAAGCGTCGATTTTTTGCCAAAAAAAACCCTTCAGCTTGTCACTGAAGGGGAATGCAACTCTTTGCAGAGTGTTTCACCCGCTTTATGTAATAAAGCGGAGAGGGAGGGATTCGAACCCCCGGAGACCATAAGGCCTCAACGGTTTTCAAGACCGCCGCATTCGACCACTCTGCCACCTCTCCGTTGTCCAATAAATTACAAATAACAATTTATCAATTTTACAAACCCTCTTAAATAATATTCAATTTGAAAATTGAGTATTGTGATTTGTTATTTAAATGCTATGCTTCTTCAAGCGCTTGTGCACCGGATACAATTTCAGAAATCTCGGTAGTAATAGCACTTTGACGAGCCTGATTGTACTCAAGTTGCAGGTCACGTTCAAGTTCTTTTGCGTTCTCTGTCGCGTTGTCCATCGCGGTCATACGTGCACCCTGTTCAGCAGCATTGGATTCCAACACAGCCTTCCATAACTGCATGTTTAGATGCAGCGGTAACAGGTCATCCAGAATTGATTCAACACCAGGCTCATATATATAATCAATAGAGTCATCGGTTTCTGATTCTTCACCTATCAATTTGGAGGGGTCAATAGGCAACACAGGTTCGATAATCCTGTTCTGAGCAATAACTGATTTAAACTCGTTATAAGCCAAGTACACAGCATCAATTTCTCCAGCTTTGAAATCAGCTACAATCTCCTTCATTATTTCAGAGACTTTACTGAATTCAAGATCATCATAGAAGTTGGGATCCTGATCCCTCAGCTTATAGTTGCGCTTACCGAAATGTTTGGTTGCCTTTTTGCCAAGGGTAACCAGCGATAGATCGCCACTCTTCTGGTACGCACTGAAATTCTCTTCTATATGAGCCTGTACCTTTTTAAACAGGTTGTTATTGAAAGCCCCACAAAGCCCACGATCTGAGCTAACAACGATAAACAGAATATTTTCCGTTTTTTCCGGCTTTCTCATTAACACATTTTGATCCCCGGAATTTTTAACAAGTCGAGCCACCACTTCCTTCATTTTGGAAGCATAGGGCCGTGTTTCAATAATCCTGTTTTGAGCCTTTCGAAGCTTGGCAGCAGCGACCATTTTCATGGCACGCGTAATTTGCTGCGTATTTTTTATAGACTCAATCCGGTTGCGTATGTCGCGCAGATTCGCCATGAATTAGGACTCTTCTTCTTGAGTTGCTAAGATTTGGTCGATTACTGTTTCTGCAGTATTGATAAGCTTTTCACCGAATCCATCATCGAGGACACCGGTTTCAGCAAGCTTACTCATCTCATCATCAAACTTGGCATTCACCGTTTCCAGGTAGTTTTGCTCAAACTCCTCAATCTGATTAACAGCGAGCTTATCCAGCAAACCTTCATCGTTGATCTTAAGTAGTGCAATCTGTTCCTGGACAGCGAGGGGCTGATAGATATCCTGTTTCAACAGCTCAACCGTTCGCTCACCACGCTTCAACTGTCGCTGAGTACTTGGGTCGAGATCCGAACCGAATTTAGCAAAAGCCTCAAGCTCCCGATACTGGGCAAGATCCAGCTTCATAGTACCGGAAAGCTTTTTCATCGCCTTCACCTGTGCAGAACCACCTACACGAGATACCGAAGTACCGACATCGATAGCAGGACGTACACCCGAGTTAAACAGGTCGATATCTAGGAAAATCTGACCGTCCGTAATTGAAATTACGTTTGTCGGAATGTAAGCAGAGACATCACCGGCCTGCGTTTCAATAATTGGGAGTGCCGTCAGCGAACCTCCACCCTTCAGTTTTGGCTTGAGCTGCTCTGGCACATTGTTCATCTGTTTAGCTACCTTGTCCTCATCAATAATTTTAGCAGCACGTTCCAGCAGTCGGCTGTGCAGGTAAAAAACATCACCAGGATAAGCTTCACGTCCCGGAGGTCGCTTCAGCAGCAATGAAAGCTCACGATAGGCAACCGCCTGCTTGGAGAGATCATCAAATACAACCAATGCGTGCCGACCGGTATCACGGAAATATTCACCGATTGCCGCTCCCGCAAAAGGAGCAATATAACGCATGGGAGCCGAAACCGAAGCTGGCGCCGAAACAATTGTTGTATATTCAAGTGCGCCGTGCTCTTCCAGCGTTTTAGCAATTCCAGCAACAGTAGAACCTTTTTGGCCAACCGCGACATAAATACAATGGATCGGCTTATCGGTATCCTGTGTCTCCTGTTGGTTGATAATCGTGTCAACTGCTACAGAAGTCTTACCCGTCTGACGGTCACCAATGATAAGCTCACGCTGACCGCGACCAATGGGGATAAGAGAGTCAATAGCTTTAATACCTGTTTGAAGCGGCTCTTTTACCGGTTCACGATAGATTACACCAGGTGCTTTACGCTCCAGCGGCAATCGAATCGTTTCACCGGAAATCGGTCCCTTGCCATCAATTGGGCGGCCCAGCGGATCGATCACACGTCCCAGGGTTCCGTCCCCTACGTTGATAGATGCGATATCGCGGGTACGCTTTACCGTATCCCCTTCTTCCACGGCACTGGTAGCACCGAAGAGTACGATACCGACGTTGTCTTCCTCAAGGTTAAGAACCATTCCTCTCAACGGTTCTCCATCTTCATCCTTGGAGTCCGGCAGTTCAACGAGCTCACCAGCCTGGACCTTTGACAGGCCATATACGCGAGCAATACCGTCTCCAACCTCGAGTACTGTACCGACATCGTAGACATCCGCTTCATTATCGAAGCCGGATAATTGTTTTCTTAAGATTGCTGATACTTCGTCAGGTCTTACTTGACTCATTGGTTGTTAATTACTTTTAAAATCAGATTTAAATTCTACTCTGCTGCACTGCTCAAAAAAGATTCCTCAAGCTGCTCGAGCTTATGCTTGATCGTTCCATCGATAACGGTATCATCGATTCGTACTGCAATACCACCCTTCAGAGATTCATTCACAGAGAGTTGCATATTCACTTTTTTTCCTGTCTTGGCTTCCAGTGCTTTATGCAGGGACCTCTGCTGATCTTCTGGTAGTTCCCGGGCGGTAAACACTTCAATCTCAATGATACCTGCGTATTGATTATATTGATCAATAAACGCCTGGGTAATAAGATACAATAACCCAATTCGACTTTTTCGTGCCAACAGTTTAATAAACTGTCGAGTAATCCCTTCCACCTTGTCCCCAAACAGCTCATCCAGAGCCCCAGCTTTGTCATCAAACTTTATGATCGGGCTTCTAAGGAACACTTCGAGTTCCCGAGAATGATCAATCGTATTTTGGATAAGCTCAACATCACTGAGTATAGATTCAACATTGTCCTGCTCCTTTGCTATTTGCAACAGAGCAGAAGCGTACCTTCGGGCTGCTTTGGTTATCATCGGTTAATTCTTAGAGATATCTTCGATGTAGTTATTGACCAGCTTGCTGTTTTTCTCGTCATCCAGCTCAGCCTCAATGATCATTGAAGCAGATTTTACGGCCAGGCGGGCAACCTCATCACGAAGCTCCAGCATCGCACGTTTTTTCTCCTGCTCAATGGTTTCACGAGCTTGCTCTAAAATATGAGCAGCTTCTTCTTTCGCTTTTTCTATCCGTTCGGAGCGGAGCATTTCTGCTTCCTCGATAGCCTCTTTGCGAATTTTTTGCGCTTTTTGTTCAGCTTCACGGAGAGCCTTCTCATTATCTTTTGAGATCTGCTCTGCTCGTTCAAGCGCTTTTTCAGCCGACTCAAGAGATTCCTTGATTCGGTCTTCACGTTCGCTGAGAGCCTCCATAATTAACGGCACAGCATATTTTGCCATAGCGACCAAAAAGATAATTAGTGTAATAGCCACCCAGATAGCAAATCCACTGCTGAAGTTGAGGATAGCTCCCCCTCCTTCTTCACCGGCTGCTAATAATAACGATAACGACATTATGTTGCCTTATTTGAGATTACGCGAAGAATACAAGCAGAATACAAACAATCGCGGCAATAAGTGCCACACCCTCAATAAGAGCGGCGGTAAGAATCATTGCACCACGAATGTCTCCTGAAGCTTCGGGTTGACGAGCAATACTTTCGACAGCTCCTTTACCGATCATACCAATACCTACACCAGCACCGATTGCTGCGATTCCTGCTCCAATTCCTGCTGCTAATAAACCCATAATTATGTACCTGTTTTAAGTTTTAATTTAGGTTGAAGTTATGTTCATAAGTTAAATAAAAAACTATGCGTGCACCTCGATACCCTCTTCATGGTGGTGCTCTTCGGCAGCCATCCCGATAAAGACGGCAGAGAGGAGGGCAAAAATATACGCTTGCAAAACCCCTACAAAAGCCTTTAGCACATACAGTGCTACCGTCAGCGGAACAACAAGTATACTGGACCCGAGACCGACAATGGAACCAAAGAATTCAGCAAAGATAAATATCAGGCCAAGAATACAGATTATCATAATTTTGCCTGACAGCATGTTTGCAAAAAGACGAACGGCGAGCGCAAGAGGCTTTGTAAAAAGACCGATGATTTCAATAGGCGTCAGAATAATCCTCATCAAGCCGGGCACACCGGGAAACCAAAACACATGCTCCCAGTGATCCTTGGAACCATTCCACTGTGTAATAAAAAAAGTAAAGGCTGCCATCACCCCGGTTACGGTTATATCCGCCGTGGTCGTTACCCCCCAGGGCAACAATCCAAAAAGATTCATAAACGTAATTGAGACGAATACAGCAAATATATAAGGAACAAACTTTTCGTATTTATCTTCGGGAATGTTGGTCTTCGTAATATCATCCCGCACAAAAACAAAGGTTATCTCAAACAAATTCTGAAACCACCCCTTCGGCTCGGTCTCCCGCCCGATTCCCTTCTTATAGCGACGAGCCATAGCGATGGTTAGCCAAAGCGTCAATCCAACGCCAAACCAGAAGTACATGAGGTGAGAAGTTATCGACAAATCAAGTGTTATTTCGGAACCATCAGCGGGGATTAGTGAATGATTCTCTTCAACAAAATTGCCCGACTCCACAGCTTGGTGAGTACTACTATAGAAATGCCACTCACCATCCACCAACAGGATACGGGGAAGCTCCAGATGATAACCTGCAACATTCAAATAATTATGATCTTGAACCTTCCCAACAACATCAATGGGAATATCCTTCTCGGCTTCTTGTTCCTGAAAGGCCTTGAGTGAGGAAGTGGCGAACAATAAAATCAGTACAGTGAGCAGGGGGCGACGCAGGCGCTGTATCATCTAATCTTCGTGTCGATTTTCCAGGATTTTGTTTATAAAAATGATTTCGATTACAGAATGGAAAATATAAGAAATAATGAAACTAACTGTAAATAAAATTTGGTCAATTTTTATGTATGCTAACACTAGCGCAAAACACACCAAAACCAAGATGAATCTAAGTGTAATAGAGATAAAGAATAAGGTGAGGAATTTCTTCTGATCATCAAGGTCAATTTTGCGTACTAAAAAGAAATTTGTGGAGACAAAGAAAAAACTCAGCAGATATCCTGCGAGCATACCAAGTGAAGAATTGAGCGGAATTATTACAAAGAAAAGTGATAAAATTAACAGCCCGCCGACCCCGATTGCAAGGAGTCTTTTCAGGTAATTATAGACAAGGGGTTCTAGCAATGTATTGATGTTATTCCTATTTATTCAAACGATCAGCCAAATGGAAAATAACGATCATTACATTGACTATGCCAACCAAACATCCTGTGAGTATCAGCCAGGGAGATGTATTAAAATAGTCATCCAGCCAATACCCCAGAACGATTGGCAAAATTATGGCTGCAGCTATTTCTGCTCCAACCGATAGAAATTGAGTGTATTTGGATAAATCAGATTTACTCAACCTATCTTGTTAACGTGTTTCTACAGCTTTCAAATTAGATTTGGATT
This sequence comes from Aliifodinibius sp. S!AR15-10, assembly GCF_031569985.1. Classification (NCBI taxonomy): domain Bacteria; kingdom Pseudomonadati; phylum Balneolota; class Balneolia; order Balneolales; family Balneolaceae; genus Fodinibius; species Aliifodinibius sp. S!AR15-10. Next base: position 96,246 of record NZ_JAMQKA010000009.1, on the reverse strand, counting down.
CAGGTTGCTCATTTTCATCAAAATCGATTGAAATGGAACTGACCTGCTCCCCCATTCTACAGGTACCATTGATTTGCGCCCCTTCTTCAACCAAAAGATTCTTCGCATAAATGTCACCATCTATGATGGCTGATTTCCGGAGAATCAATTTGTTGTTTACGCGGATCTCACCTTCCAGATTACCTGCAATATCAGCATCAACCGCCTTGACATCACCTTCAACCCGTCCAGAAGAAGAAATAATAAGTTTCCCTTTGGCATGAGCCTCTCCTTCCAGGGTGCCTGCTATGCGAATATCATTCTTTGTTTTTAGCGTTCCTTTTAAATTAGTGCCTTCACTTATCATATTTACCGAAGGCATATTTTTACCTGTCGAATTGTTTTTCATATCTGAGGCCGTTGTTTTTTTTCGTCTGTTACTGCTAAACATATATATTTAAGTAATTTAATGCAGTTAGTTTTGTTCCTAAGATTTGACAAGATACATCATAGGATTCTGCGGAACGCCGTTTCTCCAGATTTCTATATGCAAATGAGGTCCTGTACTCAGAGTCCCGACATTTCCGACCGTTCCTATAATATCACCTTTTAAAACGATATCACCAACTTCGCGGGAAAGACTTGCGGCATGTTTAAAAATGCTGACTATGCCATTCTCATGCTGAATATGAACTACATAACCGTAATTCATAGTCCAGTAATGATTAATGACTGTTCCATCAGCCATTGCCTGGAATGGAACCTGTTCCCTGGTGGCGATATCAACTCCCAGATGACCCGTCTCCTGGTTAAAACCACGAGTCAAGGTTCCCTGAACAGGAAATGGTGCAGGGAAACTGGGACTTTTCTTTAAGATCCCGGAGAAAATAATCTCTTTTCTCGTAAACACTTCGCTGTTAAATGCAGAAGAGGAAACATCAGAGCCATCCCATTCTTGCTGTTCCTGTTGTGAAGGAACAGAGACGGAAAAACTGCTCTGAATATTAAACGTGGTGTCCTCTCCCTCCGCCAATACCTGTTGAATTTCCTGTAATTGGCGGTCGCGAGCACGAAGAGAATCCTGTAAAGATGATATTCTTTTTGATATTTCGATGACTGAACTTCGAAGTTGTTCATCTTGCTTGTCATACACAAGAGTGCCCAGCGGGGTAAACATTACAAAAAAAATCAAAATTACTGCAAAAACGGCCAGAGAAAGGTAAAAAAGGCCAAAAAGCCTGGCCGGACGGAACTCATAACTACTTGAACTTTCCGGCTGCTCATCGTCCAGCAGGATAAGCGTGAGGTCTTTGCCCCGATACTCAAATAGTTTTTTTATAAGATCGAACATGCAGGCTTCTCGTTTAAGGATTATGCTTCAGGCGTAGGTCCCCGGTAGTTGAACGGTACGTCAAACTTGTCATCATCTGAAATTGTTCCGTGCTCTTTTTCGTACCGGCTCACATTCTCTGCCAGTGCGTTGGAGAGTCGCTTCGCATGATCGGGCGTAAGTACCATCCGTTTTACCACTTTTGCTTTGGGTACTCCCGGCATGACGGAGATGAAATCAAGGATAAACTCGGAGTTGGAGTGCGTAATCATCACCAGGTTGGAATATGTACCTGTCGCCTCCTCTTCCGGTAGCTCAATCTGCATCTGCTCTTTATTAAATTTCTTGGTCTGATCTGCCATTAACTGTTGGTTTAAGATTAGACTTATAATTACTGATTACAGTTCACTATTCTTCCAGAAAACCCTTCTCTTTCATCCATTCATCATTATATATCTTGGAGACATATTGAGTACCACTGTCAGGTAAAATAATGACCATTACGTCGTCTTCCTTTAACGGATGCTCCTTAACATATTCCAGGGCCCCGAACACAGCCGCTCCACATGATCCTCCTACGAACAATCCCTCCTCATGGGCCAGCCGACGGGTGAAACTCAGCGCATTTTTGTCGTTGACCTGCACAACTTCATCAATCAGATCAAAGTCCATGTTTTTGGGGATGATATCCTCCCCGATGCCTTCCGTCAAATAGGAATGGATGACACTTTTGTCAAATTCACCCGTCTCAAAATAGTGCTTATACACGGAGCCCACGCTGTCAATACCGATAACCTGTATATCAGGATTTTGCTCTTTCAGGTATTTCGCCACACCTGAGATAGTCCCGCCTGTCCCCATACCGGCTACATAGTGAGTGACCTTCCCATCAGTTTGTTCCCAGATTTCCAGACCTGTCGCCTCGTAGTGGGCCTGGGTATTGCTCATATTGTCATATTGGTTGGGATAAAATGAATTGGGAATCTCTTCATTCAATCTTTTGGCCACCGAGTAGTAACTCTCGGGATCATCGGGCTCGACATCCGTGGGACACAACCGGACTTCTGCCCCCAGTGCCCGAAGTTTATCGACCTTCTCTTTGCTCTGCTTGTCCTGGGTAGTAAAGATACATTTGTAGCCTTTTACTGCAGCGGCAAGGGCCAATCCCATTCCCGTATTGCCGGAGGTCCCTTCAATGATAGTACCACCCGGTTTCAACAGTCCTTTTTCTTCAGCATCCTCAATCATCCGAACGCCAATTCGATCTTTAATACTCAGACCGGGATTCAGGTATTCAACTTTTGCCAACAGGGTCCCGGTTACCCCTTCAGTCACTTTGTTCAGCTTTACGAGTGGAGTATCACCAATCGTATCAAGAATGGAATTATAGTACATATTCAAATTTTAAAAAAATAACGCTTTAGTTTAATTAGCTGTGGTCGAATATAGGAAAATTGGCCAACCAACTCGAAATTCAAATATCCGCGCAAATCAAGATCCGATTTTCTGGATAGTTGAAAATGTTTTACTTTTGGGTTTAAAGGAACAACGATCACAATCAAGTAAAGTTACATGTTTATTGAGCAAAGTAAACCACAAGATTTTGACTGCGGATACAATCTCGATCTAATGATTGCAGCCCTGCCTCGCATTAAAGATGAGGAAGAACGGCTTGAGTATGCCAAGCGGGCCGTTGGGTTGATCAAACAGAGTCATCCGAGCTGGGTCGATGACAACGGGAAAAGCAAGGCGGCCTGGGAACACTTCTTTCATCTGGCCAAGTACAATCCCGAGGAATACGGTATCTACAATCCCTATAAGTCAGGAAGTGATGACGACGCGCAGTAACAGCTTTTAACTGCACAGGTCTTAAACAGTTCAGTTCTGCTTAGTGGGGAGCGAATAACTTAAGAAAGGCCGAATAGTATCTAATTTGCCACCCGCAATTCCGAGCTTTTTTGAGACTGTTTGTATTCTTCGGAAAGGAGGCCGAAGATCAGCTTATCACAATATGTTTCTCCTTTAACCGCATGGTCGCGAAGCAGGCCTTCTTTCTTGAATCCCAGCTTCTGCACCTCTTTAATCCATGTGGTATCAAAATCGTACGCCGCTGTTGTCACCTTGTGCATTCCCAACTCTTTAAAACAGTAGGCCAAAATTTTTCGCAGTGCTGCAGTCTCATAATTCTGACCTGCATACTTCCGATCTCCGATCGTGCACTTCACATGGCACCGCCTGTTGTGCAGGTCGATGTCATGGATATCTACAATGCCAATGAGCTTGTCGTTTTCGGAAAGGTGAATCTCGAACAGATCGGCTTTCTCATTTCGCTCGTCAAGCACGGTTTTTACACGGCGCAAAAAGGCATTAAAGCTTTCGACCTGGGGAGAGTCTTCCGAAGAATAATAGTTGACCTCCTCATCATTATTCCATTTATAGTGAAGGGCCACATTCTGTTGATCGAAAGGCTTTATTTTTACCATAAATATCCTGTTACTATCTCCTTTTACTGAGTTTCATAAAAACCAATCTCACTTATTGTCCCAAACTTCAGTGTTTTTTGCAACCAAAATCTGCCAGAAAATAGTGGATATATTGGGTAATGTTCAATTTTCAATTTATATTGAAAGTAATGAATGAAAAAATGTTAACTTCTCATTTACATGAACGAGTCAGCATCAGTTTCTGATATAGATGGGCAACAAACGTTACTCGAGTATCTCGATGCCCCCTCATTACAACATTTTATAGATGGTATTGTAACCAACGATAAAGGTAAAACGTTACTCTCATTTACATTCCCGGTCCCCCAGTTTGATCCCCTGGCCTGCCTGGAAATGCTCCCGGATACGGCAAACGAATTTAATTTTTACTGGGAGAAGCCGGATCAACAACTTGCCTTCTCGGCCGGTGGTGAAGTTGCGATCTTAAAAAATAAAGGTGATGGCCGTTTTGAAAGTATTGCCCGACAAGTAGACGAAATCAAAAAGCAATCTGCCAGTTTTTCACTGCTGAGGCATTCCCTTTCGGGTATCCATTTGCTGGGAGGCTTCTCTTTTTTTGAAACAGTCAAAAGCCGCTGGTGGCAGTCATTCGGATCAGGATCACTGACGGTGCCAGAGTGGCTGCTGATTCAGGATGGAAAGCTTGGACTTCTCACCATTACACTCCGATACTCCCCTGGCGATTCCCTGGAAACGATTACGGGCAAATTAGAATTGCACCTTCAGCGTTTTGAACAACTTTTTCGTCTTAACGTTGAACTGCCGGATTTCCCCTTAAACGGATTTAAATTCAACCGGCATTCAATTTCTTCCGAGCAGCCCGAGTCAGCGTGGACCAACAATGTAGAACAGGCCAAAGAGCTCATTGCCAAAAAGAAATTCGATAAAATTGTGCTGGCCCGAGAGGTTGTCCGGCACACTGACCACCCGATTGTGGTGACCCAGGTTATGAATACCCTTCGGAGCCAATACCCATCCTGTTACAATTTCCTGATAAGAGATAAACAGGGTAAAGCTTTCCTGGGCTGTTCCCCGGAGCGATTGGTATCATTTAAAAAGAATTACCTGCTCACCGATAGCCTGGCGGGCAGTGTATCCAGGGGAAAAACAGCTACGGAAGATGTCCACCTGGAGAAATACCTTTTGAACAGCGAAAAGAACCGGCGGGAACATCAATTTGTGACCAGTGCTATTGAGGAGCATCTTCAACCCTTTACACATGACATCGAGCGGGCCGAACAGCCGGATGTTAAAAAGCTCAAAAATGTTCAGCATCTATACACCCCGGTGCGTGCGTGGCTGAAGGAGGATACCAATCAATTCTCTATCCTCAACAAGCTTCACCCCACCCCTGCCGTTGGTGGACATCCACGCAGCCAGGCGGTGCCCTATATCGATTCCCTGGAAGAGTTTGACCGCGGATGGTATGCCGGTCCCGTTGGCTGGTTTAACTTGAATGGCGGTGGTGAGTTTGCCGTGGCTATCCGCAGCAGCCTTGTAGATGGAAATACTGCTCGTGTTTTTGCGGGTTGCGGCATCGTGGAGGACTCCGATCCGCAGACCGAGTGGGAAGAAACGAATCTAAAGCTTATGCCAATTCTTTCAGCTCTTGAAAATAATGAAGGTAAAAAAGCAGGATAGAGCTTTTTTCTGGGCTACGACATTTCTTCGTGAACTGCATGCGTGTGGTGTATCACAACTTGTTATCTCTCCCGGATCTCGCTCTACACCCCTGACCGTCGCAGCTTCTGCACACCCCGGGTTGACGACCCACGTGGTGCTGGACGAACGCTCAGCGGCATTTATGGCACTGGGCATGGGCAAAAGCCAAGGGAAACCGACGGGCCTGATCTGCACCTCCGGCACAGCCGCCGCCAACTACTACCCGGCCATCATTGAGGCGCGTCACTCCGGTGTGCCCCTGCTGGTATTAACGGCCGATCGCCCTCCCCACCTGCGCAATATCGGGGCGTCCCAGGCGATCGACCAAGTTAAACTTTTTGGAGACTACCCTGTGTTCTTCCATGAGGCCGGCGAACCGGTTTGGGAGCGGCAGGATGTGAATCGCCTCAAAAGTGTAGCAGCCCAAAGTGTAAGTGCCTCATTGAATCATAAAGGCCCTGTGCACATTAATTTCCCATTCCGCAAGCCCCTTGAGCCCGATCCCGGCTTCGTAGAACAGATCAGAAAAGAAAATGATAAGCCAGCTTCAGATAAGCCCGGACCCAGGACGACTGTTTCTGGTTCAGAGAATAGCATATCTCTCCCGGATAAGATAAAAGTCCTGCTCTCCAAGTGCCGGCGTCCGGTGGTCATCGACGGTCCCCGTGGAGTGCTCAGGGAATCAAATGCCGCAGCCCTGCTTGCCGATCTGCTTAATGCCCCTCTCCTCTCAGAATTCCCCAATTTATCCAGTGAAAAAAAAATCTCGGGCTTCGACGGGTTTCTGAAAAATGAAGCGATAAGGAAAAAGCTGAAACCCGATCTTATTCTGCGTTTTGGACAACAGCCGGTGAGCAAAGCGCTACATTTTTATCTGCATGAATTAGATGGAATCCCTCATATTCACTTTGGTGACCTGGATGAATGGCAAGATGCCACGCACAACGTAACACACCGGGTGGAATGGCATGGCCGTAAAATATTGTGGCAGCTGGACAACGTACGCTCTAATCCAGAGTGGATGAAGCAATGGCAACAAATCGATGAGCAATTCGGGAGCTTCAAAGATCGTAAAGTAGCTGATGAGCATACCCTAACCGATGGTGGGGTTTTTATGCATTTTGGGGGCCACGTTCCGGACTCCTGGAATGTGTTTTTGTCCAACTCTTTCCCCGTTCGAGATTGGATGCTGTTTGCGGGTTCTCCCCCCCGGTCGTCGTTTGTGAACAGGGGGGCCAGCGGTATTGACGGCCTTATCTCAACTGCTATCGGGGCAACGATTGCCAGTCAAAAACCCGGCATTCTTTTCATTGGTGATCTTGCTACACTGCACGACAGCAATGCCCTGCTAAGTGGGAAGTTTTTGGATCATCCCCTGGTTATTGTATTGCTAAATAACGGCGGGGGGAATATCTTCCGGATGCTGCCAATATTTGAACACAAGCAGTTATACACCGATTTTTTTGAAACACCGCAACTTGTTGATTTTGAGTCCCTGTCACATTCCCATGAATTGGATTACACCGCGGTATCAACTATCAAAGAGCTGAAAGCGTTAGATCTGGCCAGCTTTTCTTCGGCCGGCATTCATCTTGTTGAATGTAAAACAAACGCCGAGGCCTCGATGGATCTACGGCATTCACTTTGGAATTTTTCTGAATGACAACAATGGAAATAAGGGTCAATAACATTTCTTACTTCCTAGAGTACCATCAACAGGAGCCCACCCTGCCCTCGTTACTGATGCTTCACGGTTTTATGGGGAGTGGCCGTGCCTTCAAACACCTGATAAACCCCCTTTCCCGCTTCTGCAATCCGATCACTATTGACCTTCTGGGGCATGGACAAACACAGGATCCCGGTGAGCCGGAACGATATGCAGTTGAACACCAATTGCATGATCTTTTCGAGATCATAGCCGGGATTGATGGCCAAGGTCTGTTCCTGCACGGCTACAGCATGGGGGGACGGCTGGCGTTGCGATTTGCCATCCAGAATCCCGATATGATAAAGGGCCTGATTTTGGAAAGCACGAATTACGGTATTGAGGAAAAGAATCAACGAAAGCAGCGCATGAAGTTGGATGAGGAGCGGGTACAGGCTATCGAAACAGATTTTGAGGAATTTCTTTCAAGTTGGCACAAACTCCCCATTTTTAAAAATGGAACAGATCATTCAGAAGAGCTGGTAGAGCACTATAAAACTATTCAACAAAATCAGCGTCCCTGTGCCATTGCAAACAGCCTCCGCGGTTTCGGAACGGCGCAGATGCCGCCAGTGAAGGAAAAACTACAACAGTTAAACATGCCAGTACTTTTACTCGCAGGAGAAGCCGACACCAAGTACCGGGACATTCTCGATGAGATGGACCAGCTTATTCCAAAAAGCAAGCATCATATTATTAAGGATGCCGGGCATCGTATCCACTTGGAAAACCCAGCAGCATTTGTTGACCAGGTTCAGGCTTTTATTTTTTCCTCCTCCTGCAACAGGTAATGTAAAAATGTTAATCAACAGATCAGTCTTATGAGTATAGAGTGGAAAACCGTTCAAGAATATGAAGATATCACGTTTAAAAAAGCAGACGGCGTAGCCCGAATTGCCATCAATCGCCCTGAAATCCGGAATGCATTTCGACCAAAGACTCTGTTTGAGCTCCAGGATGCGTTCCTGGATGTTCGGGAGGATTCCAGCATTGGCGTTGTACTTTTGACAGGTGAGGGCCCCTCTCCCAAAGACGGCAAGTGGGCCTTTTGCTCAGGGGGCGACCAAAATGTGCGTGACAAAGCAGGATACAAAGATGAAGCTGGCACCCCCCGCCTGAATGTGCTGGACCTGCAACGCCTCATTCGTTTTATGGGTAAGGTTGTCATTGCCGTAGTCCCCGGCTGGGCCGTGGGCGGTGGGCACAGCCTGCATGTTGTGTGCGATCTGACCATCGCCAGCAAGGAGCACGCGATATTTAAACAGACCGATGCCGATGTAGCCAGCTTTGACGGGGGATTTGGCTCCGCCCTGCTGGCCCGACAGGTGGGACAAAAGAAAGCACGCGAAATCTTTTTCCTGGGACGCAACTACTCTGCCCAAGAGGCTTTTGACATGGGTATGGTTAATAAAGTAGTTTCCCACGACGAACTGGAAGAAACCGCCTACCAGTGGGCGCAGGAGATACTGGAGAAAAGTCCTACCGCTATAAGAATGATCAAATACGCCTTTAACTTGGTGGATGACGGCATGGTGGGGCAACAGGTGTTCTCCGGCGAAGCTACCCGCTTGGCGTACATGACGGACGAAGCGCAGGAAGGCCGCGACTCTTTCCTCGAAAAACGTAAACCAAACTGGGACGATTACCCCTGGATCGGGTAGTGTCAAATAGTAATTTTTCAAGATACATGTGCGACGCACTTTAAAAGTGTGTCGCACATTATAATATGAATAGATAATAAAAATCCCCGTGCCCAGGAATGAACACGGGGATTAATACTTAATGAAGTAGCTAGTCGCCTATAATTAGGATGCGACCTTCTCAGAAACTGAGTGAACAGTTTTGATAATCTGAGCTGCAACTTTGTACGGATCAGCGTTTGAAGCCGGACGACGATCTTCCAGGCGTCCTTTCCAGCCATCTTCAACTGTTCCAACCGGGATACGGATAGAGGCACCGCGGTCAGACACGCCGTAGCTGAACTTGTCGATGGATTGCGTCTCATGCTTACCTGTGAGACGCTTGTCGTTATCTGCGCCGTAAACTGCAATATGTTCCTGGATGTTATCGGCAAAAGCTTCACATATTTTTGTCATCAACTCTTCGCCGCCTTCATCTCGCATGGCACCATTAGAGAAGTTGGCGTGCATTCCTGAACCATTCCAGTCTGTGTCGCCCAGTGGCTTCGGATGCCAGTCTACGACAACACCATATTTTTCAGCAGTTCGTTCTATCAAGTAACGTCCTACCCAGATTTCATCTCCGGCATTGGCAGCGCCTTTGCCAAAAATCTGGAATTCCCACTGGCCAGCGGCGACCTCTGCGTTGATACCTTCGACGTTAAGACCGGCTTTCAGGCAAAGGTCCAAGTGTTCATCAATAATTTCCCGGCCGAACGCAGAATCTGCACCAACTCCACAGTAGTATGGTCCCTGTGGTGCTGGATAGCCATTTTCAGGAAATCCAAGTGGAAGTCCTGTTGAAGGATCTTTCAGGAAATATTCTTGTTCAAAACCAAACCAAAAATCTTCATCTTCATCATCAATGTGGGCCCGTCCGTTGGATTCATGTGGAGAACCGTCGGCATTAAGAACCTCAGTCATAACAAGGTATCCATTCTCACGGTCGGGATCCGGGAAAATTGCCACTGGTTTCAACAGACAATCTGAGGCTTCGCCAGTAGCCTGCTCGGTGGAGCTACCATCAAATGACCAGATTGGCGCATCTTCAAGATCTCCGCTGAAGTCATGAATAACTTTGGTTTTACTTCTCAGTGTTTGAGTTGGTTTGTAACCATCAAGCCAAATGTATTCAAGTTTAGAATATGCCATGTGCGTATCAGTAATTAGTTGTTGTTTTGTCTTTATGTTTATAATTAAACATTCCGATTTGAAGCATTCTAAATCAAATATTGACTCATTCTGTGAGAATCAGCCCATTGCCACATACTAATTCAATAACGTTCCGAATTGATCACCTGTAATTGGAATGATCAATCTCAATCTCTGACAATTCAACCACGATTGTTGAACACTTCAAATTCGTTTCCAATAAAAAACTTTTTTAAAACATTATCAACAAATATTTAACTATTTTTTTCTTTTTGCATAATTCATTAATGCTATGCAAAGACCGGGGCCTAATTTTTTTATACAAACTCAACATATCATTCTGATACCCCACTTCCCTCTCCTCAAAGATTATCCACTTAAAAACGACCGATCAAAACATTAAATTCAGCTAACTGAAAATTTGAAACTAAAAAACAAATTTTGTGAATAATAACAACATCAAGACCTGGATTAAAGCTGCCCGCCCTCAAACGCTTACAGCAGCCTTTGTTCCGGTTTTTGTGGGGATAGGCCTTGCTGTTCATGACGAAGTTTTTGAATGGATGCCCAGCTCGGTAGCTCTACTGTGCGCACTGTTGATCCAGATAGGCACCAACTTTGCAAATGACTATTTTGACTATAAAAAAGGAGCAGACACCGATGAGCGAATCGGCTTTGAACGGGCTACTGCAACGGGACAAGTTACTGCCCGCCAAATGTTTATTGCCACGATCGTAACCATGGGGCTGGCCTTCCTGTTCGGCCTTTACCTTGTTTGGCACGCCGGATGGGTCATATTGCTGATTGGTGTGCTATCCCTGATCTGTGGAGTCCTGTATACCGGGGGACCGTTTCCACTGGGATATAATGGATTGGGAGATGTTTTTGTATTTATCTTTTTTGGCATTGTTGCAGTTATGGGCACTTATTACGTCAATGCCCTGGAATGGTCGGCTGCCTCATTTTGGGCTTCCCTGGCGGTCGGGGCTCTGTCTACAAACATCCTGGTGGTTAACAATCTGAGAGATATAGAACAAGATCGGCCCGCGGGAAAAAACACAATTGGTGTCCTATTTGGAGAAAATGCGTTGCGAATTGAATACCTGCTAATGCTGATAATCTCATTTTCCATTCCCCCTCATCTTTTTTTCCGGATGAATTTTAGCTGGGTTGCATTCCTCCCCTACCTCACTATTCCAGCAGGTGTTATCTTATTGCATCAAATATGGACAGAAACAGACAAGCGCAAACTCAATAAAGCGTTAGAACGAACAGCCCAATTCATGGCACTTTTCGGCATTCTTTTAAGTCTGGGCATAATCTGGGGATAGGATGGAAATCAGCCTGTATAAATATCGATTCCCTTTTTCAAAACCTTTTACTACAGCAAGGGACACCTTTAGTCACCGGGAAGGTTTTATCATCGAATTGAAGGACCAGGGAGTACAAGCTGTTGGGGAAGCCGCGCCACTGCCGGGATTTTCAAAAGAATCGATGGATGAGGTCCAAAACTATCTAAAAAACAATTGGGATACGGTTACGGGACTGATCGCAGACTATACAACTAAGAATTCCTACCAGGCAATTGCTCCTGGAGAAACACCTACATCCGTTGCGTTTGCCCTCGACACTCTGATCGTTGATTGCTGGTCCAGCAGGGAGCACATCCCTTTGCGCAGGCTGTTGTTCAATGAATCGAGATCAAAGATTAAGATTAACGCCACACTGCCGATAAATAAGCTGGAGAAATCGCTCGAAAAGGCTGAACTTTTATGGAAAAAGGGATACCGGACGCTTAAAGTAAAAGTAGGAGGATCACCAGAGCAAGAATATACCCTGATCAAGCAACTCAGGACCCGGTTCCCAAAACTCAAGATCCGAATTGATGCCAACCAGTCCTGGGACTTTGGGGAAGCCGTTAACACGCTGCAGAAATTTACCCCTTTGAACATAGAGTATTGTGAAGAGCCTCTTACAAATCCCAGCCCGGATGCTTTTGTAAAACTCCGGGAGCAAACGGATATACCAATTGCCTTGGATGAATCGTTACACCAAAACAAGGGTATTTTGGAATGGAAAAAAAGAAAAATAGCTGACATTGTGATCATAAAACCGATGGTTTTTGGTGGGATGAAAAAAAATTTTGAAACAATCCGCCTTGCTGTGAATCATGACTATATAATCATCTTTACAACCTCACTGGAAAGTGGCATCGGGCGTTTGATGACGGCGACGTTGGCAGCCGGACTCAGTTCACCCCAATTTGCACATGGATTAAACACTGGCTCGCACCTGGCAATGGATGTCTGGGATGACAGTATGTATATTAAAGAAGGACAGTGGACCTTACCGAGCACGGAAGGACTGGGTTTAGCATATGAGCCCGAAAAGCTGGTTTCAGTGAAAAAACTGGACTTATAGACGTGGAAAAAAAAGAGTTAATCGTCCCTACATTTCAGGAATCAGATTCGAGAAACCTGTTTCTGGCTTCTCGGCATGGCCTCCGTACTTACAAGGAGTTGAGCCAATACGCAGATTTTTTCCTTGCACGGCTACAAGAATATGATGCCGACTTATCGAGGCCGGTTGGGTTCCTGGTTGAATCCTGTGATGAACTTGTGCTTGCTATCGCTTCTTGTTGGAAGTTGGGCATTCCTTTTACGTGTTTTGATCCCCATGCTACAGCAACCGAGCTACAGGAACAGGTTGAAAGGTTGAAGCCCGGACTTCTTATCACAGACCATGCAGAAGCTTCCAGTTTTGGACCCACCGAGACCCTTTCTGTACAAAAGATTGCTGTTGAAAAAGCGTATGATCGCAACAAAAAGGCATCAAGCAGTACATTTGAGGGGAAGACCGATCCCGATGATGTGTTTGGCTACTTTTTTACGTCCGGCACCTCCTCTACTCCCAAAGTAGTGCCTCTCAAACGCCGACAGATGATTTTTGCCGCGGCTGCATCTGCCGGTAATTTCCGACCGGGGCCCAACCGGTTTTGGCTGCTATGCCTCCCGCTGAATCATATCGGTGGCATCTCAATCATTCTCCGTTCTCTCCTTTACGGGTCGGGCATCTACCGCATGAACAATTTTGACAAAGAGATGGTGGTGACTTTTTTGTCGGAAAACAAGCTTTTTCAAGCCGCTTCCCTGGTCCCCACCATGTTGAAGCGACTAATAGACATCACCGCTTTCCGCACACACAAAGATTTTAAAGCGATACTGTTGGGCGGTGGTCCCATCGACTCTTCCTTATTAGAAGAATCAGTCAAAAAGGGCATTCCCGTGGTGGCAAGTTATGGGATGACTGAAACCTGTGCACAAATTGCTGCTAATCCATTTATGCAGCCGAGCGGCATATACCGCCCCCTGAAGAGTGTTGGAGATATGTTTGAGCCGAATGCGGTGGAGATCCGTGATGAAAACGGCCGGGCCCTTGGAACAAACAATTCCGGCACAATATGGCTGAAGGGTCCCCAGGTTTTTGACGGCTACCTGGATACTGAACTTAATGAGGCAATTTTTGACGAAGACGGTTGGTTTAACACCGGTGATTTCGGGCACCTGAATGTAAATCGACAGCTTTTTATTGAATCCCGCCGGTCAGACCTTATCATTACCGGCGGCGAAAATGTTTCTCCATATGAAGTTGAATCGGAGTTAACAAAAATCGACCCGATTCAAGATGCTGCGGTACTGGGTCTCTCGGACAGTGAATGGGGACAGCGCGTGGTGGCTGCCGTCGTGGCCAAAAATGGCTCTTCCATCCAGCAGGATGAAGTAAAGGAAAAACTAAAAAGCAGGTTGACGGCATTTAAAATCCCCAAAGAGATTATCCAGGTTGATACTCTTCCCAAAAATCGCACGGGAAAAGTTGTGCGCCATAAGCTAAGTGAGCTCTTCGTAAAATAGTTTCCCTTCCACTTCAAAAAAGACTTGCAAATCCCACGAATACTTAATAGATAATGGTCCGAAAGATTAAACGGGAATTGGGACTCATTTTTGTTTATTTGGCATGTACAAATTCACACCAGAAGGGTGCTGTATATCACTAAACGAACAACTTTTTTCAGTTGAAACCTGGTCAACTATACGCAATGTCGGGGTACCAGGTCGATGAACAAAATTTTTGCACCGCACAACTACTTTATGAGCTGCGATTGGGGAACCAGTTCCTTTCGCCTGTCTCTCGTTGATCGCCAATCCCGGGCTACCCTACAGGAACTGTCTACCTCCGGGGGAGTCAAAAAGCTATACAACCAGTGGCAACAGTCGAATGATGATACAGGTCATACAGCCTACTTCCTCAACTACTTTGGGGATCAAATCAAAGAGCTTGAAGGCTTGGTGGAAATTGATACACAAAACATTCCGATTATCATTTCAGGGATGGCCTCCTCCAGCATCGGTATGAAAGAACTGCCATATGGTATGGTCCCCTTCTCTCTGAAAAATCCTGATCTTCCATCCGAAGTGCTTCCCGCCACCGAACAATTTGCCCATGATGTTTTGCTGGTCTCAGGTATCCAAACACCAGATGATGTGATGCGGGGAGAAGAAATTCAGCTGCTCGGGCTGGCAGCAGAGCACAATGTTGAAGATTGTATATGTGTCATGCCAGGCACCCACAGCAAGCATGTCTTTATCAGAGACTCAGAAGTGATCAGCTTTAAAACTTTTATGACGGGAGAAGTTTTCGAACTGCTTACAACCCAAAGCGTTCTGGCGGGATCGGTAAATTCAACAGCAAAAGCTTTGGATAAAGAGGCATTTCAACAAGGAGTAAAGGAATCGCAGAAAACAAATCTCCTCCACGCAATCTTCGGCATCAGAACCAATGATCTGCTGAAAGGAATTGACAAACAGACCAATTTTGACCTGTTAAGCGGCATGGTCATTGGACATGAAATAGCCGAACTGGCAACGGAATCTCCTTCTCGCATCTATATCGTGGGTAGCGGCCCGCTGACAGAGCGTTACAAAACAGCGATGCAAACCCTTGATCTCAATCCAATTCCAGTAGAGAATACTGATCAACTGACGCTGCAAGGTCATATCAATATTATCAATCAGAATAGTTAATAAAACGTATTCTTATGGACCAATCGATTTACCTGCTACTTGTTACAGTATGTTCCATCTTGCTTTTACTGGTGATGGTAACGCGGTTAAAAATTCATGCTTTTGTTTCTCTCCTGCTCACAAGCGCCTTTGTTGGGTTGGCAGCCGGTATGGGCTACGATGAAGTCCTAACCAGTATAGAGGAAGGTATGGGCGGCATCCTGGGATTTATCGCCATCATTGTAGGCCTGGGGTCCATATTGGGTAAACTGCTTGAGGTCTCCGGCGGCGCCGAGACTCTTGCTCGTACAATAGTCAGTACCTTTGGCAGTGATCGTACCTCGTGGGGACTTACGTTAACAGGGTTTATCATCTCAATACCAGTGTTCCTTGATGTCGGGTTTATTATCCTGGTTCCCATTGTGTATGCCCTGGCACGGAAAACGAAGAAATCAACGCTGTTTTATGCCATCCCGCTCCTTGCTGGTATGGGGGTGACCCACGCGTTCATCCCCCCTACGCCGGGACCGATTGCCGTGGCAGATATTCTTTCTGTGCCCTTGGGCTGGGTCATTGTGTTTGGGGTTATTACCGGTATTCCCGCAGCAATCCTGGCCGGTCCGGTATTTGGTCATTACATCGGGAATAAAATCCATGTTGATCCACCGGATTTTAGTGAGACCAGCGACGAGGTGGCACAGACGGACAAGAGTGATTTCTTTGTAATCCTTGCTGTAATTCTCCTTCCACTCATTTTGATCGTTCAGTCAACGGTGTTGGACCTTTTGGTAGAAGAAGGAACTATCTCGGAAGGCATTTTCTTCATTGAAATTTTGCAGTTTATTGGTCATCCATTCAGCGCATTGACCATTGCCACATTAATGGCTGCTTATTTCCTGGGGTTACGAAAAGGGTTCACAGGAAAAGAGGTATTGAAATTTACCGATAAGGCATTGGCACCAGCTGGACTCATCATTCTTGTTACGGGAGCCGGTGGCGTTTTCAAACAGATCCTGATCGACAGTGGCGTGGGAGAAGCACTTGCCCAAATATTGTTGGCATACAACATCACCCCGATTGTCCTGGCTTATATCATGGCTGTCATAATCAGGGTAACTCAGGGTTCGGCGACAGTTGCCATGGTTACCTCTGCTGGAATGGTCGCCCCCATCATGAGTGAGTTTACACTCTCCTCACCTGAAAAGGCTTTGATCGTTATTGCCATTGCTGCAGGTTCGAGTATCCTTTCTCATGTTAATGACAGTGGCTTTTGGCTGGTCAATAAATACCTGGGACTTACGGAAAAACAAACCCTCAAATCATGGACGGTTATGGAAACCATTGTCTCGGTCACAGGTTTTGCCATGGCGCTAATTTTATCTTACCTGTTTTTCTAAGCTCTTTTGCTGACTAAGAGACAATCTATAAAAAAGGACAAGAACTTGCACCCGTGCAGGGTATAATTGATGTATGGATTGTCCCCTACCCTAGACATAGGCTATGTGACTGCCTGACATAGATAATGTCAGGGCCTGACGGAGGCTATGTCAGGCCCTGAGGTAACCGATGCATGCCTTGGTGTCCTAAGCTAACCTGAATTCTATTAGACTTACTCAATATACTATCTGTCATTGCTAGGAGGCTTTGTTGAACCTGCTGGCCCCACGATGAGGTCGACGTGGCGATCTCCCCATTTGTTTTCTGTTCAGCTTGCTTCCCGACAGGTGTCAGGATCCCGATGGTCACAGAATCGCAATGACAGTTTTTATATCGAACTGACATTAAGCTATTAATTAGAGCTTGCTTAAAAAAGTAACGGTTGAATCCCTCTCCCCTCCGGCCTTTGAAATTTTTGTTGATCAGAGTGACCGGAGCCGGAGCGTGAAGAAATCATTTCTGTTTGAGGTCCGGCGGGGTCCAGCGGACCGAGTTAAATGATTTTAGCGCAGGCGCAGGGAACGTAACAAAAATTTCATCAGTCGGCGATTTTTTTGGTTCGTTTTTTATCGAAAAAAATGAACACTCCCTCCGGGGAATAGGGTCAGGAGAGAAGAAAGCTGTTGAATTCCCCGGTTCAAATGCAAGGTGAATAGGCATTCCACCAAATACCCATGTATAAACTCGCGTTATAAGTCAGTGATACACAATCCGTAAAGCCTTCGTGAGGATGCCCTAATTAGTCGATTTCTGAAGCAGGATAACAAAGTTTTCGGGAAGGCATAGTTCAGTAAGAGAATTACAAGAAGAGCGGCAATTACCTCGAATTCGCGTTATATCACGAAAGATTCGCAGTTTTCAAAGAAGCTTCTACAACTTTTGAAATGCCGGCGAAGTCACCTTCGCGGATTTTATCTTTGGGAGCCAGCCACGAACCGCCGACAGCCACAACACTGGCGCAGTCGAGGTAATCTCGCATGTTACCGGGTCCAACGCCCCCCATGGGAATCAAATCCAAGCCCGCATGCAGGTACGGTCCTTCAAGACTCCGAATGTATTCTGTGCCCCCCGCAATTTCTGCGGGATATAGCTTCAGAATTTCGCAACCTGCTTGCCAGGCCTGCTCAATTTCTGAAGGTGTCATCACGCCGGGGATAAAGGGAAAATCGATCTGGTGGGCCGATTCCACAACCTTTTCATTAAATCCCGGGGAAAGTCCGAACCGTGCCCCTGCATCTTTGGCTGACTGTACCTGGCTGGGATTCAGGATGGTACCGGCCCCAATATGCAATTCGGGAAACGTTTGGGCAACGGCTTCAATAGCTGCTAATGTAGCATCTGTTCGGAAAGTGATCTCCAGGATATCCAAGCCTGCTTTCAGATATGTATCAGCTAAACGTTTAGCTGACTCAGCATTGGAGAGTGTAACCGCGGGAAGGAGTTTTTTCTGAAAGAATTGCTTCATGGCTGCTGCAATAAGTAGTGTAGGGAATACAGGTTAATCCTCAAGGTGAGCAAGTCCCTTAACACCGATATCACTGCGGTAGTAAGCATCTTCGAAGGAGATCTTTTTAATCTGGGCATAGGTCGATTTGATGGCATCCTGCAGGCTCGCTCCCGATCCTACCACGTTCAATACACGTCCGCCTTCAGTTACCAGTTTGCTATCTTTGAGCGCTGTTCCAGCGTGAAATACCAGTACATCATCAGATACATCCTCAATACCCGTTATCTCTTTGCCCTTTTCATAGGCCTTGGGATATCCACCGGAAGCCATCACCACGCAGCAGCGGTACTGGTCATCAATCTCAATATCGATATCCTCCAGTTCGCCCGAAGAGGCGGCATCCAGTAGTTCAAGCAGATCTGTCTTAAGTGAAGGCAAAATAGCCTGGCATTCGGGGTCGCCGAACCGGCAGTTATATTCCACCACCTTGGGTCCCTGATCGGTAATCATCAGTCCGCAGTAGAGAATACCTTTGTACGGGTTGCCATCCAATAACATGGCAGAGATTGTGGGCAAAACGATCTCTTTCTCCACTCGCATCATGAGGTCTTTGGTCATAACCGGCGCCGGGGAATAAGCTCCCATTCCGCCTGTATTGAGCCCCGTGTCACCCTCTCCAATACGCTTGTGGTCCTGGGCATTATGAATAATTTTAGCCGTATTACCATCTGAGATTACGAAGACAGAGGCTTCCTCGCCCTCCATAAACTCCTCAATGACAAGCGTTTCCGCGGCATCGCTCAGCTTGGCATCTTCTTTCAGCTGAACCAGACGTTTTTCCACTTCCTCTTCCGTCTCACAGATAAAGACGCCTTTACCACCAGCCAGGCCATCGGCTTTGAGTACCACCGGGTATTCTTCCCGCTGCTTCACATAGCTCAGCGCTTCATCAAACTCTTCTTTCTGGAAGCTTACATACTCCGCGGTCGGAATATTGTTTTCCTCCATGAAGTTGTTGGCAAACTTCTTACTTCCCTCAAGCTGGGCGGCTGTTTTAGAAGGGCCGAATACTTTATGGCCTTTTTCTTCCAGGAAATCAGTTAATCCCTCTACCAACGGTTTTTCGGGTCCCACAACGGTG
Organism: Aliifodinibius sp. S!AR15-10; assembly: GCF_031569985.1. Classification (NCBI taxonomy): domain Bacteria; kingdom Pseudomonadati; phylum Balneolota; class Balneolia; order Balneolales; family Balneolaceae; genus Fodinibius; species Aliifodinibius sp. S!AR15-10. Next base: position 77,150 of record NZ_JAMQKA010000009.1, on the reverse strand, counting down.
AGAGCCACATCGTTGGTTTCAATAAATTCCAGGATCGATTGGTGCTCTGATAGTGAAAGATCGACATTTTCTCCAACCTGGGCGGTACCGGGATTTCCTGGTGCAATGAAAAGCTTATCCAGCTTGGGAGATTTGCTGATGCTCCATGCCATTGCATGTTCTCGGCCGCCGCTACCTAGCAGTAATACGTTCATCGTGTTGTTTGTGCTATTAAATAGTTGATGTAAAGTGTGCTGATTATGCAGTTATCTCTCCTACGCACAAGGCTTCGGAGAGCGGACAGTTATCAGCTTGTCCTACGAAGCTTAGCGTAGTAGGGTTATCAGAAGCTGCTTTATTCTGTCAACTGTGTCAAGGAGAATGGCAAGAGGCAAATCTTTCACAAAGATCCGATACCTCAATGCCATTTGAAATTTGACACACTGAAAACTGTACACTGGAAAACTGATCAAGACAACTCTTCAGCGATGCGAATAATGTCGGCGAAGCTTTCCGCTTTGAGACTGGCTCCACCTATTAGACCCCCATCCACATCAGGCTGGCCCAGCAGATCTTCGGCATTGTGTGGTTTCATGCTTCCTCCATACAGAATGCGAATCGCATCACTTGTATCCTCATCATAAAGCTCCGCGAGTTCTCCACGGATCATATCGTGCATTTCCTGTGCTTGTTCCGGAGTCGCCGTCTCCCCGGTTCCAATAGCCCAGAGTGGTTCGTAGGCTACGACTACATCTTCTGCATCTGAAGCTTCAACTTCGTTGAGTGCCACTTGCACTTGTTTTTTCACCAAGTTGACATGTTCCCCGGCTTTTCTCTGCTTTAACGATTCGCCTACGCAAAATATGGGTTTGATCCCTTCAGATACTGCTTTTTTTACCTTCAGGTTCACCGTTTTGTCAGTTTCGCCAAAATATTCACGGCGTTCGGAGTGGCCGACAATTACATACTCACAACCCACTTCTTTGAGCATATCTGCAGTAACTTCCCCGGTGTAGGCTCCTTCATCTTCGAAGTGCAAGTTCTGGGCCCCGAGAAATAACCCAAAGTGTTTACGCACCTTTTCCGAGGCGGCCTCCAGTGAAACAAAGGGTGGACATACCAGTGCATCCAGGCTGTCGGGAATATCCGGCACCTCTTCATTAAGTTCAGTTAGCAGTGATCTTGTTGCAGCTGGTCCATTATGCATTTTCCAGTTTCCGGCGATTAAAAATCGTCTCATGAGGCTGGTTCTTCGGTCTTAATTATGGTTTGAATTCCTTGGATAACATCCTGGTATTCCTCCCCGATATATTTACGAACAATCTCCCCGTTTCTATCCACGAGGAAGCGGGTTGGAACAAGACGGATATTAAATTTTTCAATTAGTGACTGGCGTTCAAATGCATCTGCTGGTGCCACCGGCCAGGACTTGTCGCGTTCTTGGAAAAAGGCGTCGACGGTGATCTGACTTTGATCCAGTGGGATCGTCACAACTTCCAGTCCAAAATTCTTGTAGATATTGTGAATAACAAATGTTCGGTCGTACTGGTTTTGGTATAACCTGTTTGAGAGCAGGGTAATCTCCAAAATATAAGGGGTGCCTAACAGGGAATCACGACTGATCTGCTTCCCACTGTCCTGAAATGAAAACGACGGGATGGTATCACCAGGTGACAGGTACGTCAAATCGTATTCAATGCTTTCTACCCAATCCTTGACAGATTGTTTATTCTCAAACTGTTTTTTGAAATCATCGAGTTGTGTTTTAGCCTGGTCGATCCTGGCACTGTCATAGAGGAGTTTAATACGTTCCTGTTGGATATTCATACTTGCCATCGGCTCCTGCGTAATCGACTGGAGCGTATCAAGATATTGCAGTGAGTGGTTCAACCCTTTTTGTTCAGCCAGGTATCGTTTACCATACTGTGCCGCAATGGAAACCAGTGCATCGTTGTCCTGGATCTGTCGCAGCTTCTGCATCATTTCATTGCCATCCAGCGAACCATAAATATTGATGGCATCGGCAGCCGCCATTCGGCTGGCCAGGGTGCCGTTCTGCTTGTTGTAAACCTCCCAATAGAGATTACCAAATTTTTGGAGCTCTGTACGGGCGCTGTCACCTTTTAAAATTCCCCGTTGAATATAATTTACAATACGCTGATAATTCCGGTTAATGCGTCGGTACTGATCCAGGGCCTTATGTTCATTTGAGTTGATCGATAGTGTTTGCTGTAGACCTGGCAGTTCCGCTTCAATACGAACGCTGTCCCCATTGGCCAGGGCTATCGACCGCTGACCAAGCTGCCGCTGATTGCGATCTATACGAAGTGTGTAAAACCTATTTTCTGGAAATGAAGCAGTTCCCCGGAAGTTACCTGTGGAATCTGTGACATCATAAAACAGGGTATCTGCGGCACTCTGGGCAGAGTCTTTCTGTATGATGGATACCTCAATACCTGAAAAATCCCTGCTGGCATCGACAGAATCTGCCACTGTAATTATTCCCGAAACGTGGGCCGAAGGTTGCCCCTGTTCATTTGCTGAACACCCCAAAAAAAGTGCGGTTATCGCAATCAGCAACACGCTGTTGAAGTTATACGTAAGCAACATCTTACCCAGTTTGAGATAGGTTATTAAAATCAGTCTTCTAATTTTTCAGTTATCATTTCCCGAACCAACTGTGGATTGGCTTTCCCTTGCGAGCGCTGCATTACCTGACCGATGAAAAATCCAACGAGCCCCTTTTTACCATCTTTATAGCGTTCAACCTCGTCGGGATGATCCTCAATGACCTCCTGGACGATCGGTTCTAGAAAGCTATTGTCTGAAACCTGAATCAGATTCAGTTCCTTGGCCAGGTCCTCTGCCCCTTTCTCTTGCTTTAGCATCTCATTAAATATTTCTGTCATCGCAGAGGAATTAATTTTATCGTCTTCCCGAATTTGAATTAATTCCGCCAACCGTTCCGTTGAGACCGGAAACTCGTTTATGGTGATGCTCCTGTCATTTAATACACGCAATACTTCGGTAAGAACTATATTCGATACCGGTTTCGGATCTCCCACTCTATCAACGACCTCTTCAAAATAATCCGCAAGGTAACGATCATTGGTCAGGTTATGGGCATCTTCCGGGCTCATACCGTATTCATCAACAAAGCGCTGCTTGCGCACATCAGGCATTTCAGGGAGCTCAGCACGAATTTCATCCAGCATCGCTTCCGTTACCATGACCGGCGGAAGGTCAGGCTCCGGGAAGTAGCGGTAATCGTGGGCTTCCTCTTTGGTACGCATCTGGCGCGTTTTCATTTCGTTGGCATCCCAGAGCAGCGTTTGCTGGTTTACTTCCCCGCCATTCTCGACCAGCCGAATTTGTCGCCTGATTTCATATTCAAGCGCCCGTTCCACATTGCGGAACGAGTTCATATTTTTAAGCTCTGTTCGCGTGCCCAGTTCTTTTTGTCCCCTGGGCCGGATAGACACGTTGGCATCGCAACGGAGGCTTCCTTCCTCCATGTTTCCGTCACAAATCTCAAGATACTGCACAATCTGCTTGATGCGGTTCAGGTAGGCATAGGCTTCCTGCGGGCTGCGGATATCCGGTTCAGAAACAATTTCAATCAGCGGAGTCCCTGCCCGGTTCAGGTCAATCAGCGTGTTGTAGGGATCTTGGTCGTGTATCGATTTCCCGGCATCCTCCTCCATATGGATACGCGTGATGCCGATCCGTTTTACTTCCCCATCCACGGTTACATCCAGGTGCCCATCATGACAGATTGGTGTTTCATATTGTGAAATCTGGTAGCCTTTTGGCAGATCAGGGTAGAAATAATTTTTCCGCGCAAAAATCGATTTTTTGGCGACCCCACAATTAGTGGCCAGTCCCATCTTGATGGTGTAGCGAACCAGGTTTTCATTCAATACTGGCAGGGTCCCGGGGTGTCCCAGGCAGAGGGGCGTGACCTGCGTGTTCGGCATTCCACCAAATTCAGTAGATACCGGTGCAAAGGCCTTACTTTGTGTTAACAGTTGGCAGTGAACTTCCAAGCCGATTACGGCTTCATATTTGTCGTGCAATTCTTCAGTCATGTAAATTAAGGCAAATGCTGATTTGTTCTGGATGTGAACAGATTTAAAAGATATTAAAGATCAGGGACATTTATTAATATTTTTCCTTTCAGATCTTCACAGTGAGTATAAAAATTGCCGAACCTCAACGCCAATATTTTTAATTCCGAATTTTACTTTAAATTATGTGATGGTTTGAGGAATAACTAATTGAAGGGCATGCGATCTACATTGACGATATATGAGGAGGAAACCAACCTTTTTTGGGGAGTGATCGTGGTAGGCGCAACGGCTCTTGCCACCTACCTGCTGGGTGATGCGTTTGTCGACGAGGCACTGTTCATCATCGGTTTTCGGCAATTGGCCTCAATCTTCCTATTTATGATGGCTTTTATCGGCATTCTGCGAATCACTGATCCTTTATATCGCTTTGAGCTTTTTGCCGAAGGTGATATGCTGACAATTGAAGTGTACAAAGGTGATGAATCGGTAAAAAACTTCTACTATAACATGCGCGAATTCGAGGAGCTGCGATTTGCTCCCAAAAGTCCTGATTGGACAGATGATGCATTGTTTGACTTTTCTCCCTCCTACTATCTCATGTTCAAATCACATATCACCGGGCGCCTGGAAAAATTGATCGACATCGGGAATGTCTCCTTTACGCTTAAAGTGCCGGATATAGCCAAAATCATTCAACTTATTCGTCGTCACAACCCCAGTATCAGCCTACCGGAGGAACAGGAGGCGTTCTTGAGTCAAACCTAAGCGCTGGACTGAGTGCATCAGTGATGAAATACCTTATTCAAATCCCATAAAGCTGTTGTGTAATGCAGTGAATGGAACCTTGTCCCCAAACCAAATCTGCGCACGGTATTCCAACCACCTCCCTCTCGGGAAAATACTCCTTAAACAGGCCCAACGCCTGCTCGTCGAATCTCAGGTCGTAGGTCGGCACTAGCACCACACCATTTGCGATGTAGAAATTAGCATAGCTGGCCGGCACATATTCGGACCCGTCAACCGTGGTGCCCTCAATGCGTGTTTGCGGAAGCGGCAGAGTTTCGATCGTAAAAGACTGGCCATGCCGATCTGTTGCCTGCTGAAGAATCTCCAGGTTTTCCTGAAGTGCCTGGTAATTCACGTCTTCGGGATCGTCAACTGTGACTGCCAGAATCGTAGACTCATTCAAGAAACGCGCGAGATCATCGATATGACCGTCCGTATCATCGCCAGCCAAACCACGCTTGAGCCATATAATCTCCTCGATACCCAGGTAACTCTTTAACTTCTCTTCAATTTCTTCTCTGCTCAGCCCTGGATTTCTATTTTCATTCAGCAGTACCGACTCAGTAGTAAGCAGCACACCATTGCCGTTAATTTCAATTGAACCGCCCTCCAGCACCATGCCTGGTTCATATCGCTCAATGCCGTACATATCGGCCAGATAAGCTGGAATTTTGTTATCATCTTCATAAGGTGGGTATTTTCCACCCCAGGCGTTATACTCCCAGTCGGTAACGGCGAACTCCTCACTATTATCTTCTTTTCGGATAAAAATGGGACCGCAGTCCCGGGCCCAAACGTCATTTATGGGCTGGAGGTGGAAAGTGACCTGTTGGGAATTGATACCTCGTTCTTCGAATTTAACCAACACATAGTCTCTTACCTTTTCATCACCAACAAACAGGTGGATCGGCTCGTATCTGTGCAGCACTCCGATAATCCGTAGATATACCTTCTCTACCCTGTCAAGGCGTTCTCCAGGCCATGTTTCCCGGTTCGTTGGCCAGTGCAGCTGGGTTGCCGCATGCGGATGCCACTCGGGGGGCATTTTGAAGCCTTTATCTGTTGGTTTTCTCTTCATCCACTGATGATTACTGATTTGCAATACCAAAACATGATACGTAATACGTGATTCTTAACCTCTTACATCTAATTGTTACGGATTACGCATCACGTATTAATCGTCTATAAATCTTTTCAGGATAGGCCCATAGGTATCAATTCTGCGATCGCGGAAGAAAGGCCAAACTTGTCGCTGTTTTTCAATTTTAGAAAGGTCCACTTCCGTGATCAAAACCTGTTCTTCCTTGCCTGCCTGCCTGAGCATCTGTCCAAATGGACCGGCTACAAATGATCCGCCCCAAAACGTCACCTCGTTTTCTTCACCCACTCTATTTATACTCGCCACGAAACAGCCGTTGGCAATGGCGTGGCTGCGCTGAATCGTCTGCCAGGCATCGAAAAATTCTTTGGCCGTCTCCTCATCCTCTTCGGGAAGGGTTCCGATGGCTGTGGGATAAACCAGGATTTCAGCACCTTTGAGAGCCGTTATCCGCGCCGCTTCAGGGTACCACTGGTCCCAGCAGATCAAGGGACCGATTTTGGCATATTTTGTATCGAAGACCTGGTATTCATCCTCTCCCGGTGTAAAGTAGTATTTCTCGTAAAAGCTGGGATCATCGGGAATGTGCTTCTTGCGATACCGACCCAGGATAGTGCCATCGGCGTCGATAACGGCGATCGAGTTGTGGTAGATACCGGCAGCACGACGTTCAAACAGGGGAACAAGCAGTACAATCTCCAGTTCTCTGGCAAGTTTAGCCATCCGGTTTACGGTAGCTCCCGGTATCGGCTCGGCCCAGCTGAAATGGGTGTCATCCACCGTTTGGCAGAAATAAGTGGTATTAAAAAGCTCTTGCAGAAATACAATCTGTGCGCCTTTTTTAGCGGCTCTTTTTACGAGAGAAATTGCCTTTTCAACGTTATCAGATGGATTGGCATTACATGAATGCTGTATAAGTCCAAGGCAAACGATCTTGTCACTCATAATGATCTTTTAGTTATAACTATTTGGCCTGTTAAGATATGATTTAAACAGATCAATTAAATATCAGACAATGGGGATACTAAGCAGTAAAAAAAGGACTGCCGGTTTCTACCCGGCAGTCCCTGGAGTGTTTGGCTTGATTATGTGTTATTTTAAAACGTTGCCCAGTGAATTGTTCGAAAATGTATTGCTGGCTGATAAACTTTCAATGGCATTGACTGTTCCTTTGGCATAAACTCCATAGCCAGCGCCATAGGAGATCGTTGAATTCTCAATCGTCAGCTGTGAGTCAGTATTTGCACCAATGTTTGCCTTATAGTTACTACCACTAAAGTCATGCGTCGTTTTACCACCGTATGCAACTTTTTTCATCAAGGCGACCACATTCACCTTGAAATAAACCTTAATGACCTTGCAGCGCTTTACTATACCCAGGGGAAATATGAAACGGCCACTCCTTACTACCGCAGATCAATCGAGATGTACAAACGGCTGTTTAGCGAGCTTTCCTATTTGGCAGTAGTAATGAGCAATTTTGCTGCTCTTCTGAGGGAAGAAGGTAGCCTGGAAGAGGCAGAGAAATTCCAGTCTGAATCCCTTGCAATGCACCGAAAGCTCACAGGGGGAAGAAGGTATTGATGTAGCGTTGGGAGTAGGCAGCCTGGGCCATATATATCTGCTGTAAGGATGATTCCAAGAGGCCGATTCGCTGTTGAAAATTAACGTCGAACAACTGACCAAAATCTATGGCAATTCACACCCATATATTGCTCGTACCAAGCTCAACCAAGGGAAGTTGTATTTCAAAACAAAAGAGTTTAAGAAGGCAAAAAAATTATTATCCCGGGTAAACAGGGAATACCAGCAAATTTTTCCTCCCGACCATCCTAGGACATCAGACCCACACCTTCAACTGGGATTACTTTATCTCGAAACAGATGAACGGGAAAAAGCAGACCAACACTTAAAAAAGACCTATATAATAAGAACACAGGGATATCCCGCAGACAGCTGGCGTGTGGCGCAGACGATGAATGTATACAGTACATACCTGTCGGAACAGCAGCAATTCAGTGAGGCCGATTCACTGCTTGTACAGGGCTATGAAAATTTACGCAAAAACCCGGGGTGCATCCGACCGGTACACTCAAGAGGCGGTAAATCGAATTATCTCACACTATAAGCGATGGGAGAACCTGGCAGGGCCAACCAGTTTAAATCCAAACGGTCTGCATTGTCTACTGTCGAATCAAAGTATTGAACGCCTGCTCTCTGAACATTAACACTGCGAATGCTATTGCTCCATGATTGCATTCAGTTTCTCTAGGTTGTCCTCTACCCGAAGCGCTTCAATCACTTCATCAATATCGCCCTTCATGATATCCTCCAGGTTGTAAAGCGTCAGATTAATGCGATGGTCGGTCAGGCGGCTCTGGGGGAAGTTATACGTCCGGATTTTGGCGCTTCGATCGCCGGTCGATACCTGGCTCTTGCGCTCGGCGGCACGCTCCTTGCGCTGTTCTTCCACCTTGGCATCATATAGCTTGGTACGCAGCATCTTCATCGCTTTCTCTTTGTTCTGGTGCTGGGAGCGCTCCTCCTGGCACTCCACGACCACTCCGCTGGGCTCGTGCGTTATACGAATTGCGGAATCAGTTTTATTTACGTGCTGTCCCCCTGCCCCGCTGGCGCGGAATGTATCGATTCTCAGGTCAGAAGTGTTGACCTCCACATCCACCTCTTCGGCCTCGGGGAGCACTGCCACGGTGGCTGCCGAGGTGTGCACACGGCCCTGAGACTCTGTTTCCGGCACGCGCTGCACGCGGTGAACGCCGCTTTCATACTTCATCTTGCTGTATACTTCATCGCCTTCCAAGCCGAAGATAATCTCCTTGAATCCCCCTTTTTCTGATTCGCTGAGGGTCATAACGTTCAACTTCCACCCCATCTTGTCGGCGTAGCGGCGATACATGTCAAACAGGTCTCCGGCAAAAATGGCGGCCTCGTCGCCTCCCGTTCCGGAACGAACCTCAACAATCACATTTTTGGAGTCATCGGGATCTTTGGGAATAAGCTTATATTTGATCTCCTCTTCCAGCTTTTCCAGGCGCGGTTTCAGCTCTTCAATTTCTTCTCGGGCGATTTCAGTAATTTCCGGGTCATCCCCCTCTTCTATCAGTTCTGTGTTGCCCTCAATCTGGTTTTTAATATCAACCCATTGATCGTAATCCTCAACCAGCTCTTTCAATTCTGCGTGCTCTTTGGTGAGTTCGGTGTACCGGTCCGGGTCATCATATACGGCAGGGTCGCTCATCGCAGTCTGAACTTCTTCAAACCGCTCTTTTACTTGCTGTAACTTTTCTTCAATATCCATAAATGTGTGTTAAATCAGGAGATAGAGTCGTAAAATTTAAAACAGAAGATATTATACAGGCTTCTAACTCGCTTTTCACTGTCTATTTTGATTAAAAACCAGCCTGTATCTGTATATTCCAAATCATCACTTAAAATAAGATAATAATGGCATTCTTCTAAAGTTCACTCACAAAATATTCACCGGTTGTTACTCACTTTAAGCCTTTTAAGTTCTGGCGGCGAGTAATTTTTTGTAACCAAAACGTTTTTTAAAACTACCCATATTTCGTAGGTTTGAGTTTGAAAAGTTTTTCATTTCCTGTGGTATTTTTACAGGAAGATGTAATGTACATTCAGCTATAAAATTCAATACTCTACGCGTACCATTTGCAGTGATACCCGTCTCTTGTTTGCAGGAGATTTGAATATGTTGACGGTTTAAACTCACTATTAAGGGGCGACAGAATTCCCACATAATGGATACGAACAGGTGTAAATAAATTAACGATGTCTCAAGAACCAGATTTTATTAAAGATTTAAATAAACAGCAGCAAGATGCTGTCAAAACAACGGATGGTCCCCTGTTGATCGTGGCCGGAGCCGGCAGCGGGAAGACACGCGTGCTCACCTACCGCATTGCGTACCTGATCCACCAACAAAAAGCCCAGCCGAACGAAATACTGGCGCTGACCTTTACCAACAAGGCGGCCCGCGAGATGAAAGACCGGATCATTGATCTCATTGGCGATGAAGCCCGCCACCTGTGGATGGGAACCTTCCATTCTGTTTTCTCGAAAATCCTGCGTTATGAGGCAGAAAAAATCGGTTTTGACTCCAGCTACTCCATTTATGATACCGATGACTCACAGAATCTGATCAAGCAGATTATCCGGGAGCTAAATTATGACCCCAAAGAGATACAGCCGCGCACCATTCAGCGACGGATCAGCGATTCCAAGAATGAGCTGATCATGCCGGACCAGTACCGGGAAAAGTTTGTGCACAGCACACTGGATGACATCACAGCACGGATCTATGAAATTTACAGCAACCGCCTGCAGCAGAACAATGCCATGGATTTTGACGATCTGCTAATCAAACCGATTCGGCTGTTCCGGGAAAACCCCGACGTGTTGGAGAAGTACCAGGATCGATTCCGCTATATCCTGATCGACGAGTACCAGGATACCAATCACGCCCAGTACACAGTCACCAGGATGCTGGCCAACAAACATGAAAATATCTGTGTGGTAGGCGATGATGCCCAGAGTATTTACTCGTTCCGCGGTGCCGATATTTCAAACATCCTGAACTTCAAAAAAGATTACGAGGAAGCTGTACAAGTTCCGTTGGAACAAAACTACCGCTCAACCAAGTATATCCTCCAGGCAGCCGACTCCATCATCAAAAATAACGATAAGCAGCTTGACAAAACGCTCTGGACGGACAACGAAGAAGGCAGCACCATTACCCTGCTGGAAAATTACGATGAGCGGGATGAGGCAAACCGGGTGGCTGGATATATTCGGGACCTGAAGGCGCGCCATGGCTATGGCAACAACGATTTTGCGATCCTGTACCGAACCAACTACCAGAGTCGTGTTTTTGAGGAAACGCTACGCCGCAAAGGTATTGCCTATCAGTTGGTGGGCGGGCTCTCATTTTACCAGCGCAAGGAGGTCAAAGATATCCTGGCTTATCTCACTATCCTGGTGAATCCCGATGACGACACCAACCTGTTGCGCATCATCAATGAGCCTTCGCGCGGCATCGGCAACAAGTCGCTGCACCAGTTGACTTCCCAGTCACGCAGCGAGCACAAGTCGCTCTGGGATGTGCTCACAAATGTTGAAGAGGTCGACATTTACGGCCCCGCCGAAAACAGTGTTAAAGATTTTGTGGCGATGATAAGGGGGCTGAACCGCGACCTTGACAACGGTAAATCGCTGGTGGATGTCACCAAAAAATTACTGGAAAAGTCGGGATACATGAAGAGCCTGGTAGAGGAAAACTCTCCCAAATCGATGACGCGCCGCGAAAATATCCTGGAGCTTCAGAATGCCATCTCCTACTACGAAAAAGGCAACAAAAATCCCTCACTGGCCAACTTCCTGCAGGAGATCAGCCTTATTACCGATACTGACAAGTATGACGAAGAAAAGCCCGCGGTGACGATGATGACCGTCCACGCCGCAAAAGGGCTCGAATTCCCCGTTGTGTTTGTGGTTGGCCTAGAGGAAGATCTCTTCCCTGTGGGTAGCCGCAATAATGAGGACGTGGATATCGAAGAGGAACGCCGCCTGTTTTACGTAGCCATAACGCGGGCTGAAAGAGACCTCTTTTTCAGTTTTTGCCGCAGCCGTTACAAGTACGGCGAAGAAAAATCGATGATGCGATCCCGGTTTTTAGATGAAGTGGACTCTGGAGTTGTCAGGACAGAAACCGGCGCAAGTATTAACCAAGTTCAAAACCGGTATCAAGAGGATTCCTCCTCAGCAAATAATTGGGACAAGTCAGTAGAGTACGACTGGAAAAAGCCGCATTATTCCAAGAATAACAGGAAGTCGAGAAAAACAACGATCCATTATGATGGGGATGACATCGATCGATTCCAGGTGGGTGCCAAAGTGGAACACAACATCTTTGGACCCGGAAAAATCATCAGTCGCACAGGCAATGGAGAAAAGACAAAAGTTGTGGTATTTTTCAAAGACCGTGGTCGAAAAACACTCATGCTGCGGGCGGCCAAAATGAAAGTGGTCGGCTAGTTGACAGCCGAACGTCAGAACTTCATTCCTGAAATACTTTTTTAGAAGGACATTGAATTTTGAATAGCCTTATCAGAACTGCTTTAGTTCTTTTATTCTGTCTTATCGGTGGGACCGCGTTATCGCAACCGGTACTTTCTCCCCGAAATATCTCTATGGGAGGTGGAGGAACAGCATATATAACGGGCTATGAGGCTAACTTTATTAATCCTGCCAATCTTAAAATTAGAGATCGGGGTACCAACTTCAGCTTTGGCATCGGCGGGGCGGGAACGTTTTATACGCCCGCCATGCCGACAGATAACATTACTGATCAATTTAATCACTACCGGGATTATCTGGACGCCTATCAACCCGGTGCCTTTACTATCTCTTCCCAGGAGAAACAGGAACTGCTGGAACGAAACTATCCCAACAAACGACAACTTTCTGAGCACCAGCACCGGGTGGATGCCATTTTGGGCGGTGTCCACTGGCAACGTGGAGATCATGCATTCTCTTTGACGGCCCGCGCCCGCACTTCCACCCGCATTGAGGTTGGACGCGGATGGTACGATGATAGATTTATTGAACACCGTTCCACTAGCGTCCGTAACATGGACCTGGTGCAGCAGAGCCAGTTTATGTATGAATTTTCCTTTGGATACGCCCAAACATTTGACTTTTTGACAGGCCTTATTCCACGTGTAGGCAGAGTGTATATCGGGCTGGCACCCAAATTTATTATTGGTGGTTCCTACCAGAATATTAATTACGACTCGCGGTACTGGTTTACTGATGAGATGGATCAACCCAGCCTGACCCACTCATTCGATTACCATTCAACCGGCAATTATTCTCAAGCTACTGAATTTTATTCGGCAGGTGGAGAACCGGCTACCGCTGTCGAAAGCAATTTCCCCTCCTCCTTTCCTACAGATTATTCAGACTATACAAAACCGACTGGTTATGGTGCAGGCTTCGATTTTGGGCTGGTTTATTTGCTCTCCATAGGAGATGATTTTTCGCTGGCCCGCGCTGGTGACGACCAGGTTGTAAACAAGTCTCTCAGGCTGGGATTCTCTGTAACCGATATCGGGTTTGTAGCATATAGCAAGAATCCATTTACAATGGCGCAACGCCCCGATACCTCCGTTGCGCCGGTATCCGGAACTTCCGACACCCGGTTTGAAGGATCTCCCGGACAGTATCTCTCTTTCTTTGACAGAGCGGGACAGAACCTGAATCCATTGCGCCAGGGAAATGGTGAGGTTGGAGCACAAAAATCTCGTTTTACCGCGCTGCTTCCCACCTCGTTCAATGCGGGCATGCTTTTGCAGCTCAATCGTCTAAAGCTGTCAGCCGACTTGACCCTTGGACTCAATGACACCGCTTTCAACAATACCAAACTCATTGGCCACTTTGGTGTGGAGTTTTCCCCGATCAAAACTATTCCAATCCGCCTGGGAACACAACTTGCGAGCGGCTACCCCTTGCTTTGGAGCGCCGGAACCGGGGTTGAGATGGAGCACTGGGAATTTTCGATAGGTGCCCAGTTTCTTTCCCACGGCAATACGCCGACACTGGAGCTTGGCGGTGCGGCGTTTAGCGGGCTGAAATTTCATTTTTAACATGCCTTTCTTAACCTGAGTTCGAGATAAGACTAACTCAAAATAATAACTGTCATCGCGAGAAGGCTTTGTTGCCCTTTTGGGCTTAACGATGAGGTCGACGCGGCGATCTCCCCGTCCGTTTTTTGTTCAACCATCGGGAGATTGCCTCCCAAAATTTTCGGGATCCCGAAGGTCGCTGAGTTCCTCTTTCGCAATGACAGTTTTTTGTCGAACTGACGTTATCTTATTTATTTCCTCGCAACTAAAATAACCGGCGGGGTGTTGTGGGTACTATGATATAGCGACCTCCAATTTGAACGATACATTATGGCGGTGTATACGCATAAAACAAAGACCGCAAGCCATATTCATGCCCAACTGTCATACATTACGGCAAGATTTGTTATTTTGCCATAAAGATTGATTAGATTATGACTAATTGGTAGACACTCTAGGGCTGGCGTCTTATTTGCAAACCATGTAAAGAGAATCGAAAAAGTATATTAACTTTTAATTCAGTTATGATAGACAAAAAAGATATTGACTGGGAAAAACTCGAAGATTCTGAAGAAGGGTTTGAAGATTTTGAGCAGGCTATCCCCCTTATGTCAGAAGAGGAGGAGAAAGAATTAACCGATTTTGATGTCCCTGAAAATCTGCCCATCCTGCCCCTGAAGAATACGGTCTTGTTTCCAGGCGTGGTTGTCCCGATTACAGTAGGCCGTGACAAATCCCTGGAACTTGTGAAAGACTCATATGAAAATGATAAAATTATCGGGGTTGTAGCACAGAAAGAAGAGGATGAAGAGAACCCCGGCCCTGGGGACCTGTTCCATGTAGGTACGGTTGCCCAGATATTAAAACTGATAAAAATGCCCGATGGCAGTAAAAGCATTGTCATTCAGGGTAAAACAACTTTCAATATCACGGAATTTCTCCAGACGGATCCCTACTTCCGTGCAGAGGTCGAAGAGTTCGGCCAGGAGATGGATATCGAAGGCGTGGAGCTGGATGCCTCTATGCGTTCGGTAAAAGAGACGGCAAGCAAAATTGTCAACCTGTCTCCTAATATTCCGTCCGAGGCCTCCATTGCCATTAACAACATCAGCAGTCCCACGTTCCTGTTGAATTTTATCTCCTCAAACCTCAATGTCTCTACGGCCGACAAGCAAGAGGTGTTGGAGATCAAAAAATTCTCTAATCGCCTCGAAAAAGTGATGGAGTTCCTCAACAAGGAACTGCAGGTGCTGAACCTGAGTGAGGAGATCCGCTCAAAGGTCAAAACCGATATCGACGAACAGCAGCGTGATTTTTACCTGCGCCAACAGATGAAGGCGATACAGGAAGCGCTGGGCGAAGATAGTGAGCAGCAGGAGATTGAAAAGCTGCGTCAACGCCTCAAGGAAAAAGATCTGCCCGAAGAGGCAGTAGATACCGTAGACAAAGAGCTGCAGCGGCTGGAGCGTACGCCGAATTCATCCCCGAATTACGGTATCATCCACAGCTATATCGAGTGGATCCTGGATCTGCCGTGGAACGAGTATTCGGATGACAACCTAGATCTTGGGCATGCCAAAAAGGTGCTCGACGAAGATCACTACGGCCTTGACAAAGTAAAGAAACGAATTATCGAATACCTGGCTGTCCTGAAGCTGAAAAAAGATATGAAAGCTCCAATCCTCTGCTTCTATGGACCTCCGGGCGTTGGTAAAACTTCGCTGGGTAAATCGATTGCCCGGGCCCTGAACCGGAAATTTGAACGTTTCAGCCTTGGCGGCATTCACGATGAAGCTGAAATTCGTGGTCACCGCAGAACGTATATCGGTGCCCTGCCGGGCCGTATCATTCGATCTATGAAAAAGGCAGAGACAAGCAATCCCGTGATGATGCTGGATGAGATTGACAAAGTCGGCTCTGACTATCGCGGTGATCCCACCTCCGCCCTGCTTGAAGTGCTGGATCCCGAGCAGAACGACTCCTTTGCCGACAACTACCTGGAGCTGGAATATGACCTCTCCAAGGTGCTGTTCATCGCGACGGCAAACTCGCTGGACACCATCCCGGCCCCGCTGCGCGACCGTATGGAGATCATCAACATCAGTGGCTACACGCTTGAAGAGAAGTCCGAAATCGCCAAGCAGCACCTGATTCCAAAGCAGATCAAAGAAAACGGTTTGACGGAGGATCAGATCAAGATTACGCACCAGGGACTGCAGAAAATTATAGACGAATACACGCGTGAGTCCGGCGTGCGTACCCTGGAGCGGCAGATCGGTTCTGTATGCCGGGGTGTGGCTGCAAAAATTGCCAAAGGCGAAGACAAAGAGTTCAAAGTTGGCGTCAATGAGGTTGAGGAGTATCTCGGTAAGCGAAAATACTTCTCTGAAGTCGCCGAACGAACTACCGTCCCCGGTGTTGCGACCGGCCTGGCCTGGACGCCCTACGGTGGAGATATCCTCTTCATCGAGGCTAGCGTTTCAAAAGGTACAGGCAAGCTGCATATCACCGGTCAGCTTGGTGATGTAATGAAAGAATCGGCCATGCTGGCGATGTCGTACCTGCGGGCTCATTCCGATGAACTCGGTATCCCGGAAGAGGCATTCAAGTACTGGGATCTGCACATCCACGTGCCGAAAGGTGCTGTGCCAAAAGACGGACCATCTGCCGGTGTCTCAATATTTTCGGCTGTGGCCTCCATCTTTACCCAGCGCAAGGTAAAAGGTACGCTCGCAATGACGGGTGAGATTACTTTGCGTGGCCTGGTACTCCCTGTGGGCGGTATCAAGGAAAAAGTACTGGCAGCCAAGCGCTCCGGTATCGAAAAAGTATTGCTACCCAAGAAAAATGAGAAGGATGTAGCCGAGATTGAAGAAGATGTGATCGGCGACCTTGAAGTTCAGTACCTGGAGCGAATGGATCCCCTGCTGGGCATCGTCCTTGAAGATGAATCGGTTATGGATCCCAAAGAACGGTTCAAGGTTTCTGAGGAATACAAAACCCGCAATGGCGCTAGTCAACCCTCGAAAGACTCCACAGAGGAGACCATTATTATGGAGCAGTAAAATTAAACTTAGCCCTGCCAGGTGATCAAACCTGGCAGGGTTTTTTATTTAACGTCAGTTCGATATAAAATCTGTCATTGTGAGGAATTCAGCGAAATCCAGCGGCGATCTCCTATGCGTAAACAAAAAACGGATGAGGAGATCGCCTCGTCGACCGCATCGTTAAGCCAACAAGTACACCAAAGCCTCGTCGCGATAATAGTTATTATTTTTAGTATCCATATGTCAAACTCAGGTTAAGCAGGGCCTCCTCACCAGGAATTTTGAATAAGCCCTAAGTGAAAACCCCCTTTTAATAGATTAACACGCTTACCAAGACTACTATCTCATACATAGTGAGACCATCGTCTCATACTTACCGAGACCATAGTCTCACAGATCCTGAGACTACTATCTCAGTATATATGAGACGACCGTCTCAATTAATTTAGGACATCCTCTGAAATGCAAAAATATTTAGCGTCAGTTCAAGATAGAACCTGTCATTGCGAGGATTAAGTGACCATCGGGATCCCGAAAACTTTCGGGAGACAATCTCCCGGGAAAAACGAATACGGAGATCGCCACGTCGACCTCAAGATGGAGCCGGCTACTATCAAAGACGCCTCCTCGCGATGACAGCTATAATTTTGTGATTTTTATATCGAACTGAGGTTATTTAGTGTATCCTCAAAAGTTGTGTTGAATGAGTCATTTAAGTAGAAGTTGCTCGTTGAGTTGTTGAACTGCTGAATTGTTGAAAAATCTGCTGGGGCTTTGGCACGGATTACAGAAATACCAAGTACCAAAAGTACCATTCTCCACGCCCGAAACAGAGGTCTGGCACGAGATGAAAATGACAGCGGAAACGTCCCTCTGAAAATTGAGTATGTTGTTCTCACTCTATCTAGGGCTTCCTCAAAAAGTATTAGCAATTATCGATAGCAGTGATATTCCTTTTTGTGTGAACAAATCCCGAAAGTATTCGGGACTTACGAACCAGACACCCCAAAAATCACCGTCTGGGATTTTTTCGCCTGGCTGCACTTCGCTGTGGCTAAAAGAAACCAAGATATTCATGTTCGGAGTTCCTTCCGGATTATTGAGATTTCCCACACCTCCAGTCTTTCCCGAAACCTGCTGCAAGGTTTCTTTCTTAACGCCTCCGCTGCATTTGCCCGGACGGCTCATAAATCCGTAGGCCGGAGGGATAAACCCAACTCCACCGGCAGCCCCACGTCCAGAAAATTCCTGCTTTCGGTGCCGGCTGTATCATATGCAGGGTAATTTGAAAATCCATAAAACCTTGGATTTCGATCACCCAATTTATCCGTTAAAACATTGTCACGCATCGAATTATCTTGTCAAAAGGAAGCCCTAATTATTTAGAAACTCTCGTTTTCCAGTAAACTCTCCAGATCAGGTTTTGAACTGTCTATATCGACTGATTCATGAAAAAGTTGGTTCAGGTTACCGAGATCAACACCGCTGCCTGATCTCACAAAGATCGGGATTTTATGGAGCGGTGTCTCTATCGCGACTTCTGTCGGTCCTTCAACTGTTTCATCTGACCAGACATCGGTCCACTGCCCTTCAGGCAGGTACATATCAAACTCCCGGATATCATTTTTCCAGATAATGCCCACTAAAATATCGGGTCCATACAGGGTACTGATCCCATCTACTGGTGGCAGTCTCGTCTTCGGGATTATGGACTCAATTCTTTTTCCTAATCGTCCAACTAACAAGGATTAGTTTCATTATTAGCGTTACTTCAATATTTTCATCCTAATTTCAAAAGAAATGATCAATGGCCAACAAACAGGGACGTGTAGTACAATCAACCGGTAGCTGGTATGAGATTGCCGTGGAAGACGATGAGGGATTCAGTATCGTAAAATGTCGGCTTCCCGGGCGATTCAGACTGGAAGATTACAATGTCACAAATCCCATTGCTGTGGGAGACCGGGTAGACATCTCCATAAACGAGGATGATACCGGAAGCATTGAAAAAATTCACGATCGCCAAAACTTTGTCATCCGTAAATCTACGCATAATCAGCGCGGTGAGCAGATTCTTGCCGCCAATGTGGACCGCGCATTTGTGATACAGTCGATTCGCAAACCGAGGCTCAAACCCGGATTTATTGACCGTTTCCTTGTCACCTGTGAGGCATACGAGGTTTCTTCCTTCATCCTCATAAACAAAATGGACCTGGCCAGGGAGAAGGAAAAAGAGCAGGCCGCACGGCTTATCGATCTCTACAGCTCCATCGGGTATGATATTATGGCCACCAGTATCTACGATGAAGAATCCCTTGAAACGGTAAAAGAGGAGCTTAAAGGGCGAACCTCCGTTTTTATCGGGCACTCCGGGGTGGGCAAAACATCCATTATCAACAAAATTGATCCCGGTATTGAACGCCCCACTTCGGATGTCTCCGATTATTCAGAAAAAGGCATACACACCACGACCTTCGCCAAACTGCTTCCGCTGCATTTCGGAGGCTACCTGGTGGATACGCCCGGAATCAAAGAATTTGGGTTGGTCAACATTGAGCCCTGGGAGCTCTCGCTCTTTTTCCCGGAGATGCTGGAGCCCCGTCAGTACTGCAAGTTCAACAACTGCACCCACAGTCACGAACCAGGCTGCGGCGTAATTGAAGCGTTTGAAAATGGTGATATCAGTGCCCAGCGGTATGAGTCATACCTGAATATCCTGGAATCGCTGGAAGAAAATTAGAGAGTCTATCACAAATTATGTACTATGTATGTCCTCTTTCGGGGATAGTTAATACCTAATAGTTATATCATCTAACAAACATCTTAAACAAACCTATATGCGATGAAGCTACGACAACTACTTCTCAAAGGACTTCTGTTTTTTGTTTTCGTCGGTGTTGTTTCCGTGCCTTCTTTTGCCCAGTTGGGCGATGTGGGTAGTATCCTGCAATCGGGCAAAGAAGATGCCAATACTTTAGTAAGAGCCTATCTGGAACCTTTCGGATCCGGATTTGGTGCGGGATTGAACACGGGCTGGACCAATACAGCCAAAACACACAATACACTGGGATTTGATCTGACTGTCAGCGCGGGCCTTGCCATTGTACCCGATGAAGATCTCACATTTGATGTAACCCAGCTTGACCTGCAAGAGCTTGAACTTGAGGACGGATCGCCAATAACCCCGACCATCAGTGGACCCAGCGAAACCGGGCCTACAATGGCAGCCTATGCAAATGTTCCGTTCCAGGGCCGGGAAAAACTGGTAGAATTCAATATGCCTGAAGGGACCGGCTTCGAATATTCCCCTGCCCCAATGATCAAAGCTGGGATTGGATTGATCAAGAATACGGATGTAATGGTACGCTACACTCCCGAATACAATATTGAGGATTACGGGTCTTTCAAGCTGTTCGGTGTCGGTGTAAAGCATGACGTAAAACAGTGGCTGCCAGGTGGTAAACTTATTCCCGTTGATATTTCAGTCATGTTCGGATATACAAATATGGAGCTGGGAACCGATTTTGATGTAATGCCCAATGATGTGATTACCCAGCCCGAGGATACCGAAAATCCATATCCCGCCTCAACATGGGACGGACAGCGTGCCGCACTCACAACCGACGCATGGACCGTCAACGCTCTTGTAGGGAAGACACTTCCTGTTATCTCGGTTTACGGTGGTATCGGATATGAGGCTTCCACTTTTTCCGTTTCCACCCCGGGATCATATCCTACCGTTATCCCCAATGAGGAATATCAGACTGATCCCAACAACAATGAGCCGCTGATTGTAAATGCCATCGAAAAGCCAATAAATGTAGAAATGGAGGGGCAAAATGGCTTTCGGGCACTGGCCGGATTTCGACTGCGCTTTGCAATATTCCATGTTTCCGCCTCCTACACCCTGGCCAACTACTCAAGCTATAACGTAGGATTTGGCATCAGTTTTAGGTAATCAGCTTTTAATCACCCTCTTTACTTTAAGGGAGCCCATTCGGGTTCCCTTTTTTATTTGCCGGATGGCTCTGTTGTTAAAACCTGGTTGTTTGTCATTTTATCAGAGTATGGTAAATTCAAGGATAGAAATATTTTAGTTACTATACACCCGTTTAGCAGGTGGATTTCATGGCTAATGAAAAATAAATACCTACTGTTTCACCCGAACCCAATCCGGGATCTCGTCGTGGGCAATAGACGTTGATTAATTACAAAACTATATCAACAGTAATGGCCTCTGCGAGATCCTGAAACAAGTTTATATTACGATTTCATCAACGCTCAATTAAGAATCTTTTCCATGCATAGAATAATTGTGCTGCTTTTTTATTTCTTTTTCGGGATATCCTCAATGATTTGGGGACAGGGTAATAACGAATTCAGTCCTTCCTCTCTCCAAATAAGTTGGGAACTGATGGATAATCACCACCGGGGTAACTCACAGTTCTTAGCCCGGCTAACTCTAGTCAATAATGGCAATAATCCAATCCCGGAGAGTGGCTGGAGCTTGTATGTCAATAACATGTTCTGTAAGGATCAGACCGGGAATTTTGACATCAGCCATGTAAACGGGGATTTGGATCAAATGGCACCCATACCCTCTTTTGACGGCCTCATTCCCGGTGAAACCCTAAACCTGGATCTCATATGCACGGGCTCGGCGTTGAATATTACGGGAGCACCGATCGGTTTCTACTGGGTGTGGGACTCCAACAAAGAAAATGGAATTCCGATTAAACAGTACACCGTAGAACCTGTAGACGGTCCAGAGGTGCTGGATCGCGGCCCAGGCGACCATGTGTCCGTGGCCACTCCCGAGAACGTATATGAATGGAACAATCAGATTACAGACCTTGATGAGAACCAGCTCCCCAAAGTGTTCCCTACGCCAAACCAGTATCGCGAGCGGAACGGTAGCTTTTCCCTGACTTCCGATGTCTCTATTAAGTATATCAGCGACTTTAGAAATGAGGCCGAATACTTCTCCAGTGAATTGGAGAAAATTCTAGGAAGCAAGCCCACTATGACTACTGAGAACGTTCCAGGTAAAGAGATCACACTTCAGAAAACCAACACAGAACCGGAGGGCTACGAGCTTTCAGTCACTCCACAGGCCATCACTATTTCGGCTTCCGACGCGGCAGGCATTTTTTACGGTATACAATCCCTGAAAACGGCCATGCCCCCTACCGCCTGGTCAGGGCCCCAGCAATCGGTCGCTATTCCTGCGCTGGAGGTAACCGATGCGCCTCGCTTCGGTTACCGGGCTTTTATGCAGGATGTGGCTCGTAATTTTCGCTCCAAAGAGCAGATCCTGAAGACGCTTGACCTGATGTCGCTCTATAAGCTGAATGTGTTCCATTTCCACTTTAATGACGATGAGGGATGGCGAATTGAGATTCCAGACCTACCGGAACTCACCGAAGTCGGTGCACAGCGCGGGCACACACTGGACAACCACGAGCGACTGCAGCCCTCTCATGGTTCAGGTCCCAACTCTACACATCCGGGTAGCGGTTACTACAGCACTGAGGATTTCATCGATATCCTGGAATACGCCACAGAGCGGCACATCAGGGTGATCCCGGAAATAGAAACGCCCGGACATGCCAGGGCTGCCATCAAGTCGATGGATGCCCGCTACCGCCGCCTGATGGAACAGGGCAAGGAAGAGCAAGCCAAAACGTATTTGCTGAGAGATCTCGAAGACACTTCGGAGTATGAGTCCGTACAGGGCTGGGATGACAATGTGATTAACGTGGCCCTCCCCTCTACCTACCGCTTCCTGGGCAAAGTAATCGACGAGCTGCAGGCGATGTACAACAAAGCCGGGGCTCCGCTGGAGCGCATCCATATGGGTGGCGATGAGGTGCCCGCGGGCGTCTGGGAAAAATCGCCAGCCGTACAAACACTCATTAGTGAAAATCCGGAAGTGGAGTCGACAGGAGACTTGTGGGGCTATTTCTATCGCAGGGTTGACGACATGCTGAAAGAGCGTGGCCTGAAGCTGTATGGCTGGGAAGAGATTGGGATGAAAGACGCGCTCTGGGGCGGAGAATCTCATTCTGTCGCCGATACTGCTTTTGCTAAAGAAGATGTGCAGGTCGATGTGTGGAATAACGTCACCGGTTCCGGGGATGAGGACCTGGCCTATCGCCTGGCCAATGCCGGATACAAAGTGGTGCTCTCCGGGGTATCCAACTTTTATTTCGATTTGGCCTATCAAAAAGAATTTGCCGAGCCCGGGCTTTACTGGGGTGGCTTCAACAGCCTTGAAAAACCGTTCGAGTTCATTCCATACGATTATTACAAAAATGCGGATGCTGACGTAATGGGAAGACCGCTTAACGACAACCATTTTGAGGGTATGGAGCGCCTGACCGAGGAGGGTCGTGCCAACATTGTCGGTATTCAAAGCCTGTTGTGGGGAGAAAAACTTATAAGTGACGAGCGGCAGGAATATATGTTGGTGCCGAAGCTGCTGGCGATGGCTGAACGGGCCTGGGCTGAACAACCTGAATGGGCGCAGGGAGAATGGACTATCCAAAATGAACAGCAGTACCAACAGGCGTGGTCAACGTTCTTGAATATTGCCGCCAAACGGGAACTCCCGCGGCTGGATCACTATGCCGGTGGATTTCGATACCGGATTCCCACGCCCGGGGCCATTATCAAGGACGGCACCATTTCGGCAAACGTCCAGATGCCCGGCTTTACCATCCGCTATACAACCGACGGTTCTGAGCCCGATATAAATAGCAAAATATACGCCGGCCCGATCAATGCTTCTTCAGCCAAACTGAGGGTGTTTAGCCGAAACGGTCGCGGCGGGCGTACGGTAGAGATTAGTAAGTAGTAATAGAACACAGATTAAGCGGATCAAGCAGATTATCACAGATTTAACAATACGGGTTTACGACTGAAGACCTTTATTTTAAGAGCCTGATTAGATTATTTGTAGATACCGTGAGATGTCCACCTTATCCATAGCGTGGGAATTAATTCCCACGCAAGTGATCGGGCATTCCCCACGGGAGTACAGTGTTTTTAACCAGTAAACACGTTAAATACTACTATCTGCGTGTATCGGCTTTGTTCGCAACATCTGTATTCTAGTGCTCTTTCAATTCTAAGCTGCCGAGTTCCGAGAATGCAGATGAAGCAGATCCTGCAATGTCTCGCGGATTTCAATACTATCTGTTGTTGTCAATAATCATTAAACCGAAATCTCTAGCATGAAGCCCAACGTAGAAATCACATACTGCACGCAATGCCGGTGGCTGCCGCGCGCCTGTTGGATGGCACAAGAGCTATTAACGACGTTTGAGAATGAATTGGGAGGGGTAACACTCTCCCCTGGCAGTGGCGGCATATTTGATGTACATGTAGATGGCAACCTGATTTATTCCCGCAAAGAGCAAGGACGGTTCCCGGAGTCAAAGGAGTTGAAGCAGCTGGTTCGGGATCGCATCGCACCGGAGAAAGACCTGGGGCACAGTGACAGCAACTGAATACTCCCTGCACTGGAAGTACGGAGGACCTATAAAAATTTTACAGACACGATTCTTGCGGTTTAGCAGCTTTCTAAAGACCTTCCTATGATTCAAATCAACAAATTAGTATTCAAACCATCGATTATGACCAAGTATATTCTGTCTTTTTTGTTGCTCGGGATGTTCTGCACTACAACTATCAACGCCCAGGGCACCACTGGTGACGGTGAATGGATTCAGCTTTTTAACGGTAAAAACCTGGACGGATGGACACCCAAATTTACGGGTAGCAAAGCCGGCGTTAATTACAACAATACCTTCCGTGTTAAGGATGGCATATTAACCGTCTCTTACGACAACTGGGACTCATTCGATGGCGAGTTTGGTCATCTTTTTTATAACAAATCATTTTCAAATTACCGGCTGAGGGCGGAGTATCGTTTTGTGGGTGAACAGGTCACCAACGGCCCCGGCTGGGCGATCAGGAACAATGGTCTTATGATTCACGGTCAGCATCCAGAAGATATGCGGGTGGACCAGGAGTTCCCGGTTTCAGTGGAAATTCAGCTTCTGAGTGGGAATGGAACCGATGAGCGATCCACTGCAAATATCTGTACACCGGGCACAAATGTAGTAATTGATGGTGAACTGGTGACCCGGCATTGTATAAATTCAAGCTCCGAGACCTACCACGGCGATCAGTGGGTTACGGCCGAGGTAGTTGTAAAAGGCAACAACATAAAGCATTACATCAACGGCAACCTGGTGTTTGATTATGACGACCCGCAACTCGATCCGAATGATTCAGATGCCAAAGAGATCCTCAAGAACGCAGATAGCAAAATATTGACCGGGGGAACCATATCCATCCAAGCCGAGAGCCATCCTACTCAATTCAGGAAAATTGAGATTTTACCCCTTGATTAAACAGGAATTCCCTACGGAAATCACTGGGGAAATTTCAGGCGAAATGTGGTCCCATTGCTATTCTCAATAGGGTAACTGGAATTAATTTGCTCTAACAGGGCTTTGATCAGCGTAAAACCCATGGTGTCGGATTCTTCCAAATTATAGTTTTGGGAGAGGCCGATACCGTTATCCGCAACCGTCAACGCCACTTCGGCATCCTCGCTGCACTGTGTTAAACTTACCCAAACGGTCCCCTCTTCTTTTCCTTCAAAGGCGTATTGAAACGCATTCATCAGCAGCTCGTTTAACAACAATCCAACCGGTATCGCCTTGTTTATATTCAGAGTAATTGGATCGAGGTCGAGATCCAGCGTATAACGTTTTGAATCCCGGGGTACTTTGTCCCTAATTGACTGGCACAGCTTGGCGATATATTCATCGAGATGTACTTTTGAGAAAGTTTCGGTATGGTACATAAGCTCGTGAACCATTGCTATGGAATGGATGCGTGAAATGGTATTGTCCAACAGGGAGGATTCCTCATGCTTTTCCAGCCCCTCTTTTTGCAGTTGCAGCAGACTCTGAATGAGAGCCAGGTTGTTCTTCACGCGATCATGAACTTCCGTGAGCAGGTAGCTCTTTTCCTCGAGCTGATCTTTTATTTGGAGTTCTGCCCTTTTGCGTTCAGTGATATTTTGAACAATACTGTATGCCCCGTCGATTTTTCCTTCGACATAAATGGGCAGCATCGTCACATCGAGATGCAACTCACCATTGCCCGTTTTAGTAACTACAGTCTCGAGTTTTTGGGGATCGCCCTCCAATACTTTCTGAAGAGTATCACGCAGCTCTTTCAGCTCCTGTCCCAACCAAGCCCGATCCGGCTTATCCCCCTCTTTTGGGCCTTTTGAAGAACTGAATAAGCTTTTAAAAGCTTTGTTATTGTCGACCAGTTGTCCCTCCTTGTCCAGGGAAAAAACGGCATTTGGATTTTGTTCAAACAGAGAGCGATACTTTTGTTCGCTAACAACAAGATCCCGATGCCAGCTTTTTATACTTTTGAGGAAACGCATGGAAAGGACTACCCCGGTTAAAAAAAGAATAATACCCAGTGTTGTAGCGATCCAGATAATTGTTGAATTTAAAAAATGAGTTCCGTTCCCCAACGCACCTGAAAGACGATATTGGGAGCTTGTTAATTGCTGATCAAGTTGCCTGATTTCATTTACCAACTGCTTTTCCCGGTCGGGGGTCAGCGTTTGTTGCGAAATTGCAACATCTGCTTCCCGGGCTATCTTTTTCAGATCATTAAAAAGCTGATCAGCATAGCTCCATTGATGAATCGCTTCTTCGAAATCTGAAAATGATTGAAAAAGCTCAAATGTTCTTATCATTGTCCGCCTGTCGTTGGGAGGAACACGTGCTTGTTGCATCAACTCCAATACCGCGGCATTGTTGGTGTTGTCCTTCTGTAGCTCAACTCTTATTTCAGTGAATTTATCCACAAAAGATCTTGTACTGTCAAAGTTTGCCAGGTAAACAACGTCTCCTGTCTTCACAAAATTGACAAGCTGAAATGTGGCCTCTTTCCGTGCCTCGGTCCATTGTGTTTGGAGGGTAGCAAACCCCCGAAGTGCAGACAATGTACTGGTTGCCAGGATGATAGTAATCACGATACAGATTCCGAGGAAAGCAAAGACCGAGAGAATCCCGATCATATTTCGATCAATATTAAGCCGTCTGGAGCGCTGGTTCGTTCTGCCCAAATTATTCATAAACAGTTCTTTTATTCAACTATCACAAAATTACCCCGCCTAACCCGTATTTTTCAGAGAAGAAATTATAGAACTGAGATGATAATACAAATTAATATAACTAGGTAGTACCACTAAGAAAGTATCGTCATTATTACGATAGATTGAATATATCTGTGCCAACAATTTTGTTAGTGGTTATCGGTTATTTGTTATTGGGAAAGCTCATGAAGCTGACTACTTTAATTAACCACTGTACCAATGAACGAATAACAACACTAGTTATTCGTGTGAGTTAGCTGCTCCAAAAAAGTGTTAAAGTTGTAGATATAAAGCACAGAATTCCTATCTTAAGCCTTCTTTTTGATCTAAGCTGAAATAATCACTTATTATGAAGTTCTACAGTCGCAAACTTATTAAACCACAAGATTTGAACGCAACCGGCACCCTTTTCGGGGGCTCACTCCTGGCATGGATTGATGAAGAAGCAGCTATCTATGTAACATGTCAGCTAGATAAAGGAAATGTCGTCACCAAATATATGTCAGAAATCAACTTTGTGAGTTCTGCCAAAGTGGGTGATGTCATTGAAATCGGTATGGAGACAGTAAAATTTGGCACCTCCTCAATCACCGTTCGCTGTGAAGTCCGCAATAAGTTCAGTAAAGAGACAATCATTAAAATAGATACTATCGTCTTTGTAAACCTGGATAAAGACGGTCGACCAACTCCGCACAAGGTTTCTGAATCTGCAAATTAAAAGACAGTGAGCAAGGTGTAGCACTTTTACTCACTGCCAAAAATAATTAATAGCATCCTAAAGAAGCTTTAACCGGTGGAATGCAATCTGCAAGGATTTTCTGGACTTTATGAAACTGCCAGAGGCTTCTGAATTTATCCTCTCTCCAGGCGCCTTGACTTACGGAATAATGGCCTCCGGCATAATGCACACAGTTAGATTAACAGGCCGTAAAAGATAGTGAGCAAGGTTTGAACGACCTTGCTCACTGAAAATATTGATGTTTTTCTGTTGCTTACCCTACCATCCGGGAGAGATGGAGAACCCAACGTATCCCGGTTGTTCGGGTCGCTGAAATGGTATGGCATAGAACACTTCGGCAACCAGGTAGCCAAGCACATTTACCCTGGCACTTATCCCTGTACTGAAAACCGGAACGCGTTCACTGGTATCTCCCGAGGTCCATTTCAGGTCTTTAAAACTGAATGGTTCGTCTTTGGTCCATGCGTAACCGGCATCAAAGAAGGGAGACAGCGTGGTTGGAATGGTCCTGGAACGAAACAGTGCCAGCTCTTCCGCTCCCAGCACTGGTATCCGGAACTCGACGTTTGCCAACGCCATGCGACTACCTATCAAACGGTTAAACACGGAGCAGCCCTGTCCCGGGGATTGGCTACACTCTGAGGCAGTAAAGGAGTTGCTGCTGTACCCTCTTACCAGGGTTTTATAACCCAGAAAGTTGGGTGATAGGCGTTGGTCTTCCGAATCTTCCAGGTATCGACCGGTGTGCATTGCTCGTATGGCAAAAGTGAACGGCCGGAGGTAAAAATACCGGCGATATTCCGCCAAGGCATTGAGATATGTTAATGAACCCGTGGTTGGTTCCATCTCAAAACGCAAACGATGTCCACGGATAGGACCAGTAAACGCGCTGATGGAGTTATCCTCAACATATGCTGCAGAGGCGGAATAGAGGTTCAGTGGAGACGGAGTCTCCAGGTTCTCGGTCTGCCGGTCGACGGGTTGTCCAAACTGATTATAAAATGTGCGACGCAATTCGAGATCGTACCAAATGTGCGTCCAGCCGGTAGAAAACTCCAGACGCTGGGTCGTAGAGAATGGATACATCCCGAGCAGGGAAATTCGGTCCTGGAATACGCGGCGGTTTAACCGTTCAACGACCGGCAGTTCCACCTGTTGGCCATCGATATTCAGGGTGTCCCTGCTAACACCAGCTGCCGTAGTCCGATACGGCATGTGGCTCAGTGAAGCTCCATAAATAAAACGGTTATCCTGGTTAAGATAGGCCACTTGCCCACCGATATCCTTAATGCGCCCCTGCATCCGGAGGCTGGTTATCAAGCGGTGCTGATTCAGCATATCGCTGAACTGGAGTGTGACACCACCGGCTGCCCCAACCCCCAGCTGGTTGGAGACGCCGATACCGCCACCGCCGCCAACATAATCGAGGGTAAGTTTGGGGACATAATCCCGCTGTGAAAATTCATCTGATGTTGGAACCTCTATGTAGGGCTCCCGGAAATAGGAAGTGACCACTTCATTACCTTCCAGGCCTACCGGTGGCAGATCATTGGCATCAGCCAATTGATTGCTGGTCAACACCTGGGTTCCGGTCGTCTCGT
This sequence comes from Aliifodinibius sp. S!AR15-10, assembly GCF_031569985.1. NCBI lineage: Bacteria > Pseudomonadati > Balneolota > Balneolia > Balneolales > Balneolaceae > Fodinibius > Aliifodinibius sp. S!AR15-10. Next base: position 47,973 of record NZ_JAMQKA010000009.1, on the reverse strand, counting down.
CTTCAGGAATTTTGTACACGCTGTAGTTCGAGTTCTCAAAGACCGACACCATCACTTCACCCGAATTTCGCGCCACTGTGAGTGCTGGTGACAGTGCACTAATGCCGGAAATTCCCGTATTCACATTGGTAACCTGGTATCGATTTCGGGTTTGAAAATCGTACCGAAACAGGTTGCTGATCCCCCGGTAATCGGAAATGTAATAGAGTGATTCTCCGTCCGGGCCGAATTTGGGGTTAATATGTTTGGAATCGGGAAATGCAGGAATGGTGCCCATCTCTCCTGTTTCCAAGTCATAAAGTCCAATCAGCGTTTTGCTGAAAGTCAGCTTTTCAAAGTTGGTTTCCTCTCCTCGATCTGTGACAAATGCCAACGATGACCCGTCGGGTGCCCAGGTTGGCTGCAGATCAGAGTATCGATCATTCGTCAAATTACGCAATGAGTCATTCTGGAAATTATAGACATAAAGATCGGTATATCCACCATCAGAGCCGGAAAAAGCGAGCTTATTTCCATCCGGTGACCATGCGGGATTTGTCATTGCATCTACTTCATCAAACTTAATCTTGCGTACCGTTTTCCCGGAGGTCACATCGATGATGATCAGCTGGTTGTCACCTTTGGAAAATACTACAGCAGCAAACCTTTCCCCATCCGGCGACCATGTACCGGCCGATTCGATAAATCTAAGTGCCTTGAGGTGGGGATCAGAGACTGTACTCGTGAGGCTTCGGATGATCTCCCCGGTCTGTGCATCAGCCAGGAACAGCTCAACTGAGAACAGGTTCTTTTCCGAGATAAATGCCACATATTCCCCGTTGGGACTCAGTGAGGGTCCTGAATTAATGGTCCCCGTACCTTTTGATTTGCCGAGTATCTTTTCCCCGACTTCTGAAGGATCATCAAACTTTTCTACGGTCTCGGAATATTTCTTTCGCACCGAATTTTGCCAAAGCGTAGAGAGCGAGTCCTGAGAAATCTCCAGGGTATTCTTGAGCCCTTTTTTCAGTCCACGCTGCACGCTGTTGACATACAACGGTTTCACAACCTCGTCGCCCCATTTACCAGTTATATAGGTCCAAACGGAATGGCCATACCGATAGGGAAAATACTGCCGGCTGTTGGCCAGCTGCTTGATCGTGGGCAGTGTGTCGCGCCGAACCGCATCCCGCAGCCACATGCCGGTGTGTGTATCTTCCGGTCCCACCGAAAGGTATTCAGCCATCCCCTCAATAAACCAGAGCGGCATTTGGCTGGTAGCCCTGATCCCGCTTATTTTATCACTGTTTCTGGCAATATCGTATTGAAATGCGTGCACGAGCTCATGGCCCAGCACATGATTTGTGCTTTGGTTGGCCTCGGCAAAAGGCATGATAACCCGATTCCGAAGGCCTTCAGTTACTCCTCCTGTTCCGACTCCAACATTCGGTACAATATCGTTCTGCTGGAAATCGGCATGATTCGCATAGATAATAAGCGGATTTACAGAGCTGAAACTGTGCTCCAATATATTGGAATGGCGTTGGTACCATCGCTCAGACAGGCGTCCGAGATCCTTAACGGCCTGCTCCTCTTGCGGATAATGGTAAATATCAAAATGAGAAGTCTCTAATATTTGGAAGTTAAAATCCTCATATTGTACTTTATTACGCCCAAAATATTGAGCTTCTAAGTCTGGAACCAAGAAAAATATGATTAGAATTACCGTTAATAATACTTTGACAAATATTGTTGTATTATCACGTAAATTCATAAGAATAATTTACATACTATTTCCTTGAGAATTCATTAATTCAATATTATCAACGATTTAAACGTTCCGCGGAGAATTCATTTTAATATTTTTTAAACATTGCTGAGAAATTGAGTAATTCAAATAAATATATCGACCGAGACATCATCGCTAATCTTGTCTATAACGAAAAACCTTATATCAAGGAATTCGCTGAAGCCACCGAAGATTCTTTTTCCGAGTTCAAGGTAAATTACAACAAATATTTACTGGAAAGAGATGAAACCAACTTCAGGAAGGCGGGTCACAAAATTAAACCGGTGGTGAAGATGCTCAATATAGATGAAATCATTGAGGAATATGAACATGCCAAAACGCTACTCTGGGAAAATGAAACACAGGAAGAGCTGGAAGCTTCTGCACAAAAAATCCAACATATTTGTGACCAGATAATTAAGGAATTAAGGAAGATTCAAAAAAATCCCTAATTTAAAGGATTGTTTTCAAGGGATTCTAAGCACGCTTTCAATGAAGGAAAGCTGAACATAACAGACCAACCAAAATATTTAGCCGGTGTACAACACCCCTGAATCTTCTGAACCCAGAAAGAAGAACATTTTTCTCAGGCTCCTGAAGTGGTTTTTTGGAACTACTATTCTCCTGGTTTTTATCTCTTTTCTGCTGGTTCTTTCTTTTCGATGGATTAACCCTCCTACTTCATCTTATATGATCCAACAAAAGTATGAGTTGCAAAACGACAACGGAGAATCTCTTGAAATCAAATACCAGTGGGTTGGATGGGACCAGATATCCGATTATGTAAAAGTGGCTGCCATCACGTCCGAAGATCAACGCTTTCCTGAACACAACGGGTTCGATTTTGAGGCTATTGAAAAGGCATTGGAAGAGAGCCAGCGAGGTGATAATCTGCGCGGTGCCAGCACCATCACCCAGCAGGTTGCAAAAAATATGTTCCTGTGGCCCGGTCGTTCTTTTATCCGCAAAGGTATTGAGGCCTACTTTACTGTTCTTATTGAATTGTGCTGGTCAAAAAGGAGAATTCTGGAGATATATCTCAATATTGCAGAATTCGGTGCCGGGGTGTTTGGAGTTGAAGCCGCCGCTAGTACGTATTTCGGTATTCCCGCCAGCAAGTTGAGCATGCTGCAAAGTGCGCTTCTTATTACAGCCCTGCCCAGCCCCAAACGGTATAACCTGCACAACCCTTCTCCCTACATGATTAAACGCCGAAACTGGGTTTTACGCTATATGCACCTGCTCGGCAACCGGGACTACCTGGACCGGCTGGAGCAGTAACATCACCTTTGCCCGGCCGATGTAGATTTTGATACCCACCGGCAAATCAAATTTGATTCATACCCAATGAATATTAAATTTAGCCACCATTGCAAGGAGCTCTGCTCAAATAAATAATCTCTTCTGAAAAATTTTCATTTTAAAGGTTTTATCTCATGAACACCATTTTGGTAACAGGTGGCGCAGGATACATCGGCAGTCATACCACTGTTGAGCTATTGAATGAAGACTATGAAGTCATCGTGGTTGATAACCTGTCTAACAGCAAAAAAGAGGCCCTCGACCGTGTTGAGGATATCACCGGCAAGGAGCTTACGTTCTATGAAGTTGACCTGCTGGACAAAGAGAGCCTGGACCAAATTTTCTCTGAACATGACGTGGATGCTGTCATCCATTTTGCGGGATACAAGGCGGTTGGTGAATCAGTTAAAATACCCCTGAAATATTATCACAACAACATTACCGGTACGCTCTACCTATGCGAGGTAATGGAAAAACATCGGGTGACCAACATCGTGTTCAGCTCATCAGCCACTGTGTATGGGGATCCCCACGAAGTGCCCATTACAGAGGATTTCCCGCTCACAGCCACAAATCCCTATGGCAGAACCAAGCTGTTTATTGAAGAAATTCTGGGTGATTTGAGCGTGGCAAATGAGGACTGGAATATTGCTCTCCTGCGCTATTTTAACCCGGTTGGGGCACATAAAAGTGGCAAAATCGGGGAAGATCCGAACGATATCCCCAACAACCTGATGCCCTATATCAGCCAGGTGGCGGTTGGGAAGCTGGAAAAACTGAATGTGTTTGGAGACGACTATCCCACCCATGACGGTACCGGCGTACGAGATTATATCCATGTTGTGGACCTGTCGATCGGGCACCTCAGGGCCCTAGAAAAACTTGATACCGAACCAGGATTAGTGACCTACAATCTGGGCACCGGACGCGGGTACAGCGTGCTGGAAATGGTGAAAGCCTTTGAGGAAGCTTCCGGCAAAGATATCCCCTACCGCATTGCTGACCGACGGCCCGGTGACATTGCAGAGTGCTATGCCGACCCCTCCAAAACCGAAAAAGAACTGGGGTGGACTGCTGAACGCGATATTTCAGATATGTGCAAGGACGCCTGGCGCTGGCAGTCGAACAACCCCAACGGCTATGAATAGCTTCCGCTGACCCAGTTTATCAGTATTTCAGTGTTAATGTGACTAGGAAGTAGTTCGCCCATATTTTGATATTCTGATCTCTGACACACTGTTAAACTGTTCTACTCTCCACTGAATATAACCGTTGTTTTGTCTACACCTGTATTACCGGTCTCCGGGTGATAGGCATAAACTGTAATTTGGTACGCACCACTCTCTTTCGGGGTAAAATCCCCCTCAAATGTACTTGTTTTGCCTGCAAACGTCAGTGGAACTGAAGCTACCTGGTGGCCTTCCTTTGCTATCAATGCCCGGATTTCATACTCATCGCTGTTCCACATTCCACCGGGTGAGGTGGGACAGCCGCACATCATCACCAAATTCGCCTCGATACTTATCTTCTTTAGGGAAGTGACTTCGTGGGCTTGTGGACTCAATACATCTACGGCAAAACCGGGGATTTCAAGTAAAACACCATCTCCGGTAATATCTTTGCCCGGAATCATCCATAGTTGTGTAGAACTGGTCACATGGGATTGCGCCTGTGCATATGGCGCTGTTACTTCAATCGTAACAAAAGTAGGTTCGTCAAGCTGTAATGTGGTTTCAAACTTGGCAGCTCCCGGCGTGCTCAGTTGCAGGTCGCGTGTTTTGGGGGTATTCATAATCTGTTGAGTATCGCCCGTTGAGCCTATTGTTTTTCCCTTTGCCAATATTTCGCCGGTCTCAGTATTTTTAACGACAACAAAAGCACCGCCCATAGAACTTCCAATAAACTTGGCATCCTGGGCCTTAGCACGGACTACCAACTTGGTTTCCTGGGCTTGTCCGAACACTGTTTCTGGTAAAATGAATAAGCTGAGGAGTATTGCAAAAACTAACTTCTTCATAAGGAATCTTCTGTAGGGTTAAGTTTTCTCCAAAATAACAAAGCCATGCCCAAAAGCATGGCCTTTTAGTTCTAAATTAGATATCTGTTAGAAAAGGAGTTGATACAATCAATTACTAGAGGGCATTACAATACTATGGTATCATTGTGAACGGAATGAATGGAGTGCGGCAATCTCCCACTCACAATACTGCCTGAGACAACAAAAGGGGATCGCCACGACTCAATCCACCAGCTGGCGGACACGATGACAACTTCAAATAGGATGGTTTTTCAAAGTCTTCTTACTAAGAGTCTGTTAACATGTTTACCGTTGAAAATCTAATTAATCAGGTCTGAAACCGTTTAATTGGCAAACGCAGTTTTGCCTTATCCATAACGCGGGAATTAATTCCCGCGCAAGTGATAGGCACGATTCAAGGAAGCTACTGTCTCCACAGTTCATGTTCTAATCGGTAAATGCACTACTAATAATATAGAGCGTATTTACAGAACTGCTGACCTGGTAACTAGTCTCCTGCTTCATATCCAGCTCAAAAGTAGGGCTTTCAGGGTCGTCTACCAAGATTAGACTGCCTGTATGCTGGCTATCGCTAAAATCCCAGGTCAACATTATGGGACTCTCTCCTTCTTCCGGGGCAAAAGCCAGTTTCCAAATTACCGGATCATTAGTTACCGGACGCATATCTCCTTTCAAATTATAGTCCGGGATTTCAAAATGAGCATAGAATGAACCCGAAGGAGCGGCCGGCGGAGCTTCCCAATCCAGGTTATCATAGCCTGTTGTAGCTTCTTGGTGCATACCCAAGTATAGTTCGAATTGATTGACCCCGTCAGAAACATGCAGTGTATCTAAAAATGCTGAAGCCGCATTCTGTGGTCGTTGAAAATTGGCAGTGATGGCCAGGTCTCTCGTCATGGTAAATACCAAGGAGTTCTCCTGGGCAGTGGTATCGCCCGACCAGCCGGCAAACTCCCATCCATCATTGGGGTTCGCTTCAATCTCAATCGTTGCCATATCTCGATAATAAGCCGAGTCAACATTTACGGTACCTGATCCCGGCGGATTAACAGACGACGAAAACCGGTGCTCCTCGAGGGGGCACTGGGTCATAACAAATGCCAAAATTGTGTATATAACGAACGCTCGCATAGGGTGAATACCGTGTAAATATTTATTTGATCAGTGTGATTTTTTGGACTTCCTGGAATGCTCCTGCCCGAATCTGAACGAAATAGAGTCCACTGGACAGGTCAGAAGCATCAAATGGAATTTTATAACTTCCTGCCGACTGCTGTTTGTCCACCAGTGTTGCTACTTTTTGGCCCAATAGGTCATACACCTCAAGGGTTACCTGCAACGGTCTAGGTATGGCGTAACGAATAGTTGTGGATGGATTGAATGGATTAGGATAGCTTGGCTTCAGCTCCACCTGCCTGGGAAGTGACTGCTGTTCTAGCCCTGTAACCGGAGAAATAGAAATGTAATCGACAGGATTTTCAATATACGCTTTCTGGCCCCGCGAAAGCTTCATAAATCTTGTTTTTTGGTCCTGCCTGAACAACTTCATTTGGTAATCGGAGGAGGTCTGAGCCACAGATATTTCCACTGAAACGGGGAACTGCGATGCATCCAGGTGGAGTATCACACTATCCTGTTCAGAAAGACGAAAATCGCCGTCAAAACGTACATCCAGTTTGGGACGGGGCGGCACCGGGGGCATTGCAAAATTTTCGGGACTCCATCCCTCCTCCAAATCGCCGCCAATCAGCAGATGTTGACTTGTCCCCTCTGTTTCAAATGTCAACTGATCGAAGTCCCGGGCGGCCTCCACTGCGGTAATGGACTTCCTCGAGTCTACCGGCTTTTCAAATCCAACACCTGCTCCGAGCGATATTTTTCCTTTTGCTGATGCCTTAACAAAATAACCTCTACCCGGCGCAAGCTCTTGTACTGGCTGATACGCGCCATCATAATGCTGAATTGTGCCCTTAACAATAAGGTTGTCAGGATCTTTGATGGCCCCAAGTTCAAATAAGCTATCAATCGGGGCCCCAATCAGGTTCCACCCCTCTCGAAGTGGAATTGTCAGGCTCTCAACAGGTTTTCCCTGCAGTCTCACATTGCTCTCAGTATCAACTCGGAGCCAATAACCAATCCCGGCAGTCAATGTGGTATCTGTTTGATAGCTCCCATCATAACGGTACAGCGTTCGTGGGTCGGCACCCGGATAAAGTGTTTGCACAGATTGGTCCTCGGTCGTAACGGGCAAACTTACAAGCTTCCAGCCGGGTTTAAGCATTCCAGACCATTCGTTGATATATCTCTTTCCAACCGGGTCTGACCCAAAGCTTTCATTTCCCAGCGTGTCTGTTGATGCAATGCGATACCAGTAACTCTCGCCATTCGCAACCGTCTGATCTAAAAAGGTTGTCGCCGATATGGAGTCTTCAACCAGTTCAAATGGTACCTCCTCCGTCAATGATCCAGCCGCACGATAGAGCGAATAGCTGTGGAGATCGCTATCCTCAACAGCAGACCAAGTGACCTGAAGTCCCTCAGGATCCCAGGTTAATTGGGTGATTGCCGGCACAGGCGGTGGTGACTTGTCATAATAAATCTTTTGGGTACCGGAAAGACTACTCTCATTTCCCACAGTATCCACCGATGAAACAGCATAATAAAAACTGGACTCTATTTCCCCAGGTGCATCGATATAAAATGTATCCTGTACCGCCTCTGCCTTCAAAAAATCAGATGATTGAACGGGTACATCTTTTTGGCCTCGATAAATTCGGTAGCTGTCAAAATCACCTGTTGTGACCTTGTCCCATTGCAAAAAAACGCCGGTATCGGTCGATACTACGTTCAGATTATTTGGTACAGAAGGCGGAGAATTATCGACGTAGATACCATATTCCTGTGTTGGCTCGCTCTCATTACCCGCTGTATCGTAAGCGGAAAAACGATAGTAGTAGGTCTGCTCACTGTTAACCCCGGTATCAACAAACGGCGACTGAGTGAGTGTATCGGTAACAAGCGATTGGTCATTAAGCGAAAATTCCCTTTGTGTTGATCGGTACAGCTTATAGCCTTCGAGGTCAGGTTCATCATTGGCGGTCCATTCCACATTAACTCCCTCCGGCCCAGTAAATGCCATAACATTTTGTGGCGTTGCAGGGGGTTGATCAGTGACGGTGACGTAAAATGAATGATACTCCGATCCTCCCTTGTCATCCTGGGCCTGAACGATGATGGTAGTTGAGCCTGCCGCTAGCCCATCTATTGACAGTATATTCTCTTTAATGGCGGGGAGGGCAACTGAGGGAATTTCAGCATTTGCCGAAAAGGTCAGTGGATCAGCGTCCCCGTCGGTAAAATGAGCAGTGAGATCAAAGGTTTTGGGCGGTTCAATGACGTCAAACTGGAAGTCGGTTATCGGGCTTATGACTTCCGGCTCCTGGTTAGAATTTGTCTCCAGGTCCAGCATCTGAGTGTCCCCATCCGTAGTCCAGGTCGGTCTGTCCATGTTCTTCGGCGTTGCTGGTACCCCGTTTATCTGAAATGCCAATGGGTCACCAGGTTCAGCTCCTTCATCCTGGCTGGTGGTGCCATCGTCACGATATACATTCATCATATACTGTCCGGGCGACTCTACGAGCGAGCTCCCCACATGCACTCCGTCAGGATCGTATGCATCCACCACATCGCCGGGCTGCACCGGCATTCCGCCAAATGTAGTATTGCCTTCGCTGTAAAAACTAACCCATTGGTCGGTGGGGACTACATCTGTTAAAACATTGGCGCGGAATGGTACTGGATAATAGGAACCATTGAGAGCACCAGCATAAATCAGAATAGCTCCTTTGATCCCGCCCTTGCCGAAATCCGGGGTGAAATTTACCTGGAGTTGCGTAGTTTCTCCGGGATCCAGCTTGTTATCAGTCAGGTAAACTTCAATGAAGGAATCAAACCGGAAGGCTGTCGTTAAAGAATCAATTTCTACAACTTCAGATCCAACATTCGTCAGAGCCACAGTCTGATTGGTCGTTACATCTAATTCAACGTCTCCAAACTCTATAAACAACGGATCTGAAACTATTACTGCCCCTCCTATTTCAAGATCCAACTCAATTTGGTCGCCATTGGAGGTCCACGTTGCACTCCCCTGACCTTGTGGCGTTGCATGAAGTCCGCTAACCTTGAACGTCAATGGATCGCCGGGTTTAGCACCTTCGTCGATATCGGTACCCGGGTCGTCCGCATAAACCTGCATCAGTCCATAACTACCCGCTTTCTCGGTGGTATATTGACCACAGAGCACCCCGTCAGGATCGTAAACCTGTACTACTGCTCCGGCGGGTACTGCCTCACCATAGATTAAAAGTCCGTCATTGCTGTAAAAACTGACCCACTCATCAGTTGTTTCAGGTTGGGCACTCACCAGGGTGATGGCGAGAAAGTGAAAAAGGATACTGGCAAAAACAAACTGTACCCACCTGTAGATAGATTGTACCTTTATTGTTTGTAGCCTCATGTTTATTAACGAGTGTAAACTTGCGTACCTGTAGAGCCCTTATTTTTATAGCGAAAAAGCCACTTGCGAGGAAACCAACTTCAAAAAAGCTTTCACTGGAGCTGGGATTTAGCTGATAATTCAATGTGTGCTACCAGCCCAGCATGTAAAGACTGCCTTACTTCAGCCTTTGACGCATAATTACTGGTTAACGTGACTCAACAAACCGTGTGTGAAATGGACTATAGAATACAACCCCAAAAATCGAACGATTTATATCACCCCGTGTGATAGCTTTCATCCAAGCTATATATTTTCTAAGCCTAAGCTGTAGGATATTATATATTTACCTAAAAATCGAGTAGCAATAAGAGTCTTTTACTCTGGAAATGATTGTGTAATTTATCTGCGAAGATTCGGGCTATAATGAGATGGGAAAGTACCGGTGGAGAGATTTTTTATGCGTAAAAAAAGGAGTTTTACCCTTATTACTGAACTGGAAGAAATGGCTGGTTGAATATTTCTAAACTCCATGCCGATTGTCAGCCACCGGATCCTTAAACGAGGTACTCTTGAATTCCCAGACGGAACAAAGCATGTAACCCTGGGATATGGGCTTCGAAAAGGGATACACAAGAAGAAATAAGTCGTGAAGGAAAAGGGACCGTCCCGATACCTAAAAGCTGTTTTTATCCAGCCCCACCCCTATACCCACGTTCTATTTCATTGCACCGGTGTTTGAGTTAATGATCTCTCCTCGTGAATACTGTATGCTTCCGCAAGTGTTCGTAACTGTTCGAAGGGATCCGCAAAAGTCCACAAGTGTCCATGAGCTTCCACCGGGCATCACCTACGGGCTAAAGGCGGCTAAAAAGAAAGCCGGCAGAAAATCATCGAAAAGTACTTTGAGAAGCCAGGAATCCTACCGGGACAGTCTAAAAATCCCCGCCTGAAACATTTCCTAAAAGGTGACTATTACCCCATCCCCCTATGTCAAGGCCAACTGCAAGCCAGCTATCTTCGCCAACTACAAAAAGAGTTAAACCATTTCCTGCGGATCTACAAAGATCGGTTAATAAACCAGTAAAAACGCCTGGAGCGGTATAAACTGTGCCAGCATAACAAATATCCGTAAAACCACAATTAACATCAATATGCGTGCCATCAAGGCCGTCTTCTCCTGGGCCTATCGGTATGACCTGACCAACAATAACCCGTTTAAAGGTCACGGGCTACTGTTTGAGGTGAAACCCAACACAACCGCCGGGGCATTTACCAAAGATGAGATCAACAGGCTAAGAGACCACGGTCATCTGCCTGATCTACTATACCGGCATGCACCTGAATGAGGTTGTCAGCTTGACCTGGGATATGGTTCTCTAGGATGATGTGCCTTTCTTACGCATCACAGAAGAAAACTCAAAGTTAAAAAACGGCAGAAATATACCGCTGGGCGAAAAGCGTTTTCCGTCATCGAGGACCTACAGGACGTGCCGGCCAAGAAAAAGAGACGGTACCCGAAAGTTTATGAAAGTCGTCCGCTGGATGAGACGTACGTGATCCAGAAACAGCGATGATGAGGCCAATACCAAATACGAAGCGTACAAGACCAGTTTCGCAAGGCGATGAACGAGGTCGGCCTGCTAAATTTTCATTGCCTGCGGCTAATCCATAAAAATAACTGACGTCACGAAGGCGGTCTAAAGTTCTCCACTAAAAGTGCAATATTTTAGACTCTAGACTGTGATCAATAAAGGTAAACTGGGCTGTACTTTTTTCATCACTAACTTCCTTTACCACTTTGGGTAAAACTACCACACTATTCCCACACAGGAACTTGAATTAAAGAGTAAAATTCTTATTCTTTTCTTGAATCCTTACTTCTTTAAGTTTAAAAATACTTGAATGTTATGTATAACTCTTTCCATAAGTAAAGTACGGGCCTCAATACTTGCCCAAGCTATATGCGGAGTCAAAACCAATTTCTCTTTATTTTTTACTTTTAGTAGAGGATTCTTTGAATCAATCGGTTCTTCTTCAAATACATCTATACCTGCACCGGCAATTAAATCTTCATCCAGAACCCGTGCCAAATCCGATTCATTTTCAATACCTCCCCTACCTGTATTTATTAAAATGGCTGATTTTTTCATAAGGAGGAAGCGTTCATAATTAATAAGGTTCGCAGTATATTTATTCAATGAAGCATGACTGAAAACAATAATAGAGGTGATTAAAAGTTTATCCAAATTCAAATGAAATATGGCTGCTGAATATTTCTACCGGAAGCCAAATAATACACTACTTCCGTTCCGAAAGCTTCAGCTATTTTTGCTACCTCGCTGCCGATATTACCCAAACTGATAATACCAAAACGTTTTCCATTCAATTCCCAAAAAGTTCTACCAATATGTGTAAATATATCATTTTCTGAATATCTGCCTTGCTTAACATATCTATTATAATAAGGGGGTTTATGAAGAAGGTACAGTAATAAAGAAAAGGTAATCTGAGCCACACTTTTTGATGCATAATCGCTAACATTCTTTACTGGGATACCTCGCTCCTTGGCAGCTGCTTGATCAATATTATTGGTGCCGGTAGCTGCCACACAGATTAACTTTAGCTTATCGGCCTGTTCAATAATAGTTATATTTAATTCTACTTTATTTGTGATTACTATATCTACCCCTTTAATCCGTTCTAAAGTTTGACTTGGAAAAGTAGTCTGATAGTAAGTTACCTCACCAAATGAATCTAAAACATGTATATTGGGAATTTATCCCATTGTTTTGGCATCCAAAAAGGTAATTTCATACTTCAATAATTATTTTAATCTGGGATCGCTTCGTTAACTATTGTTGATTATAGTTACAGAGAGAATTTATTTTTAGTAAATATTTTCTTGGTTTAAACTATTTATATATTTGATATTTCATTCATAACTGACCAACAAATAAGCAAAGTCAAATTACCAAACTAGACCTTCGGTCCCGCCTTAACGAGCTGCTGGCTTGCTTCTTCCTCAAACTGTTTGAAATTCTGGTCAAACATCTGCGCTAGTTTTCTTGCCTTTTGATCGAAAGCCTCTTTATCATCCCATGTTTTGCGGGGTGCCAGAATTTCTGCTGGTACTCCATCTATTCTCGTCGGTATGGCTAATCCGAAGACAGAATCATATACAAATTCAACCTCGTTGAGATTGCCTTTCAAAGCTTCGATGAGCATCCGGCGGGTATGTTTTAAATTCATGCGGTGTCCTGTTCCGTAGGGGCCACCGGTCCACCCTGTATTTACCAGCCACACTGAAGATTTATGCCGCCGAATTTTTTTTGCCAAGAGCTCGGTATATATCATAGGATGCAGCGGCATGAACGGAGCTCCAAAACAGGCTGAAAAGGTGGCTTGTGGTTCTGTCACACCATGTTCAGTTCCCGCAATCTTTGCCGTATAACCACTGATAAAATGATACATCGCCTGATCTGGAGTAAGTCGGGAGATGGGAGGAAGTACGCCGAAAGCATCGCAAGTCAAAAAGAAGATGTTTGATGGGTGATTCCCGTGCCCAGTCTTACTGGCATTGGGGATATAATGAATCGGATAGGAGCACCGGGTATTTTGGGTCAGACTGTCATCATCAAAACATGGGTTTCTGTTTGCATCCAATACTACATTTTCGAGTATAGTACCAGGTATCCAGGTGGTATTATATATCAACGGTTCTTCCTCTTCGGAAAGATTAATAGTTTTAGCATAACAGCCACCTTCAATGTTGAATACACCTTCTTCACTCCAACCATGCTCATCATCGCCGATTAAAATGCGATCGGGATCGGATGAAAGGGTGGTCTTACCGGTGCCCGATAGCCCAAAGAATAGGGCTGTATCACCATTCTCGTTCATGTTTGCTGAACAGTGCATGGTCAACACTTTTTTTTCGGCAAAAGGTAATTCAGCACTGAGAAAATTCCCTTCTTTACCTCCCCAGAATAGAGGGTACCGCCGATGAGGATCAGTTTTTGTTCAAAACTCAGCACGATAAATGTACTGGATTGAGGGCCGTCTATCTGGGAATCAGCCTTGAAATTGGGTGCCGCTAAAACAGTGAAATCTGGCTCATGGGATGCAGACTCATCCTGTGAGGGTCTAATGAACATGTTATGACTGAATAATCCATGATAGGCTGCCTCGCTGACCACCCGTACACTGAGCCGGTACGATGGATCCGCGCCGGCGTATACATCTTTCACATAAAGTTTTTTGCCGTTCAGATAACGGCTTACTTTCCGGCGGAGCCGGTTAAACACTTCCACAGAAATAGGTTGGTTGATTTCACCCCAGTCAATGTCGTCACTAACCGACGGCTCTTTTACGATGAAGCGATCCGCGGGCGAGCGTCCGGTATACTTTCCAGTCAACACGCGGAGGACATAATCGTTGGTCAGTATCGCCTCACCATTGCGAATGGCCTCATCATAGAGTTCCGGTGGCGTCAGGTTCCAAAGCAAGTTATCGTTGTCTTTTATCCCCAGATATTCTAGTCCGCCAGAACTGCGGGGAGGTTTGCCATAATTAATTAACATACATCCTAACCTATTTTTATTTAGCATTAAGCCTCATTTGTTTTTCCCTGCGATGTCCTTTGTTAAACACTCTGTAATCTCTTCTGTTAGGGATTTAGATTAAATTGATTAAACAGCGGATCGGAAACTCCAAAAAAGCTTATGGCCAAACTAAGTAAAACATCAAACGTGTATTACCAAGCTTGTTTATAAAGCTCCATAATTTGATCTACTGTTGGGACAACAGGATTATTTTGTGGACTTCCGGAATCCAAAGCATCTTGAGCCATTTTTCCAAGAACTTCTTCAAACTTTTTCTTATCTACATCTACACAATTTTGGAGAGAGGGAATTTTTAATTGATCATTTAATGATAACAAGCCATCTATTAAAGCTTCATTTGAAGCTTTAATAGAATCTTTAGATGATGCAAATCCTAATATTTTCGCAACGTTAGCATATCGTTCTTTTGCTCCTGAAATAGAAAACCGTGTTACTGTAGGTAACAATACCGCATTTGACAAACCGTGAGGTAAGTGAAATTGCACGCCCAAGGGACGACTCATACCATGAATCAAACAAACACTACTATTGCTAAAAGCCATACCACCATGGCAAGCTGCCAAAGCCATCCCTTCACGAGCTTTATGATTATTCGGATTTTTCCATGCTTTTGTCAGGTAGTTTGAAACCAGACGAATGCAAGATAAAGCAATTGGATCAGTCATAACATTCGCCTTTTTAGAGACATATGCCTCCACTGCATGCGTTAATGTGTCAACGCCTACATAAGCTGTAAGGGATTTTGGCATAGATATTGTTAATTCATAATCAACAATTGCAATGGTTGGTAACAGAAATGCATCTAACATCATCATTTTCGTATCACTTTTCGTATCTGTTATAACAGTCACTTTTGTTACCTCACTACCTGTCCCAGCAGTGGTAGGTATTGCAATCATAGGAATACCCGGATTTTTAACCTTATGATACCCCATATATTGATTTAAAGGCTCTGGATTCGTTTTTAGAATAGAAATAGCTTTTGCCGTATCAATAGAACTACCTCCACCAACTGCAATTAGTGCTTCAGCTTCAAATTCTTTCAAGTGTTGTAATCCCTGCTGAACAATTTCTACAGTTGGATCCGGTTGTACATCACTAAAAACAGCTGAAAAAATCCCACGTTTATTTAAAGACAGGGACATTTCGTCAACTAAACCATTTTCCGAAAAAAACGAATCTGTTACAAAGAGTACCCGTTTTATCTTTAGCCTATTGAGTTGATCTGCTAAAGTCTTTCTAGCCCCCGCTCCCGATATTATGGTTGATGGAATATTAAATGAATGAGTCATAGCTTAGTCTGTTCAATTAAAAGCGTTCTAAAATAATTTTGCACTAATATTTACCATCCCAGATGTCGTTCATAAGAATCGTCCCATCGAGATAGTACTATTTTTTGACGTGTATAAAACATAACACCTTCCGCGCCTTGTAAATGCAAATCCCCATAAAAGGAATCATTCCAACCAGAGAATGGATACATTGCCATTGGAGCCGGTACTCCTACATTAACCCCAACCATACCACAGTTTATTTCTCTAGAAAATCTACGTGCTGTAGCTCCACTATTTGTAAAAATAGTAGCTCCATTTCCATATGGCAGACTATTTTGCCACTCTATAGCTTGGTCAATATTTTTTGGGCGTAACATTGAAAGGACCGGACCAAAAATTTCATTGCTGAAAGCTGAATCTTTCGGAGTTATTTGATCAAATAGTGTAGGTCCCACAAAAAAGCCTTGCTCTGGTACATTTTCCCTTCCATCACGTACTAATTTTATATCTTGGGCAACCATATTCCCGATAGTTTTGTTAATGCGCATCTGAGAAGATTTATCAATAACTGGCCCCATTTCCGCAGTGTCATCAGAACTGGTATCTGTTATATTTAAATCATTCATTAAATCTACCAGTCGATCTTGTAACTTGTCTCCAATTTCATCTATACCCATCAATAAAGATCCTGCCATACAACGTTGTCCAGCGCATCCAAATGCTGCTCCCATAATAGCACGAAGTGTCGATTCAGGATCAGCATCTGGCATAACTATAAGAGCATTTTTTGCACCTCCGCCAGCTTGTACTCGCTTACCATATCGACAGCCTAAAGCATACACTTGTTTAGCTATTTTTGATGAGCCAACGAAACTTATTGCCGATACATCAGGATGAGTGCATAGTGCTTCTACCACATTTTTGCTTCCATGTACTATGTTTAATACACCATCGGGAAGACCCGCTTCCTGAAATAACTCCGCCAAACGAATAGCAGTCAACGGTACTTTTTCACTTGGTTTGAGGATAAAAGTATTACCACAGGCAATTGCAATCGGAAACATCCACATCGGAACCATCGCAGGGAAATTAAAGGGACTGATTCCGACACACACTCCTAAAGGCTCACGCATTGTTACACTATCAATTTGGCGAGCTATTTGAGGTAAAGTTTCTCCTTTACTTAACTCCGCAATTCCGCATGCAAACTCAACTACCTCTAATCCACGTTGAATATCCCCCTTGGCTTCTTCCAACGTTTTCCCGTTCTCACGAGTAATTAATCTGGATAAATCATCAAAATTTTCTTTTAATAATTTACGATAGCGAAATAAGATATCCGATCGTTTTGAGGGCGGCATTTGCGACCAGTGTTTAAAAGCTGTTCTTGCGGCTTCAACGGCTTCTTCAACCTCCTTAGCACCACATATGGGCGTATAAGCAATAATTTGTGCAGAGGATGGGTTATAAACTTCTTCGAAATCGGTAGTCTTAGGAGTAATCCATTTTCCACCAGTTAAGAGTGGAGTGACTAATGATGATTCAATAGATAAAGACATGTTTCAAGGATTTAGATTAAATTGATTGAATAGCGGATCGGAAACTCCAAAAAAGCTTATGGCCAGCAACCCTAATATTCCTATGAATATTACGTAGTAAAGCGTGGGAATAACAGTCAATCTCAATACACTACCTTCTTTCCCTAAAAAGCCTACTGTAGCACATGCCGCCACAATATTGTGAATGGCGACCATATTACCGGCAGCAGCCCCAACAGCCCCCAGGGCCACCAAGATCGTTGTAGGAATCGACAGGCTTTCGGCTACTCCAAACTGGAATAAGCTGAACATGAGATTACTAACGGTATTGCTGCCGGCAATAAAGGCTCCCAGACCTCCAATAGAGGCAGCGAAAAAAGGATAAATCTGACCAACGCTGCTTGCCACCCAATCCGCCATAATAATAGGCATACTGTCGAGACCAATCTCGTTAATACCAGAATTTATATAAATACGCACCATTGGAATCGTAAATATGAGTACAAAACCCGCCCCAAGGAGCATCCTTGAGCTTTCGAAAAAGGCCGTCTTGACTTCAGCGATATTCATCTTATGTAAAAAGACTGTAATTACTCCTACAATCAGTAAAATGGTGCCCGGCAGGTAGAGGGGCGTGCTGCTCGCCGAAATCGTGGATCCGAATATCTCCTGCCAACTTAGCTCCACACTAAGGAATGCTTCCCGGATGGGCAGTTGATGCAGCCGGCTTAACACCAAGATCAAAGCCAGGAGTAAATAGGGCATCCATGCTTTAAATAATGTCAAGCCCGGCTTTTTAACCTCATTTTCCGAACTCACTGTTAAGGTGCCAATCCAGAAGGCAGGCCAGGCTTCTTCTGCAGGAAAATCCCAACTGTCATCAGGTATTAAAAATCCACGATTGGCCGCATATGTGACAATGGGTAGGCCAATAAGGGCCCCAATCAAAGAAGGGAATTCAGGACCTAAAAACAGAGCCGTAAGAGTATAGGGGACGGTAAATGCCAATCCTCCCAACAGAGCAAACGGAAAAATGGAAAAACCCTCTTTCCACGATTTGTTTTCACCAAAAAAACGCGTCATCATAACAACCATCAGTATAGGCATCAGGGTACCTGCAATAGCGTGTAATATGGCTACATGAGAGGTTACTACCAACAGGTAATCCATCATCGAGGCATCTACGGAAGCCAACTGGGCACTAAACTCCGGGCTTGCCAACCCCGACTGCACACCTATTAATATCGGAGTTCCTACGGCGCCAAACGTCACCGCTGTACTTTGCACCATCAGACCTAACATTACGGAAGCAAGTGCAGGATAGCCCAGAGCCAGCAGCAGGGGAGCTACAATCGCAGCAGGGGTTCCAAAACCGGCTGCTCCTTCCAAAAAAGACCCGAACAGCCAGGCGATGATAACCACCTGAACCCTTCGGTCCGGGCTGATATCGGCAAAGCTCTGACGTATGACACTTATTCCTCCCGAATATTTTAAAAGGTTCAGCAACAGTATAGCCCCGAAAATAATCCAGAGAATATCGAAGGTAATAAACAGCCCTTGTATGGATGAAGCAACAATGTTAAGGGCAGAAAAATCCCACACGAAATAAGAGATGACAACCGTCACGGCCAACACAAGGGGCATGGCAATTTTTGCTGCTATCCGGAAGCCAATTAATAATATACCCGCAACCAAAATGGGTAAAAAAGCAAGAAAAGCCAGAGTTAATAAAGACATAAATGACATTTTTTTATTGACGTTGCTTAGCTCTTATAACCTCTACCCAATGTTTGGGACGTTTGCCGGTAAAATGCTCTATTTGGTGGCGACAGCTGAAGCCACTGGCTACTAATGAAGTATCTTCTTTCATGGACGCTACGGCGGGAAACAACACCATCTCTCCAATATTCCTGGAAATATCATAATGTTCTTTTTCATAACCGAAGGAGCCTGCCATACCACAACATCCGGAAGGAATTTCTTCGACCTCGTGATCGGTCGCCTCACAGATTGACTTCATTGCTTTCGTGCTGTAAAGAGCCTTCTGATGACAATGCCCGTGAATAAGCATATCGCCTGCGATAGATGTAAAATCCGCGGACAAATTTCCTGCTTCTATTTCACCGGCTAAAAAAACATCAATCATCATTACCTGTTCTTTAAGTTGGGTCGCCAGCGTCTCATCTTCAATTAGGTCCGGAAAATCATCGTTAAGAGCAGAGGCACAGCTCGGCTCACAGACCAGAATTTTTAGTCCCTGATCCAGGTACTTCTTTAACCCTTCCAAGGTTTTAGCCCCCTCTTTTTTGGCTTCTCTTAGAAACCCATGGGATATTTTGGGTCGCTGGCAGCACCCGACATTGGCCAGTATCACTTCATATCCACATGAGTTGAGTAACTGCAGAGCAGATATACCAACCCTTGGTTCATGAAAATTCAAATACGTATCTGCATATAGAACTACCTTTTTTTCACTTTCATAGGTATTGTTCTTTTCAAACCACCTGTAAAAGGGTTCTTTGGCATACGATGGCAAAACTCTTCGTTTGTCAAATCCAGCTATCTTTTCCAGAATGAATCTAAAAAAAGGTGATTTTTGAATAGAGTTTACTAAGCCCGCCAAGATGCCGGATAGCCGGGAAGCCGCCCTGGAAGAATCTCTGATCAAACGATCACGCAGACTAATGCCATGCTCATCGTAATACATCTGTTGGACATCACTTTTCATCTTAGCCATATCCACATTGCTGGGGCATTCCGATTTGCAGGCTTTACAAGACAGACACAGATCCATTACCTCCTGAAGTCGCTTACTGGTAAGCCCCTCGTCATCCAATTGACCTGACATTGCCAGCCGAAGAGCATTTGCCCGTCCCCTGGTGGAATGTTCTTCATCACGGGTAGCTTTAAAACTGGGACACATCGTTCCCCCCTGCATTTTCCGGCATTCTCCCACACCTGTACACATGTGTACGCTTTCCCTGAAACTATTTTCCGAGCGATATTGAAACTCTGTGTTTACCTCCTGGTCGGTATATCCAGATCCATATCGAAGGTTGTGTTCGATAGTTTGGGCATTCACTATCTTACCAGGATTCATCATGTCGCCCGGATCAAATAATTGTTTTACTTCCTTAAACGCATTATACAATCGGGTACCAAAAAAACGCTCATTAAAAGCACTTCTTACCAATCCATCGCCATGCTCGCCACTCCACGACCCACCAACCTCCATTACTAAATCAAAGGTTTCTTCGGCAATATTTTTCAAATTTTGAATATCCTCATTCTGCCGAAGATCCAGAATCGGCCTGACATGTATGACGCCTACGCTGGCGTGTGCATACATGGAGACTTCGGTATTATATTTCCGGCAAATAGCAAGAACATTTTCAATATATTCAGGCAATGCCTCTACGGGGATACCGGCATCTTCAATGAATGGCAAGGGCTTTTTTTCGCCATGCAAGCCTAACATAAGCCCTAACCCTTTTTTGCGTACGATCCAAACATCTTCATACTCGGTGCCTTCGGGAAAATAAGGATAGGCATAACCCATCTCTTCATTTTTAAGATGATCAATCATTTCCTGAGGCCTTTCCATTACTTCCTCAGTAGTATCTCCATAGAATTCAACAATAAGAATGGCAGCAGGATCACCTTCTATAAAATGACAATGCCGCTTTGTAGTCAGGTTTTTTCTGCTCAACCTCAATACTGTACGGTCTAGTATTTCAATGGCAGAAGGTCGGTAGTCAAGTATGTGCTTGACAGCTCGCAGGGCCATTGACAATGTTGCAAAATGGACTACGGCTACTGACTTATATTTGGGAAGGGGTTCAAGATTAAGTTTTAACTCAAGAATGATAGCCAATGTCCCTTCACTGCCGGTTATCAGCTTTGAGAGATTCCACCGGTCCGTATTGATAAATTCATCAAGGTTATATCCCCCCACCCTTCTCATTACTTTGGGAAAGCGTTGTTCTATCTCATCTTCATTTCGTTTGATGATCGCATCAAATTCCCTGTAGATCTCACCTTCCCTACCGCCCTGCCTTATCTTCTGCTCAATCGCTTCCCGGGAACATTCATTCAGCCACATTACAGTCCCATCAGCCAATAAAACTTTTGCCTCTAGCACATGATCAACAGTCTTGCCATATAGCACACTTTTTGTACCGGAAGAGTTATTCCCGACCATACCGCCCACATTAGCACGACTGGAAGTAGCTGGATCAGGAGCAAAATGTAAGTTGAATTTTGCCATCTCCTCATTCAACTCATCCCGAACCATTCCTGGTTGCACTCGTACCCATCTTTCCTGCTCGTTAACTTCCAGTACTTCATTCATGTACTTAGAGAAATCAACTACCAAAGCTTTGCCTACTGTTTGTCCAGCCAAGCTGGTGCCTCCGCCTCTTGGCAATAACTTTATATTATGGCTTCGAGCTATTTCAACAGCTTTCTTTACATCAGCTTCGTTTTTGGGCAGAGTAACTCCCACAGGTTTAATCTGATAAATACTGGCATCGGTGGCATACATACCTAACGAATAGTCGTCACTAAGAACATCACCCTGGATGTTCTTTCGCAAGTCTGTGATAAAGGAATCTGTTGAAATTACCATATTGCAGCTTTACAGGATTAACGAGCCAAATTGTCTAAGGCAAATACTATGCGGGAATTGCAGGAAAATCGAGATTTTCTGTAATGCGAGCTCCCTCATTTTTAAAGGCCTCTTTATACTGTGCAATCCTTTGGGCTGCCACATTCAGATCCTCGTTATTCAGATTAATATTTAACAAGTCAATAAACCATGGAAGTTTTATATCGCTGAGTACATAATCCCGGACAATTTCACGGGAAATTGGCAACGTAGTAGTTTTTGAATAGTCATATACATCCCTGTCACTGGCATTAAGCAGCTTCTGGTATTCCTCTTGCAACAGTTTTTCAAATAATTCAGGTGTAAAAACATCACCTTCTTTTACGCCAACTGCCGGATTATCCTTCGTAAGAACTGCGCCTTTATGAACCCATTCCCAAAGAATACTTAGCCGAATTTCCCCCGTTGCCATATCTTCCATCAGGTACAGAATATCGTCATTACCAAAGAAATCAGCTGGTTTCAAGGCAGCTGCCTGCATGCCCTGCCCGAATGCATTTCCGTACTGCAAGGCAACACTCAGCAGATTGCGCGCCCCGCGTATGGTTCTCTCAGCAGGTTCAAGAAGAAGCAGCCCATCTTCATCTTCTTTTGTGTAGCTGAGCGCAGGGAATTCTCGCCCCAACTGATTAGCCTCTCCGATCTTCTCCCACACAGGCCTGACGATATGCACCATTTTCCAGTGCGCAACCCATTTGCCGCTGGCTCCCTCACGTTGTTCGCGCTGGGCACCGACTACAGCTTTTTTCATTCCGGATGAAACCCCTTCCTCTGTTCCAACTGGAATATTTGGTTCCATTCCGCCCTGCCAGAGAGCAAAGTTGCCGTTATTGTCTGGAGTATTTACCGCCCTTCGCACCCGATCTTCGTAGTTACGCATATATCCATATGTCATGGTGATCTCTTCAATATTGGGATTGACAAAATCCTTATCCCATGTCATGGCATCAGCTACACTGTTGATATAATCCCACCGGCCGGTATTATACCCAACAAAATGTTTTCCAAGAGCAGCGCGAATCTCCATCAACTGATAGGTCGCCTCAAGTTGCTCGACCAAGACGTACACTTTGATTGCACCTATCTCTATTCCGAGTTCCTGCTCAAGAGCGGTCAGTATCTCATTCCAGAGAGCTGCCTCTTCTGCCGTCTGTATTTTGGGCAGATACAATACAATAGAGGAACCCTCATTTTGCAAGACTTTATAATTATTGGCCACATATAAAACCAGATCAACTATGGAGGCAGCCATTCCCTCTCCATTATAACGGATATGACGATCATCAAGATGAAGACCCCGCACGCGAAATATCTTCGTTGTAAAATCAAGTTGCTCTTTCCAGTCATCGACAATGGGACGGTCAAAGAAATCCTCCGCCCAGTCATTCATTCCCTCTGCCACTTGCTCTGCGACCTTTAGGAACAAAGGATCCTTACGAATAGCCAGCTTCAGATTTCGCTGATTATCAAGCGACATGGTACCGGTTTGCCCGAGCGCATCTTCGCCATCAAACATCCAACCGTCAGCGCCGGAAAGCAGGGCATATGCCACGTTGCGAATACTGCTCTCCACCGGGGCATCTGGCTTCGTCGCAGGTCCGGTGCCCTGGATCCATTGACGTTGCAGGTCCTCCGGAATCGCCGATCCCTCAAAATTACCATCACGGGCATCCTGAACTTTAATATCGGTTCGGGGAATTGTGCTTTCCGGATCTAGAAAAGAGATCCGGGTCTTATCCCGTTGTCGCTTCGCTCGACGTTGTATCCGGGCAGCCATTACTTCCTTAATATCACTGTTAAAAGATGAGAGCTCCCGTAGAACAGAAAGTACTTCCGGGGTAAAGATATCGCTGTATTCTTTTGTTAAATTATCTCGAATTGTAATATTGTTATTGGCCATTGTTAATACTGATTTATTTTTTAAGAAAGCTAGTAAGTTAATTCTTCACTTTAATCACGACTTTTTTGACGGGAACACTGTCCTCAACTTTCCTGCCTGGACTGTGTCCCATGCCGGGGAAAAAGATGAAGAATGTATCAGGTTGGGCCAAATGATGCTGCCCATCCACAACATTGTCATAGAATACAATGTCTTGTTCTTCTTCATAAGGAGTAGTTACAGTAGCAGAAGAAACGTCTGCCACACCAATATACTCAGAACCGGAAACGACATACTGAATGTCAGTGTATTCCTTATGTGCCTCAAACGGCACATCTTTATGATTTTTCGTATTATATTTTGACACCATCACAAACACATCCTGCCCGTCTAATTCATGATTACCTTCCTCAATAGCTTTGAGATCTGCTTCTTTTAGAAAGGCAAAAGCTTTATCCCAACGTGCTTTATTCTGATGATACCGGATAACAAACTCCCTTTTATTGATTGAAGAATGGGGTTGCAGATTTGTTTGACCCAGCCAGTCTTTTTGATTGAACCAATCGGAGAGCTGTTGCTCTGACCAGGTTTCAGGATTTTCTACAGGTTCCTCTGAGGCACAACCTATAAGAGGGAGAAGGAATGATCCGGCTAACAAAGATATCATGAATTTCATAATCATTTGTGGTTTGTGATGTTATAATTTGAAACTTATATCATAGTTCTGGCTGTCATTTTCCAGTGGTGCTTGCTGTTGCATTGCGGGCAATTTCTATATCATTGGCGACTTCCGATCTAATCAACTGCCAGTGAAATAGATTGTCATTTCTATCGTCCCCTCTCCTGTTGTAATGCACTAATGGCATGTCTTTGTAAATTGGCCGCGTAATTGAAATCACCTCATCCCAAAACCCTAAAGCCTTTTCCAAGTGTTCGACAGCATTGCGCTTGTTTTCTTCTCCCCCCTCTGTCCGATAAGTCTGCAGCGCTACCGCCCCCTTCAACTTCTCTGCAAAGTGCAGTCCCAAATTTGCCCAAGCTTTCACATCAGATACTTCGTACATGAACGAAGGATCGCCGGATGTATCTATATCCTCCACTAGCCGCAGGGCTTCCAGACAATCCTCTTCAAGTATACCGGCCAGCTTCGGAGGAGTAGTATCATTCGCTCCGAAAGCCCCGCCGGAAGAGCGAGTTTCGACATAATCGCCCACGGACACATAGTCAGGATCCAAAGACGGTTGTTGAATAAGTCTGTCAACGGATATGTACTCCACACCCTCTCTGTTGAGCGCTACCTGCACGGGGTGAGTAAAATTATAGGGCATCCTTCTCCGCAGGTGACAAGTCAGTTTTATGATCATACCACGGCTCTTAATTTTCGGGAAACGGCAAATTTGATATGATATACCAAAATCTATTTACTATTTCCGGTACTTTTTATTAAGTATTTTCCACTGTACTAACACGCTTTTTTGCTCCATCAAGCCAGTTGTCGTTAATTGTAACTCCCCAACCTGGTCCTGATGGGATGGCTACCTTCCCGTCAATAACTTCGAATTCCGGAGCAAAAATGTTTTCGGCCCATGGTGTGTCTTCAATAGAAAATTCTACATAGTCTCCTGCATTAGGTAATGCACCCATAACATGTAACGTAAAAAGGGTAACCATTGCCCGATTAGCGGAGTGGGGCACGCAGGGGATTCCATGTTGTTCAGCCTTTTTTGCTACTCGCAAAGTTCGAGTCACTCCACCCAAGTAAAGAATATCTGGTTGAACGATATCTACAGCATGCATATTGATCATGCGCCGCCACGTAGCCAGTTCATTGTCTTGTTCACCACCTGAGACTGCCATATCCAACTCTTGCGTCACTTCCGTGGTCCATTCAAGTTCCCAATAAGGGCAGGGCTCTTCAAATTGGGTGAAGTGGTATTCCTGCAGCATACGACCTACTTCAATCGCCTTAGTTGGGGCATAGCAGCTGTTGGCATCTACCAGAAGTTTTACATCATCACCTAATGCCTTACGTACTGAAGGAATTATATTTTCAGTACGTCCTGGCCACGCATCTTTATTGTGTCCATTTACACTGCCTACACGGACCTTAAAGGCAGGGTATCCCTTTTTTTCATATAGTTTCTTGAGCCGTTCCGACTCATCTTCTGGTGTAATAGACCTGCTCATACTGGAGCCATAAACCGGGAAGGGGCGTGGGCGTCCACCCAGAAGTTCGCATACACTTTTCCCCTCGTGCTTACCCAACAGATCCCACACCGCAGTATCCACACCGGAAAGAGCTCGACACACGTAGGACCAGGGATATTTATAGTTGGCCTCAATAGCACGATCCACTAATATCCCCAGATCACTGGGATCTTCACCTAAAAAGTGTTCAGTAATTTTACGATGTAAAACATTTATCGATATATCGGCATCGTATGTAGAAACTTGTCCCCAGCCAACACTGCCATTGTCGGCAGTAATTTTTACAAAACCAAGTGTAGAATTTTTATGAAAGGTTTCAATCTTTTGAATCTTCAATCCGGTCTTATTTTCTAAAACCGGATAAGGGTCGTTATGACCATCGGCGGTAATAGCTAACACGTCCCCGTAGTTGTTGACCTGTGTAGCATCTATTTGTTGAAATGATAATCCGGTACCGGGAAAAACGCTCAGTGCTGCAGCTGTCTTCAAGAAATTACGACGAGAAATATCATGTTTTGTACCCATGAGTTTATCCCAAATTAAATTATTATTCTGATTAGTAGAGGACTTTATAAAAACAATTGATTTAGCAAAGTCTCTAAAAACAGATAATTGATGAGCTTGACACGCTTTCTAGCAGGTTCTATCAATACTTAATCTGATATTCCATTTTTCCCTTCTGCAAATCAACTATTTGAGTTGAACCATCAAACCATTCTACCTGTATTGCCGTTGCTTTACTATCAAATCCCATAACCTGGGTAGTACTGTTCTGCGACCAATGACCTGACCCTGCCTGTATTTCCCTACGAGGTCCTTTACTATTGTCAGCATATATCACCCGGAGGCTTGAGCCAATGGCATCACGATTGCTCTCAGACCCAATAAGAGTTACACGGATCCCAGCCTTTTTACTTCTATTCTTAAAGAGTTTGGTCTTACTATCATTTTGTGTAACAGCCAAATCTGTTTTACCATCTTTATTAAAATCAGCCATAGCAGCTCCTCGCTGCTCACCATATATTTTAACTCCACTTTGAGTACCATCTAATACACTGAAATGACCCTCTCCGTCTCCATTAAGTATCATTCCACGTCCAGCATCCATTCTAGGTACAAATGAAGGAAAAGAGAAGAAATTTTGACTTAACAAAAGATCTTCATTCCCATCATTATCAAAATCAGCAACACCTGCATTAAAGGAAATGGAAAACTGGGATTCAGCCGGTAACGGATGTGCTTTAAATCCATTTCCTGTATTGATGAATACCATGTGTTCCAGGGTATTTATCTCTTTGAAAGGGACATCACTGAAATCTTTGTTGAAGATCTTTTTCAGCGACGATCTTGAAAACTTATCGTGGGTATCTACATTTCGAAGAATGGTTGAAATCGAATCAAAATCATAAAGTTTCCTTCGTGGAACATAGGATCCCATCTGCTCGTCATAATAGGCGTCTATAATATCAAGCTGCCGATCACCGTTGAAATCATCATAATAGAGTTTCAAAGGATGATTGTTCCCAATCTGATAAGGGCTGTTAGTTCCTATATTTGTCGCTACAAAATCAGGAAGGCCATCATTTGTAAAATCTCCTGTTGCCACACTATGCCACCACCCTTTGTATTGATCTAAGCCTACATCTGTTGTAACGTCATAAAATATTCCACTCTTGTTTTGAAACAACCGAAGAGTTCCCCATTCCGTACTCAGTAATAAATCTTGATCTCCATCTTGATTGTAATCGGTAAACACAGCACCTGTAACTAATCCAATGTTTTTAAATTGTTTTTGATTTTGTGTATCAATTTGGAAATCGCCATTCTCATTTGTCAACATGCGGGAAGTTGCATTTGTAGGATATTGACCTGGTATAAACCGCCCGCCTATAAATAAATCTACATATCCGTCTCCGCTATAATCTGCCGCAGCAATCGGACCCGTGGTAGAGCGTATTCCCGGGATATATTCTTCCTTTACCTCGCCATCCTGTGAAATCGTATAGATATACGCCGATGGAGAATTCAAATTATTTTTCTCAAAATTTGCACTACCGATTACCACTTTTGTCTGATCGCTTTCTTTCCATCCGATAACGGATGTTTGATCTCCGGTGGCCCCCTCACTTAATTGATCAATTTCTATTTTGTTAAATTGGCCATCCTCCGAATTTTCATATATTCCAATTTTCCCATCTTTACCAGATGCGATGAACAGATCTTCTCTACCGTTATCATTGTAATCAA
The DNA here is from genome assembly GCF_031569985.1 of Aliifodinibius sp. S!AR15-10. Lineage (NCBI taxonomy): Bacteria > Pseudomonadati > Balneolota > Balneolia > Balneolales > Balneolaceae > Fodinibius > Aliifodinibius sp. S!AR15-10. Next base: position 19,933 of record NZ_JAMQKA010000009.1, on the reverse strand, counting down.
TCCAGGCAATTCCCGGTCCCTCTTCGCTGAGTCTCTTTGGGAGCAATGCCTGTGTTTTGTAATCATCAAACGAACTTTCGTTGTGTTCATGCTCTATTTGGCCAGATATATCCTCAAAGAGAGGATCGATATTGTTGTTCTTCTGTCCTTCATCTATAGTTTCTGTAGCTGATGATTCATAAACCTCATATATTCTATTAGGTTCTAAATTCTTAATATAATTTACTTTACCGCTTGGCCATCTGATTATTAATTCGTGATTTAAATTGTCTGGATTAGCTGCAAAGACGGCTTGAGGTTGTGATCCTGATAAGTAATTACCTCCTAAATATACCTCCTTCTGTTGCATTGTAGGGCCTCCCTTTAATTCAATTTTGGCTCCTACCCCCTGTGTATTGGAGTTTTCCCCTTTCAGGCGTACAGCAATACGTGCCGTATTATTGGTATTCTCATAAATTACTGCTTCCTCATTAAAACGATTACTCACAAGATCCAGATCTCCATCGTTGTTCAAATCGCCCAAAGCCATTCCCATAGAGATATCCTCCACTTCAAATCCCCATTCACCACTCTTTCCTGTAAAGGTGAGATCTCCGTTATTCCTAAAAATTTTATTGGAGAGCTTAAGAATAGGATAATTTATTTGGCTATCATCTCGCTTTCTCATTATTGACATCTGGGTATCCAGATCCTGGGGATCTTGTAAAAAACCTGTATTTACAATTAAATCTTCATATCCATCTAAATTTATATCCATGAAGGATGTAGCCCAAGACCACTCACTAGCTTCCAAATTGCTATAGTTAGAGATCTGAGCAAATGTGTTATCACCTCGATTTAGATACAGGGAATTTCGATTATGGTGAGTTCGCCCTTGGTACTCTTCAGCAATGTGTTGTGACAATTGACGCATTCTTCTTCCATGCTTTGAACTTAGCATTTCGGTAACCACAAAATCCAAAGCTCCATCCCTGTTGATATCGGAAAAATCTACCCCCATTGATGCAAAGCTCATATTTGTGATGGCTTTATTTTGGATGGGCTTGAACATCCCATTCCCTTGGTTAATCCAAAAACGGTCCGGAGTCCAAAAATCATTAGCTACATACAGGTCTGGTAACATATCTCCATTTACATCCCTAAACGTAGCAGTCAGCCCCCAGTCTTTTTGTAAATTAATGGGTTCACCATCCAGATTTAAAAAGTGATCTTGATCATTGGCCCTTTTAAATTTTCCATTTCCCAAATTAATATAGAGTTCATCCGCAGTACCATACTCACCTCGATATTCCCTGTCTTCTGTCTCAAAGAGAACAAAATATTTATCAAAAGGAGGGCGTAATTGGTACTCCCCATCCACTATTTCTCCAGTATTTTTAAAAGTAAGCTCTTCTAGGCTAAATATATCTCTCGCTGTTTTTTGGCTATAATTAGTTATGTAGAGATCTAGATCCCTGTCATTATCAATATCGGCCAACGCAAAAGTTGTATTACCCTTACCGATAGTACTTTTAAATTGATTTTCGGGAGCTGGCATAAAATAGCCCTTCCCATTGTTGATGTAAAGCGTGACACCTTTATGAACGGATGCAACTAAAAGATCCAAATCACTATCACCATCAACATCGGCAAAAACAACTCCAGTGGAGTTATAGCCCTCGTGGGCAATACCAGCTTCTTCAGTAATATCTCTGAATTTGTAGTTCCCAAGATTTTTATAAAGTTTATTTGATCCTCGAAGACCTGCAAAATAGATATCAACCAAACCGTCTGCATCTACGTCTCCAACAGCTACGCCTGAACCGTTTAGATATACACGGTTCTCCTCTAACTCTTTTTGACTGACCTGGTTTCTGAACTCAATATTTGTTGAAGCGGAGTTTTTCATATCGAACCCTGTACTTCCCCAAAAACCGGGTTCTACCTTAGCCCATCGATAGCCCTCCTCTCCATTCCACTTGAGTTCTGAATTTGTAGAACAAGCGGTTGTTACACATAAACTTGTTACAAATAAGACAATAATTCTTCTACTTAAATGGATCACGTATCAAACTTCCCTTTAAATGGCATTTATAAAATTTGTCAAACATACACATAAAGCAATCCCTTAAATTTGACTTGGAATGGGAATGGTGGCGGAACTCTGATACCACTATATTATCCATCCCTCATGTTCTATTCTGTTCTATTCACGTTGGCTTCTTCAAAATTGTAGATAAAAAGTCCCCTACCTACACCTGCGGGATCTCCGATCTTTGCCATCTGAAAAGCCATATACCGTCCATCATCACTTACAGCTGGATTAGAAGATTTAAAGTTCGGATTATCATTAAAGAACGTTAGCCGCTCCATCTGGCCTGATTCATCAAGTGTTAGCTTATAAATATCAATAAACCCAGGCCCCTTTCCATTATGGCGATCACTTTCAACCAGTGTAAATTTTCCACTAGGATAAATGCCTTCCGGTTCTTCATAAAGAGGAGAGCTTGTATAATTGGTAATTTCGTTCGTTTCCAGATTTATTCCCATGACATCTGCGCTCGAATAGTCAACCGCATAAGCGGTAAAAATCAGTTCTTTTTCATTAGGAGAACGGAAGTCTTGTGTCTCTAGCCGCCCCTTGAGTCTAAAGGAATGATCCCTACTGTCAATCAGCAATTTTTTGTTTTCTAGTTTCGGCGTACCATCTTCATAATTGATGTCAGCCATCCAGATTTTTGTTGACTGTTCAGGGAGTTCTTCCGATGCTCTATCATCAACAGCCCATGCAATAGTCATGTTTGTTCGAGAAACGGCTGCACCTTCGGAACATTTCGTTCCCAACGGTACAGGTGGTTTATCAAGGCTTTTATCAAGTACCCATAGTTCGGCATTAGTATGGCGGCTAGCCCCCGGATTTTCCGAATCAAAGTTAGGTGCTCCGGATAGCAGAATGTCTCCATTGCTGAGATAATTCGCTCGGACGTATCCCTCATGGTAGTAATGATGTGTGACCGGGCGGATCACACCGGTCTCCAAAGTCACCTCATAAACGTCCCCATAAGTCCGTTCAACAAATAATATTTTCCTCCCGTCATGGGACCAGTTGGCCCGCTGGCCAAAATGGGTAACTCTCGTAATATAAGATGGTAAATTTGAAAGAAATTTTTCCTCCTCTGATGGTGTCCTTTGCGTAGTTTGGCTAATATCCTTTTCAGCACTACCACAATTGAACAAAGAAAGTGTAAATAAAAAAAGGATTAAATAGTTAATTATAGAATTGTTCATAATATGTGGAATTGTGGTAAATTAATGCTGGTTTCTTTTAAAGATCTTGCTACAATTGTATCTATACGGTTGACCCTGCATTTTCCATTTATTTAGTAGATTCATTAGGCTTTGCCTGCCTTGCAATTTGAACATCCCGCTCCACCTGATCGCTATATTTTGCCCACGAAAACTGCTGATCATCAAGCTCCACAGTGGGAGTTGGATGATAGTGGGACTCGGTCACAGCAACTACCTCTTCCCAATAATGGGCCGCCTTTTGAAGATGTAAAATTGCCTCATTCTTTTCGCCTTGTTCTCCAGTCTTGCGAAACATCTCCAGTGACACCCCACCGCGGAGCTTGGCGGCGAAATAATGGCTGAGGTTAGCCCAAGCCTTAACATCCGCAATTTCACATTCGAGCGTTTCTAAATTCCGTTCAGCAGCATCTTTCGGTAGCGTCTCCACCAATTCCAAGGCAACTTTAGCATCCATTTCCAGACTCTCAGCCAGACCCAATGGCGTCAACATCGAAGAATCGATATCTTGTTCCTTACTTAAATAAGCATCGACAAAGTCTGGTATGGAGTAATATGTTGGATCAAGTGTTATATGGTCAATAAGCTCGTTGATAGAAATAAAGGGAGATACTTCATCAAAAAGTCCTCCGGACTCGGCCGGCGCGAGAAAACCTTCTGAATAAAGAGTAAAGTCCCAAGTCGCTCGGTAAAACGAAGCCAGCTGCAAAGGCATATTACTAGCTAAGGTATAGGCTTTAAGCATCTTTCTACCAACACCAGTACCATAACGTTTGTTAAAGGATGACTCGAAAACCTCGTTCGGTGTGTTAGGATTGTAAAGTAACCGCCCCCATGCCTTATAAAATAACCACTGTTTCTCAAAGGCATATTGCCAGGTCATATGACTGCTGGGTATTTTATGTGAATAGTCTTTTGCCGGTATATAATCCTCAGAACCAATAATGTAACCCTTCGCGTATTCCTTGTTATTTTTTTCGATATGAGCCCTTATAAATTCTGGCTGGCCCCACCGGAGTATAAAGAAGTCTTCATTCCGAACTGTCCATAATATGTTATAATTTTTAGGTTTTGGTTCCCATAGACGTTCATCAATTTCACCAGAATGATAAGCATGGTTAATTGAAAGACGAGGGGTTGAATGCCCATGAGACCAATTAAACTTCATTGGCACCCAAACTGGATCCTGAAAGTTGGCGTCATTAATCACTCTTCGCATCTCTGTTGGGGAACCTGCTAAGACAGATCGGTGTATAAAACGCGCTTCACGATTAGCCTGGTTAATACCTTTAATAAAAGTATCTTCAATCCAATCCTCACGTTCTTTAGGTGTCATCTCGTTATTTTTTTCACCCTCAAAATCAAAATTTCCCATCCAATCCGCTAAGGTTACGCCTAAGCCAGTAAGGTTTTCATATTCATTAATAACCTGAGTTACCGATTCTCGGGTATATTTCCGAACAAGGTCAGAGGTATCACTTCGTTGTCTAACATCATAAGCCTCCGCCATCTCCGGGGAGACAACAATGTTCCAGTTTACGATATAAGTCTTGATACCACGCTCCTTTGCCATTGCAAAAAGCCGATGCCAAAACCGTTTCCATCTTGCGAGTTCCACATCAGAAAAGGGAGTTGCTTCGGGGAAATTCTTTGCCCGGATCATATATGAAAACGGGTGTCGATTCCATAGTGAAAGCACATTAAATCGATTTTTTGCCATCATATCTAGGAAGCGTTCCCAATAGTCCAAATCACGGACCGTTTCCATATGTAGGTTCACCGCTTTATTTTCACTCCCTCGATAAGCCGACCAGGGTAGATTGAACTTTATTGCCCGGAATTCAGAGTGCGGATTAATGCTTTTTTCTTCGACCTCATCAAAATTTCCCTTCATTTGTATTTGCTCAGCCAAATCAAGCGTTCCATACATTGCCCCACTATTATCACTGGCCACTACAACTATCACGGATCGGCCATCATGATCCAAACGGCGAATCTGATATCCCTCTTTTTGGATTGAAGAATCAAAAGAGGGATTCCCATTGAACTTTTGGAGATAAATAGTCTCAGAGGGTTCTGAAAGTATAAGAATGTCCATCTCTTCATTGAGACTGGCAAAATCTTCCCGCTTGGGCATATATCCCTGCTCCCGAAGTGCCTGCTCAAGCTGATCAACAGAAAACTCCAACTGTGGAATATCAGTATTATAAGAGATAGTCACATCCGCATGAACGGAACATACTATCCCAAATACAAACACTATGGCTAGGGATATAAAAGAAAAAGCCGACTTTATTATTTCTATCCCCACAGCCCTGGCTTGTAATTTAATTCTAAGGTTTAAGTTTTTGAGAGGACCAGTATGCGCCTTAATAAATTCCATTTTAGTATAGTATTTAACAATAAATTGTTGTCTTATACGCTGGTTTATTACAGAACCAATCCAATTGACAGAATGTTAATTTATTACTCTTTATTTGCCTGCTTGGCAATTTGAATATCCCGTTGCACCTGATCTTCAAATCTTTTCCAAGAAAACAGCTTATCACTTAACTGAGGTGTTTCGGGGTTATAGGGAACCTCGTGATAGTGATTTTCTGTTATCTGAACTACCTTATTCCAGTGAGTAGCTGCTCTTTTTAACAGCTGTACAGCTTTTTCCTGTTGTTCTTTATTTCCCGTTCTACGAAACTGTTCCAACGCAACCCCAGCGAGCAATTTATCTGATAGATAAAGCCCCAAGTTGGCCCAAGTCTCGATATCATCGAGTTCGCATTCCAAAGCGCTTGAAAAGTGCATATCAGATGACCTGAGAGACTTTACCAACCGAAGCGCTTCCTCGCTGTCTTCTTTAGATCTGTCACTAAGTTCTAAGGGTGTAACTAAATATTCAGGTAACTTTTTCCCGTCAATTCTAGACGTGATATAATCAGGAATAGATACATATGTGGAATCCAACGTTTCATGATTAATAAACTCGTTTATTGAAATAAAGGGAGAAACTTCTTCATGAAGTCCTACTGAACTGCGAGGAGCTAAAAAACCTTCTGAATATAGTGTATAGTCCCATGTAGCCTCATGGAAAGATGCTAAACGTAAAGGCATACGGCTGGCTAGCTTATAGGCCCGCAACATTTCCTTACCTGATTCAAGCTCTTCAAAACGATTAGCTAGGGCTGACTCAAATACTTTGTCTGGGGTCTCTGGATTATATAGTAAACGCCCCCATAGCTTATAAAAAAGCCATTGCTTCTCAAACTGATACTGCCAAGTTTGATGCTGATCTATCTTATGGGAAAGATCCTTAGCTGGAATATATCCTTCCGAACCAATCATATATCCCCCCACATAGCTCTGACCATTCAAAGAAATATGCTTTCTAATAAAATCTGGCTCTCCCCACCGCAAAATAAAGAAATCTTCATTTCGTACAGTCCAGACCATTTTGTAATTATTAGGGAATGGATTCCAGTAGGTATCTGAAATTTCCCCGCCATGTGCTTTAATCAACTTAGGCGTAGAATGTCCGTGCGACCAGTTGAATTTTATCGGCACCCAGATGGGAAGATCGAACCCTTCAAGACTTTCTATCTGCTCTCTTGTCATCTGCTCTACAGTAGTACTCGTCGATCCGCCTGAACCCTCATCAGCTGAAAAGGGAACACGGTACATCAGCTTAGTTTTACGATCAGCCGATTGCATGCCGGCTATAATCGTATTTTCTGCCCAATTTGCCCGCTCTTTGGGTGTCATTCCTCCCATGCGTTCGCCCAGACTTATCCCCATACCATCTAGATATTCATACTCATTCAGTGTTTGTCTGATCACGTCTCTTGTATAGCGCTTTACCAACTCAGTAGTGTCCCCACGTCCATAATAGTATTGGTTATTCGGGCTTTCATCATACACAGTTATATCGTGTGCATCGGCAAACGAGGGTGAGACGAATATGTTCCAAAACAGCAAATAGGTATCTATTCCCCGCTCTTCTGCCATTGCAAAAAGTTTATGATAGAAATCCTGCCAGGTGGCCAATTGATCATCCGTAAAGGGACTGGCTTCCGGGAAATTCTCTGGTCTGATCATATATGTGAAGGGATGCAGGTTCCAGATTGATAGCATGTTAAACCGGTTTTCGACCATCATATCGAGATACTTTTCCCAAAACTCTAGATCTCTGACAACTGATAAGTGCTTACTCATCGCCTTATTGCTAGCAGGTCGGTATGAATCCCATGGTAGATTAAATTTGATTGCCCGAAATGAAAATCGCGGATTGGAGGTTTTCTCTTCAACAGAATCCAGTTGTCCTTCCATTTGTACTTGCTCAACCAAATCCAGAATTCCATACATAGCGCCATCTTCATCCTGAGCAAGAATACAAAGAAAGGGGTTACTTGGAGAATTGACTCTTATAATCTGAAATCCTTCCGCTTGAATTGAATCGTTAATATTTGTTCTACTATAGAGTCCAGAGAATTCGGAGACATCGGCCTCATTTGAAATAACTATTATATCGGCTGTATTACTTTTTGAAGATAGATCAAGGTCAGAACGATAGATTTCCTCATCTAACTTACTAAATGTTTCCTCTAACTTGGACACTGCAAATTGAAGTTGCGGTGAATCCCGATCATAGCTAATTCCGACACTATTTTGCGGTTTAGCTATTGATGAAAAAGCTGCAAAAAAAATGAGGGCTAATATTATAGCACACTTACCCTTACTAAAAACCCAATGAACAACTTTCTCAAAATAATTAATTAAGATTTTGGAAATACGTGCAGTATCTGAATTCATAGTATGAGTAATTAAATTTAATCAGGGTTTTGGAATGGAAATTGATTCTTATCGATTAGCCATTAAGTCGCAATTTTTGCAATCCATTTTGGGGAACACTTTTTTACTGCTAGCTAGTATAGTATCATCTATTTTAAAAATTGGCGGACTATCCCATAATTATTAAATCGATAGTCCGCCTTTTTTCTCTCTTTTACAATTTAGTTTCCATACCCTGGATTTTGTTCTAATTTCGGATTTAAAATTATCTCATTTTGTGGAATAGGATACAATCTATGATGCTCTTGGATATTTGAAGTACCATAGTTTTTCATTGTTTCTAAGAGCCTTCCAGTACGAACTAAGTCAAAACGACGTTCTCCTTCAATTGGCAACTCACGACGTCGTTCTGCATAAACCCATGCTCGAAACTCATCTTGACTTAGTCCGGTTGGAAGATCTGAAAGGTTTGCTCGTTCCCTTATTTCATTGATTGCATTGTATGCTTCATTTGTTGGTCCTGACATTTCGTTAACAGCTTCAGCATATATGAGCAATACATCAGAGTAGCGGAGTATTGGCCAGTTATTATCAGAAGATCCTGTAGAAGGCAAGGTTGGATCAACATATTTCCAGATCCCGACATACGGTAGAGTGACATTTTCTCCATCAGGAGTAGTATAAGAAGTTATAAAGACATCTCTACGTTCATCACTATTTTCATAACTATTGTAAAGGTCTTCTGTAGATTTTATTGAGCCCCAACCCACGGGTACACCGTCAGGATTAGGGAAAGCCTCCGGTGTAAAAAATGGAACCATATTACTTCCTTCACCAAGATCAGCATTAGCTTGTACAGAGAAAATATCTTCTTTCCCATTTTCGTTTTCCAAAGTAAAGGCCTCTTTATACACGTCCCACAGATCATAAATACCTAAATCAATTACCTCTTGTGCTTTATTGGCAGCCTCTGACCATTCCTCTCGAGTTAGATGAACTTCAGCTAATAAGGCTTTTGCTGCACCTTGAGTAGCTCTACCCTTATCCTCGGCACTATAAGTAGTAGGTAATACTCCTTCAGCATCCTGCAAGTCAGAAATAATTTGTTGATAAACAGCATCTGCAGGAGTTCGTTCGACTTCTAAATTGGCAAGCTCTTCAGTTGGTGTAAGAGACATTGGCACCCCACCCCATAGTCTGACAGCATTGAAATAATATAATGCCCTGAGAAATTTGGCCTCCCCAATGATCCTTTCTTTTAATCCAGCGTCCATGTTTTCAATATTAGCCACACGGTTAACTACAAGGTTCGTTCTGTTTATTCCATCATATAAGTCAGACCACACCCCTTGAAATGAAGGGTGTGTGGCATCAAATGAATACTCTAAAATTTCGACTCGTATATTCGAACGAAAAATTGCATCCATATCATCTGTACTCATATCAGTTATCACCCAGAAGTCAGTACCAGTAAAAACCCCCAGAGGTTCGTAAGCAGCATTTATTGCAGCTTCTGCATCACTTCCTGATTTATAGAAGTTATTCGTTGAGACAAAACTATCAGGGTTTTCTTCTAGTAAAGATTCACAAGAATACAGAAGAGGCAACATTACAAGTATTGTGACCAGAACAGTTATTCTTTTTAAAAAATCCATTTTTTTACCTTTTATTTTTACACTTATTAAGTGTGAATCCCAATTTACTTACCGCCAGACAATTATAATTTAAAATCCAATACTAACACCTAGTGAATACGTCTTGGCACTTGGATAAGCGGCATAATCTACACCTCTTTCTACGTTACTTTGTCCTGCTATATTAACATCAGGATCATAGAGCGTATAATTGGTAATTGTAAATAAATTTTGTGCACTTAAAGATACCTCTGCCCGTCTTAATCCTAACATATCAGTTACGTTAGGGATATTATAGCTTAACGAGAGGTTCTTTAGACGTAAGTAGGAACCATCTTCAACATAAAACTGACTTATGCGGAAACCTCTAGAATCAGTAGGTCTTGGTATATTGGTTTCACGATTATTAGGTGTCCACCTATTAAGTACATCTTTATGGTTGTTAGTCCTAGTCTTGGCAGTATACAGATTAAAACGACTGGTGTTGAAAATGTCATTCCCATAAGTCCCATATAAAAAGAGATTTAAGGACCATCCTTTATAGGAAAATGTATGAGACATGCCTCCACTAAACAGAGGCTCAGAATCTCCAATCATTGTCTTGTCGGCATTACTAAGAACCCCATCACCGTTTAAATCCTTATATCTCGGGTCTCCAGGTTGAGCAGTACTCTGTTGTGCAGGATGAGCCGCAACCTCTTCCTCATTCTGAAAAATGCCATCACGTACATACCCTTTAAAGGATCCCAAGGGTTCTCCAGTCTTCACAATGCTAAATTGCTCAATGACCAGATCCGAGGTACCTCCTACAAAAAATTCTCCCCGGCCACCCAGATCTAACACTTTATTCCGATTAGCAGTAAGATTTAGACTTGTATTCCATTGAAATTCACCCTGACCTTCTTGGTATGACAAGGAAAACTCGACTCCTTTGTTTTCCACCTCACCTATATTTTGAAGAGCACTACTAAAACCAGATGTTGTTGGCAGTGGAACATTTAGTAAAAGGTCTTCCGTTTTTTTGTAATAGTAATTAACGGTTGCCGTTAACTTCTGATTGGCAAACCCCATATCAAGGCCAACATTGAACTCATTTGTGGTTTCCCACTTAAGATCTGGATTGGTAACACGATCTGGGGTATATCCTACATTTATATTATTACCAAATATATAATTATCTGTTGATAGAGCTGCTAGAGACTGGTAGGATCCTATTTCTTGGTTCCCCACTATACCGTAACTAGTTCTAAGTTTTAAGTTACTAAAAAGGCCTAAAGTTTTAATAAATCCTTCTTCTGAAAGTCGCCAACCTACTGATACAGATGGGAACACTCCATACTTATTCCTTTCACCAAACTTAGAAGAACCATCTACCCGTCCTGTTGCTGTAATCAAGTATTTATTATCAAAATTATAGTTAGCTCTACCAATATAAGAGATCAAATCCCAATCAGTCGAACTACTGCTTGGAGCTACCAACCGACTTCCACCGTCAAGGTCATTATATGTTGTATTATCAGTTGTAAAACCTTGTGCTTCAGCATTCATAAACTCATTTCGGGATCCTTGCGTACTCACACCTCCTAAAAGGGTGAGGGTCTGCTGCTCTCCTAAATCTTTATTATAGGTAAGTGTGACATCAGCTAGCCAAGACGAAAGTTGTACTGTACCGACTGATGCAAGACCATTTCCCTCTTGCATCCCCCTGTAGATGGTTCTTGGTATATAAAAGTTCTCCTTTACATTAGTTAAATCTGTACCAAACCTGGTTTGTAGCGTTAAATCCTCCTGTAGGTCGTAGTCGACAGAAACATTTCCTATTAATCTTGTTCTGATATTATTATTAGTAATCTCTTTCGCTTCAGCTACTGGATTACCGACTGGAGTTGTGCCAGGGATATCTTGATACAAAGTGTAGCTTCCGTCAGCATTGTATACATCAAGAATTGGTGCATAAATAAGTGCACTGTTCACAATACCAGTACTATTTTCGGTACCACTTCCCGTAATTACAACATTTTCATTTATTCGACTAGCTTGCATATTTACAGCTACGTCAATTTTTTCACTGAGCCGTTGGTCAAGATTGACTTTAAATGATCCCCTATTAAAGTCCGAACCTATTATGATTCCTTCATCATTTACATAGCTTCCAGATACCATATACCTTGTCGATTCATTTCCTCCTGATGCAGTAAGATTATAATTCTGAGTAACACCAGTTCTAAAAATTGCATCCTGCCAATCTGTTCCTTCACCATATGACTCTGGATTTTCAAAAATGGGATCATTCCCATCATTGATATACCCCTCATTAATTATCTCAGCATACTGTCTGCCATTTAAAAGAGATATCTTTTTACTAACCTGCTGAAGTCCAATGGAACTTTCAAAATCTATATTATTTTGCCCGCTAATACCTCTTTTTGTTGTTATTATGACTACCCCATTACTACCTCTTGAACCATAAATGGCTGTTGCAGAAGGACCTTTTAATACATCTATAGATTGTATATTACTTGGATCAATCGATGAAAGGGCATTTTGAGGAGAACCTGATGGTACTGGTTTTCCTGCAGTTATATCCTCATTCGAACTGTATACTGGGAATCCATCAATTACATAAAGGGGTTCATTTCCTGCAGTAATGGAATTACTTCCTCTAATACGTATTGAAACGCCACCACCAGGTGCCGAAGAAGCTTGCTTAACCTCTACCCCAGATGCAAGACCTTGCAAACGGCCATCTATTGATGTAACATTTGCAGGTGCTTGCTCAAATTCCTCTCCAGAAACCGAACTTATGGATCCAGTCAGGTCTCTTCTCTGTTGCGTTCCATAACCAACGACAACCAATTCTTCACCTGAAACAGCCTGGACCTGCAAATCCACATCTATCTCAGTCCGACCATTAATAGATACTTCCTGTGTCTGATAACCTATAAATGAAAATACAAGCGTATCCTGCAACGAAGATACATTAAGCTCATAATTACCTTCATTATCTGTAGACGTGCCGGTCGTTGTTCCTTTTAGTACCACATTGACGCCTGGAAGTGGTTCATCTGAACTTGCATCGATAACTTGCCCACTAATGGATTCTAGAATTTTGGATCTTTCCTTTTTCTGAAGGATAATATAATTTCCCGTGGTCCAGTAGCCTATGCGATACGGTTCAAATAATTGATCCAATAATTCCCTAAGACTTTGCCTTTCAGCTGCCAATGATACATTTGAATGTCCCTGAAGGATATCTCGGGTATAAAATACATGTATACCGCTTTTCCGTTGAATTTTTCTCAATACATTCTTTAGTGACTGATTTTTAACACTTAATGAGATCTTCCTTTGAAGTAAATTTTCTGATGTGGCTTTAACCGAACTATTTTGTTTTACATCCGAAAAATTTCTTACTAATACTTGTCCTTTAACGATAGAGGATAATCCTAGCACTATCGAAAAAACAATTATCCCGATCCCTGTACTGTATTTATTATACATAGTTCTACCCTGTGGTTATCTATTGTTATTGAAGTGATTAATTTTTTGTTGCTCAATAAAAAATTGAAGCGTACTGTCTTTCAAACTATAACTCGCATCCATTGATATAGCGAGTACTTTAGCAACATTTTCTACACTTTCATCTTGAAAGGAGCCGGTTATATACTTATTGAAAAGAGAGGAGTCTGCGACCTGAACGGAAATACCATAATGATTCTGAAGCTGTTCAATGACTTGCCTGAGAGGTTCATCATCGAATATCAAGCGGTCTTGCAACCAAGCCAACGCCTGGTATAAATCTGCCCTTTCCACAATTAAATTATCCGGATTATTTTTGACACTTACTTTTTGCCCTTCAGATACAATTACTGATGAGGTGGATTTATCATAAGTGCTATCACCTCTACTATCCCGAACATGTGGCGATACCCTAACTTTCCCCTCAGATACTACCACTTCCGTGCCTGCACCTTCTTTATTAGCATTCACATTAAATTTTGTACCAATATCTTCTATGATGGCATCTTTGGCATGAACCACGAAAGGAGCTGAATGATCATGGTTAACCTCAAAATAAGCCTCACCCTGCAAATAGATGTCCCGGGACGAATTTCCGTAATCATCCCTATATTGAATTTGGCTGGAACTATTAAGGATTACCCTTGAACCATCTTTAATATGAACAACAACCCGCTCATCATCTTCGGATTTAATAGTATTTAAAACGATCTCTTCCTTGGTTTGAGCAGGTGTATTCGAGGATATCGAGTAAAGATAGAAACCGTAGGCCCCCGCAACGACTAACAGTATAGCTGCCGCCTGGAAAAAAATGTTTAATTTGCTAGAGCCACTTCTATTAATATTTCTGGGAAACGGTTTCGACTGTTGAGTAGCAGTTTTCTTCTCTTTTTTTATCTGATCCTTGATATTACTCCACGCGCGGCCCTTATTCCCCAACTCCAATACCCTTCCAGATATCTCCCAAAGGTTTTGAAGCTCTTTCAACACTTCTTTTCTGGCAGGATCTTCTTCAAGCCACTCATGTACAAACTCTTCATCCTGAGGGGAGTACTCTCCAGATACATATCGCTTGATCTCTTTAGGATATTTATTATCTAAGCTCACGATTATTAATGGTTAAGTAGTATGTTACAATTATTCATTTCCTGAGTTCTTACTAATATGACAACTATAAATAGTTTCACCGTGACAGCTATTTTGAAAAAACTTTCCCTTATTAATACTTAGTGTGAGTGTAATCTATACTGTAGTTGAAGTATAAACCCTGGAAGTATGATAGAAAGGCTACTCAGCTATCGTTAAAAGCAATGCTGAGAAACTAATTGCCCGCTAGTTCATTTTAAATTATAAATGGAACAATTATTCCCAGTTTTCCCACTAAAACGATTTTTGAAGTCTTATGCTTTGTAGATTCAGATGATGAGACTAAAAAATGCAAGTAAGTAGATCAATAAGTCGGAAAAGCGTTCTCTTAAAGAAGCTAATACTCTTCTAATCTGCGTGTCCACGGTATTTTCTGAAATATCTAAAAAATCAGCGATCTCCTTATATGTCATATCTTTATGCCGACTAAGGATGAATATTAGCCTGCGTCTCTCCGGTAGATTTTGAATAGCTTCCTCAACTTTCTCGAGCATCATTTTGTTGTGCAGACTGTCGTCTAATTTGGCCTCGAGCGGTCGATTCTCATGTAGGGCTTTTTTTTCTTTTTCCCACTCTTGTTGTGTATTCTGATGCTTCAAGTAATTCAGGCTCATATTTCGACCGGCACTATATATGTATGATTTAACCGATCTCTGAATTGTCAAAGTTGAACTTATATTCCAAACCTTCATAAATAATTCTTGGACTATTTCTTCTGCGATCGCTTCTGATTTGACATACCCCCATACAAACCGAACCAATGGTTCATAATATTTATTAAACAGCTCCTCAAAAGCCTCCTCATCCCCATTTTTTATTTTTCTGAATAATAACTTGTCACTCATCTATTCCCTAGACTCTTTTAAAGATCTTTGAAATCTTACATTAATTTAAATTCCCCTGACACTTTAAAACCAAGTTGTTCATTTTTTAAACAAAGTTTAAATATATACTCTAGATACACTTCTTAAATCGGTTAATTTACTTAATCTATTTTACCTATCCCTATTCCTGCGTTAGCAGTGAATAAATTTTACATTTACAAAAACGGACCTTCTAAAACTTCCAATCCCAACCAAGGGGTTGGAAGTTGGACTTAGGGAAATTAGGGGAAAAATCACTTCCAATAGTAAGTATTGGTGTTAAAAAACCAGATCTATACCCTTCTCTAAAAATATGCCTCTAGGCAAATATTTTATGGACTTTTATGTCTATGATAAATTATGACAATCGTGATGAGGTTCTCCGTGACAATTCTTTTTAAAATAATCTTTCAGATAAATTATCTTGGTATTCCCCTACAAAAACGTGTTGTCTCCCGGGATAAGTCGTTTAGATCATTAAAGAGTTAACAAGGCGAAACCTAGAAAAATATTCAGATTTATAATATGTTGAATTTGGGAGTTTGAAAGGATCTGAATTGTAATCAGTATTGATTGGAGATCTTCTGAAAATTAGTCAACTGTGAAATTTCGGGATGGTATTAGAAAATAGAATCTTATGTAACTGAAAAGAGAGAGGACAATTATGAAATATGGACGCCCGGTACTGTTTTACTCGGTACTTGCTATATTTGTGGCTACAGCAGTTGTAGCTTTGCTTGGTATAACAGGTGGTCTAAACATAAGTGATAAATATCTGGATGTTCTTTTCACTGCTCTGATCATTGAACTAGTTGCAGCTGTCATAGGTCTTTTTAAATCAACAGATTGGTTCGGCCAGAGCAATATGAATACTATTAAAGAAATCGAGGGTGACTGGTGGCAATTAATTCTTAAGGAGGGAGAAAAAGCGATAGGATTTGTGCATATATTTTATGTGGAATCAGAACAGCAAGTCAAGCTCGAAGGTCAGGCTTTTACAGATGAAGGCTTAAGATGGGCCCGCTTCTGGAGTATAGCAGCTGCGCTTAATTCAACCAAAGACGATCTATATTATTTCTGGCAAGGAGACCACACTCAGAGTGATGAGGATTTTTCGGGTATCGGACTCATTAGGTTTACTCTTTCAGATGAATTAATAAAGGTCGATAGTGGAACAGGATGGTTCACAAAGGGAGACATATTCCGAGCTGATGTTACCGAGAGGAAGAAGGTTGAATATCGAAGAGCTTCTGCTGTAGAGTCAGAGACAATGAAGGTTGGTAGCCCAGATCTCCAGCAGCAATTAGTTTCGAAAGTACGTTCCAAGTGGCCTTCCGCATGCCACCAGTCGTCAATGGAAGAGCTAAGTAAAGAACTTTTACATAGCTAACCTTCAATACCGCTGCCACACATGATCAAACACCTCATTACACGTCTGGGCGAATAGTTGGCGATCATATTGATCAGGAAGGATGTTATCCAACTCCTTTTCGATGGTGACCTTTACGTCCGCGATGCGACGCTGTTGCTTTTTCCAGATCCGTGACCGTCAGATCTCAGTTTGATTCAGTCATGAGGAGTAGACCAGTTTTGCGAGCGACTCATAACCAGCAACTCCCGACGCTTGGAATCACTCACTATTATCGGTTGTGTTGTTCGTGCCATTACTGACAATACGAGGTAATTAGTTTGAGAACTAATTAATTATTACACTAGTTACTCTTTTTTATATTTCTCCAGGTTGTCCAGATCCACAATATCAGAAAACCAACGCCTAATACAGCGGCTATAGGTCGATTGAAAAAAGGTAGGATAATCCCTTCGGAGCCGGTCAGGGTCTGGATAAAGCGTTCTTCGACAGGGCCTCCCAGGATAATGCCCAGGACCACAGGACCTAATGGGATCTCCCAGCGCTCCAATACAAATCCCAGGAATCCCATAAAAAGCATGATCCCCACATCAAAATAACTACCCTGGATAGCATAGGAGCCGATAATACAAAATATAAGGATCAGCGGCAGAAGAACCTTCTGAGGTATTTTGAAGACAAATCTGCCCGTTTTTATGGCAACATATCCTACAACGAGAAGCGCGATATTGGCCAGGATAAACGCAAGGTATATGCTGTAGACCAAGACCGGCTGGTCGATAAAAATGTCGGGCCCGGGATTGAGATTTTTCATTAACAGGACCCCGATTACAATAGCCGTGATGGAGTCGCCCGGGATGCCGAAGACCAGGGCGGGAATCCAGGTTCCGGCCAGTGCCGAATTGTTGGCAGTAGTGGCATCTGTAATGCCTTTGAGCGAACCTTTACCGTATTGGTCCGGGTTGCTGCTGGACCGCTTGGAGGCCGCCAGTGAAATCCAGGAGCCCATGTCTGCACCCGCTCCCGGCAGCATACCGATCACGGATCCTATTATACCGGAACGAAAGAAATCCCGCTTCCGGCTGGCCAGTAACTCGAACGGCTTCTTAAATACCCCCAGTATAGGATTCATAATCCTTCGCCTGAAAAATGTGTCCCTTCCCGATTGATCTGTCTTTTCATCAGGAAGAGAATCTAATGAGGGCTGGTTCCCCAGATTGATCGCGTTTCGAATTACTTCCGAGAGTCCAAACAGGCCTATCATAGCAGGAATAAAGCTGATCCCCTGGTACAATTGAGGGAAGCCAAAGGTGAAACGAGCCTCGGTATGAACCGCGCTGAGCCCAACCGTAGCGAGCAGCAGTCCAATCAACAGACCGAGCAACGCTTTTAAAACAGGTCCACGCGAGACCACTACCGCGGAACTAAGTCCCAGCAGGTAGAGCCAGAAATATTCAACAACGCTAAACATGGTAGCGACCCGGGCCAGCTGTTGCCCCAGAAGCATCAGGATTATTGCCCCAAAAAGGCCGCCAAATACACTGCCGGTCAGCGCCGCACCCAGCGCTTTTCCTGCTTCTCCTCTCTGGGTGAAGGCGTAGGCGTCATCCACATAGGCTGCCGAAGCCGGGGTACCGGGTATCCGCAAAAGCGTGGTGGGAATGTCGCCAGCAAAGATAGCACAGGCAGTCATAGTAGCAATTGCGGCCAGAGCAGGGATAGGATCCATCCAATAGGTGATGGGCACGAACAGGGCCACTGCCATAGTTGCCGTCAATCCCGGGATGGCCCCTAGAAAAATACCGTATACCGCGGAAAGCAGGATTACCAGCCATATTGATGGTGAAAACAATACCAGTTGCAGAGCCTCGTATATTGCTTCAATCATAATCTAACGGTTTACCATCCCAGCAGTCCCCACGGCAACGGCACCCGCAGGTATACTGCAAACAGTTGATATATTAGAGGTACGGTGATCAGTATGACCAGCAGTGCCGTTTTCCAGTTGACCCGGAATTGCCACATCAGCAGGCCCAGTATCAGGGCAGCGGAAAGAATAAATCCAAGATACTCGGCGATAAGCAGGTACAGGATAATTGATCCCAACACCCACGCCGTACGCCGGAAGTCAACAGCCGTTATCTTCTCAGCCGATTCCGCCTGCTGCAGATTCCCGCTGACCACGATCCCCAAAAGAGCCAGTCCCATTAATCCCATCAGGATGTATGGAAACAACATCGGCCCGTACCGCTGGGAGACTACCGACTCAAACGCTGCACTGTTAAATATCTCGCCATACTTCTGGTTTTCTTCCTTCAATGATGAAAGAAATTCTTTGGGTGGCTCAACTCCTCCTCCAAAACCGGAGGTCTCCAAAAAATTCCGGTACTCCTCACTGTGAACAACTTCATTGACGGCATCCAACAACCTGTTATACCGCTCGTCCGGAACCCCATTGGGCACGGCCAGCCCCCGCCACGTCTGATTGCTCCAGTCGTATCCCTGTTCTTTGAAGGTTGGGATTTCGGGATGATCTTCCAACCTCTCTTCCGCCATCACACCCAGGCTGCGAATTTCCCCGGCCTCATACAGTGATCTGGCCTCCGGAAAACTACAGGATACCATATCCACCCCGCCGGCCGTCAACTCCTGAAGGGAAGGCGCCGAGCCGTTGATTGAGATCCATGTGACCGCATCGGCAGGGAGTCCCGCCTCCAGCAGCCATCCCGCCAGGCTCACATGCCACACCCCTCCAAAGGCAGTCCCCGAGGCCTGAAGCTTCCCCGGGTTTTCAGCTATGGCGGCTTCCAGTTCTTCAAGGCTCTCCCACGGTGCATCGGCACGGACAAAAAGAGCGGCATTATCGCGGTTTACCTTCATCAGGGGACGGTAATCCTGGAAGGTGATATTCGTCAGTCCCCGCCAGTGGAGCATGTTGATCTCGGCAGTGACCATCGTCATATTGTATCCATTTGGCCGTGCCAATGCACCCCGTGTATGGCCTGTAACTCCGCCTCCACCGGTTGCATTTATGACATTAACGGGCACTCCCAGCTCTCGTTCCAGTTGTGAGGCGATCTGCCGGGATACCCGGTCTGTCCCCCCGCCAGCCGACCAGGGACATATCAAAGAAATTGGTCGATTGGGATAAGATGTATCTTGGGAGCATCCCAAAAACGACAGGGTTAATAAAAAAAGTGATATTTTAAAACCTGAGTTCAAGTAATAAGTGCAACACGTAGGAAGACCTCAGGGGCGCGCCCCTGAGGTCTTCGGCCAAGCGGGTTATATTCGTGTTGCTTATGCAAGAATACACCCAACTCAGCGAAGAAAATCGT
>NZ_JAMQKA010000097.1:0-4457 GCF_031569985.1 Aliifodinibius sp. S!AR15-10 | reverse complement strand
TCTGTCCGGCAAACAACAGATTGATCTGTTTTACAGTGCTGGGATTGAGCTTCAAACCCCGATGCGTCGCAATCAACATGGGTACCGACCGTGGCCCGTGGTCTTTAAAACCGCCCGACGCCGGGTATATACCCTCCACGCGCATTAAGCGGAAGTGTCTCTCCCTTCCCCTTCCCTGCCAATTTTTAGTTAGCGAATTTCTGCAGTACATTTTGTTTTAAATTAACGTTGCCTGCAGGCAGCTTATGTGCGAGGCCGTTAGCGGGGTTAACACCAATTAAAACATTTCTCTTAGTATGGATGCCTTTCAAAAAGAGCTAATAGATTTCAAAGGAGTTAAGGATATTTTAGAGGCTGACGAAAGAAAATGTTTAATACAGGCTGGAAAAACAGGTGAGCAGTATTGGTATAGAATGTTCATTAGGAGTTTTTTTGCACATGTGGAAGGCATTTCTAATAAGCTAAAAACTCATGCCCTACTTTGGAATCAAAATAATAACTTGGAAAAACTTACTATTGGAGAACTCGCAATAATTAACGAGGAAAGCTATAGTTTAAAGAGTAATGGTAAAGTAATTACTCACCCTTCGTTTAATAGCACTGACAAGACCCTTAGATTTGCAATAAATGTGTTTACAAAAGTACATGACGTAAATTTTGAATGGAATCTTGGGGAAGATCAAAGGTGGAATGATTTTAAGGACTCAATCAAAATCAGAAATAGGATGACCCATCCCAAAAAGGCAAAGGAATTAGAATTTAGTCAAGAAGAGGGTGATAAACTATTTCGGGCTCATAATTGGTTTATTGAAACCATTACGAAAGCAACAAATATGGTCAATGAAAAATATTTGGCAACAAAAAAACAAGAAGAAAACAAATAGGACGATTTTTAAGGCCGCGCCTGTTCTTGCCCGCTTCGCATTTATTGGTTAATCTTTCGTTTTATAATTATCTGCAGCTTATGCTAAAGTCGTTATTCACCTACTCCCCAAAATATAAGCGATAGGTTTCGGATTATATTCCTATCTTTTGTAAAATTCGTTTATGTCTTTCAAAATAAACGTGACATTGAGAGCCCTCATAGTCTTTTCTATAATACTTTTGATCAGTATGGAAGGTTTATCTCAAACTCCGGTAAAAGCTGAAACAGTTACAGTAAACGGAACTGATATTTACTATGAGGTTTATGGACAGGGAGAGCCATTATTCTTTCTGCATGGATACACGATGTCTTCAAAATCATGGCTTCCGTATGTGGCTGATTATGAAAAAGATTTTGAAGTTTACCTGGTCGACCTAAGAGGCCACGGGAAATCAAGTCCATTTACTGAAAAGCTGTCCATCAGGTCTGCTGCAGAAGATCTGAATAAACTAATCGACTATTTAAAACTTGAAAATATTAGTGGAATAGGATTCAGTTTTGGAGGAGATGTTTTATTCCAACTTGCCCTTCTACGTCCCGGACTTATTAAATCGATGGTCATTATAGGATCATGTGGCTCTTGGAATGCCCGGGATTTTCCTGACTGGCTAGAATATTTATCCTACAAAAACATAGACAATTTGCCATGGATGCGTAAACAGCAGACCAGCGAAGAACAGATAAAATCTATTTTAGAGCAGTTAATAAATTACAATATTTTAGTCAGCGAAGAAGAATTAAAAAGCATTCAGGTTCCCACACTTCTTGTTTATGGAGACCAGGAAGATGGTCTTGACTGGGATTGCATCTTAAGTGCAAAAAACAATCTTCCGCAATCATCTCTCTGGGTGTTACCCCACACACCGCATCGGGCTCACTTCGGCGATAACAAAGCAGAATTTACCAGGGTTTCTAAAGAGTTCTTATCAGATTGAACGGCTGTATTGCCCGTGTTTTCTAACGCACTAAGGCATGTTCATTTTTTGTATGACCAAAATCCGCTGAAAGTCGGACTAAAGAACTGTCCACCAAAAAATCCCAGATATTCTTGTTTCGGGCTTATTAGAGCCTATTGCTTTTCTGCTCCGTTCGCTTCTAAATAAATTTGTTGCAGGGATTTTCTGGACTTTGAGGGGAGCCATCATCCGAAATTGTGTTTTTTTCGAATATACAGTTACTATTTTGAGTGATTCTTAAATCGAACTCAGGTTACATAGCATTCCTGCTGACGACAGCCCCGTGGCGGATCCCGCCGGTTGAGACGATACATTCGTTGAATCCATATTTCTTAAGAAACTCCTCCAGGATCATTATTCCAGGAAGAAACACATCCGCCCTGCCCTCCATCACCTCGGGGTACTGCTGGAGAAGCTCACTCGTAGTCATCTCTCCAATGTTGTGGACCCATTTGCTCACCTGTCCCCTGCTTAACTTCACCCCTGCCAGGAGCTCCGGGTCGTAAGCGGTCAGCCCTTCCTCCATGTATGCCAGGGATGTAACCGTACCGGCTACTCCAACGGCATCAGTGTCGCCTTTCCATGAAAAAGGGCGTTCATCAAAGGCTTTGGCAATGGCTTCGCGGCAGTGTTCAATCTCACTTGGTGTTGGGGGATCAGAATGGATAAACCGCTCAGTAAAACGTACCGAACCGATGTCAAAAGAATGAAAATCGAGCAATTCCATCTCGCGCCCCAGGGAAACTTCAGAACTTCCGCCACCGATATCGAGCGTCACGACCTGCCTGGCTATCCCATCAGTTAGCATACTTCGGGCGCCGAGGTAGGTCCACTGTGCCTCCTCTTGTCCAGTTAAAATGCGAACATCGAATCCGGTTTGCTGTTCAATCCTGTTTACGAACTCCTTTTTGTTGGATGAATCGCGGACCGCACTGGTAGCAGCCACAATGGTAGACTCAACCTGGGGGTAGTAGTGATCAATGATGCGCCGGTAGTCTCTCAGCGCCTCCACAACACGATCCATGGCTTCGGTCGACAGGTTTCGGTCGCGGTCTACCCCCTTTCCAAGCCGGGGTATCCGCTGCTCCTCATGAATAACCTCAATCTTTTGACCCTCATATTTTGCAATAAGCAGTAGAACCGTATTCGTGCCAATATCTATAGCTGCAAACACAATTAGTTAGGTGATTTTAAATTGGAGTGCAATCCAGTCGTTTTCCCGGATTGATTGTATGAGTGTGAGCTTCTTTAGTGCCTCCTGCTCCAGGATCGTATCTTTGTCGGATATCAAAAGGCCGGACAGCACCAGCATGCCATCACTCTTCAAATGTTGCACAAGCGACGGCAGCATATCAATGATGGTGTTCCGGTTGATATTTGCCAATATAACATCAAATTCAGTCTCATCCGGGACGATCTCAATTGAACCCTTTGCTACTTCAACTTTCCTGTCTACTTGATTAATGAGCACATTTTCTTGTGCGTTCCGAATGCTCCAGTCATCGATATCAAATGCCACTGCCCGCTCGGCCCCCAGCTTGATAGCCGCTATTGATAATACCCCCGTACCGGTGCCCGCATCCATAACCAAATCGCCGGATTTAACTACATGAGGCAACAGCTGAAGCATCAGTCGGGTGGTTTCATGATACCCGGTACCAAAAGCCATCTTGGGGTCTATCTCCAGTAATATGCTATTCGAGGGAGCAGTGCTGTTATCCCACGTCGGTTTCACAAAAAACTGCCCGATCCGCTGCGCTTTGATCGTTCGTTCCCACTCTTGGTTCCAGTTTTGGTCAGCGACGACCTCCTCAGACTGTATATGTCCCTCTCCCGGGTATGCAGCCAGCACCTGTTCAATTCGTTCTCGACTCACATCGCTAAAACGCTCTCTGCTTATATACGTAATAAGCTTGCCATCTTGCTGTTCAAAGGCATCAAACTCCAATTCCAGGAGTTCTGCAATCAGTGCTTCTTGGTAATCATTGGTGACAGACAGTACAAGCTTTATGTATTTCACTTTCGGAAGTTTAAAGTTTACGAAGATCGTTTAATCAACTTATTCAAATATCTAAAATATTTATACCACTCTTTTGCCCTGGAATGAGGGTAGCCAAAGGAAGTCTTGGGGTGAGTAGAAAAAGAGTTAGGAGTATAACGGCCGACAAACGAATTCGCAATAATCATCGGAATTATCTTACTATTGGTAATACAACCTGAGTTCGAGATAAGACTAACTCAAAATAATAACGGTCATCGCGAGGAGGCTTTGTTACCTTTTGGGCTTAACGATGAGGTCGACGCGGCGATCTCCCCGTCCGTTTTTTTGTTCACCCATCGAGAGATTGCCTCCCAAAAGTTTTCGGGATCCCGAAGGCCGCTGAATTCGCAATGACAGGTTTTATGTCTAACTGACGTTAATACAGCTAGCCGAATGGGTAAGGAAGCCATCACTAGTGTCATTACCACTTAATTCGTGAGGTACTCTTTTCCATAGGTCCAGTTGAATGGTTTTGCGTTCTTCTGGTTATAGTCTTTGATGTAGCTCATGAGTTGATCGACCAGCTGCTGCCGGG
>NZ_JAMQKA010000096.1:0-5309 GCF_031569985.1 Aliifodinibius sp. S!AR15-10 | reverse complement strand
CGGTAGGGTTGGAAATGATATTCCATCCCGAATGAAGTGGAATGCTGTAGGTTCCCTGCTCGGAGAGCTCGACCGCCACCACGGAGGAAGAGTCCACTAACGGTTGGTTGGCCAGCACCCAAAACCCACGGCCGGGGCCGAAGGTAAACCCTTCGGGATCCTCCCGGTAGGATACAAGGCTGTCACCGGTGGGGCTTTGCCGGTAGGCCGTCCATCCCGTCCCGGGCTCTCCCGGCAACAGGTCTGCCAAGGCGGTCTGTTGGCGGCCGGGTAGGCCCACCAACTTGTAATCGGTGCTGCGGGCCGCCTCCCCAAACGACTGGGTCAAGTGATAGATGATATTTTTAGATCGAGTAGTAAATTGAAATCGGTCAGACCATGCCCCAGCACCAACTTGACTTATCCCACGAACTCTCCAATAATAGGTTGTTTGTTTTTTTAAGTTTTTGATATAAAATGAATTATTATCAGAGATATATTCTTGGAGTGAATTTTCTGTAAAGCTTGAATTTTTCGAAATTTGGATTTTGTAACTCTTCGCTTTATCAACTGTATTCCAAAACAGATTTGGACTACTAAATACATTTTGTGCATTATCCAGTGGTTGAAGAAGCTCTACTTGGTTGGGTAAAGGATCGGGCTGATTGCTCGCATCTCCACCGGACAAAACAGCGTAAGCACCCGGTATTCTTATTTCCAAACTGGCAGCACTATTAGAACGATTAATAGTACCGCTCTTACTTCTCCATTTGCCATCACTCCCCCTTCTATATACTTTTAATTCTTCATTGGAAGGAGGCTCGTTAAGCTTGAATGTCAAAATAGCTGGTTTTGAAAAAGTATGCGTATTTGTCTCTACATTTAATACTGATGAATGTGGTTTTAGTGATGGTTGATCTATACTTGCAAGTTCGTTGTACGAAACCGTGCTAATGTCTACAAAGACATTATCTCCATCAAATGCATTTTCGGGAATTTCTAATTTTGCTAGAGTACCAGCAGCTAAATCTGTTGTTGATATTTTTTCTTTTGTTTTCTTATTATTTTCATCGATTTGGAGTATTTTCAAGGTTTTAGGTTTTAGTCCAGTAAATGCACCTTGAGCATTTCCCTGAAGGCTTTCAAGACTGGTTCCCGACAAGCTAATGGATTCTGACCATTTATTTGGATCTCCAGAAAAATTGGGTAATTCAGATATAGATATTTCTGCATAGTACCCAAATTGATCATTATTGCTATTAATCTCTTCTGACTTAAATTCTTTTCCTCCAATTATTACCACTGGTGTGGCCTGGCTGGTAGAACCTGATTCATAAAATTGTTTATCCGATTCTACCGATAAATTTAAAGAGGAAGGATTTTCATTATCATCAAAAGATACATTTGTAAAATCAAGACTGGGATTACCTGAACGGGTAATGGCTAAATCAATTTCTATTTTATCATTTGCTGATTGATATAAAACATTTTGAGCCTGATTTACCTTGATTTGTCCATTTAGATTTCTATAAGGAGAACTAGTTGTATTCTCCAGAATCCATGTTGAAGCCTGAGTCGAAAAATCAGATAAGTCATTCGTAAGCTGTGCACTTTCCAACGCTATTTTTGCAGGATCAAAACTTGCTTTGGAGAATTCCTTTAAAATACTCGATGGACCTGAAAAAATCCCTTGAGCACTAAGCAATAATGAGCCCAAATCTTCTGAATTTCTCACGGTCTTGTCATACTGATCATCTCTATAAGTTCTTCTGAACAAAGTTTCAAATGGGTCACTTTTCATTATCGCAGGTACTACCACATCATTTGCAAAGTGGGTAAAAATGGGAACACAAGCTGCTGTAGAGCTACCTAAAGTCGGCGCAGCCCCAGCTATGCCACCTATACAAACTGCACCTTCTGCAAAATAGGAAACGACATTTGCCCAATCTGTATCGATAAGATCAATAACCCCCATCGTTCCCGGTATACTTCCTTTTTGCCTTTGTGAATTGGTAATTGGTGGGGGCATGGTCTGTTGAAAACGCTCCGGTAGATTTTCCAAAACGGATACAGTTCGGGTTCTATAGGCTTCATAACCTCTCTTAAGCCAACCACTTGACCTGTCTTTATTTATTAAAAATTCTTCCTCGGTAGGCCCCCGATATGTCATCATATAGAACTCAAAAAAAGTGTCGTTAATTTCCCGACCTAAACTGATTGGATCAGATGGGTAAGATTTTCCAGATACGATCAAATCAGAGAAAGGATTACTACTACTAGTATCAATTCGCATAGAAATGATATTCTCATTTGTCCCTGCTTCTTCAGCCAGCATATTATTTATTTTTTGATAGGTATCCTCTCCGTTATGCAAAGAAAGGGCAAAAGGAATAGCAGTACTAGTACCACTTATATTAAACCAAAAAGGACGAACAACTGTTGGCTTAGACTCTGTGTCTATAGAGGTACTATCTGAGGGATATATGAAGGTACCATTACTGTTTGTTGTTACCGTATCTATACCACTTTCTCTCTGATCAGGTGCATAGTTAAAAGAATTATAAACCCTAACTTGTTGATTGGAAACCGGATTACCCTCTTGATCGGTAACTAGTCCCTTAAATCGTACCAAAGAGCCAGTTAATACCCCAGTAATATCTGCAGGTTTATAGTTGTCAAAAGTCTGTTTACTTTGCTGCCTAATTAGTACTTCTGAAATTTGGATATCAGTCGCAGAAATATTAGAGTCTGAACAAACTATATTAGTGCTTTCTACAGATTCTAAATCGTTAAGCCAGGTTTGAAATTTTTGAGTTGAAGGTTCACACAACTCTGTTTTATCAAACCAAAAATAATCTAAAGCTTCGAGCTTTGTAAGCTCCAAGGGAATATTTCCCGATAATTTATTATCATCAAGAAATAAGGAATTTAGATTCATCAATTTACCTAGCTGAGGAGGAATCTCTCCTGATAGTTCATTGCTTGACAAATCCAACCAATATAGACTATCCAATTCACCAATCTCAGGTGGGATACCGCCAGATAGCTGATTAAATTTAAGTGATAACCCTTCTAATCTTGTTAACTTTCCCAATTTAGAGGGGATATTTCCGGTTAATTTGTTTTCGCCTAAGTACATGCTCCCAAGATTTGTCATTTGGCCTAACTCTGGGGGAATTATTCCAGTTAACTGATTTTTATAAATTAACAAAGCCCCCAGATTTTTTAGCTCTCCTAACTCGGAGGGAATATTACCCGATAGCTGATTCTGTCCAAGTGATAAAACTTCCAAATTTGTAAATTTGCCAAACTCAGGAGGTATTTTCCCTTCCAGCTTATTGGAGTTAAGGTTCAAATGTTCTAGATTTTCCATTTGAATAAGCTGAGGGGGCAGCCTACCATCTAATTTATTCACAGGCAAAGATAACTCTTTTAATTGGGATAACTTTCCAAGCTCAGAAGGGATATTGCCCGTTAGTTGATTACCACCCAGGTGAAGTCGATGCAATTTGTTTAGATTACCAATTTCTGGAGGAATCACTCCCGTTAGTTCATTAGCTGAGAGTTCCAAAATTTCCAAGCTTGTCATTTTATCGATTTGAGGAGATATTTCTCCTGATAGTTGATTATTTGACAAAGCCAGCAAATATAGACTATCCAATTCACCAATCTCAGGTGGTATACCACCTGAGAGCTGATTAGATTCAATATCCAAAAATGCTAATTTTGTCAATTTTCCTAATGTAGAAGGGATTTTACCAGTCAGCTCATTACTATCAAGTTTTAAACGGTATAAATTTTTTATTCTACCGAATTTAGGCGGTATGTTACCATTCAATTTGTTTTTTGAAAGGACTAAAGACCGTAGATTAATTAGTTGTCCAAGCTCAGAAGGAATATTGCCCCTCAGCTGATTACCACTCAAATAAAGTCGACGTAAACTGTTCAGTTTGCCAATTTCAGGAGGAATATTACCCGTCAGCTTATTATTGTTTAAATACAGCCAATGCAAGCTGTTTAGGTTCTCAATTTTGGTGGGAATCACTCCTGTTAGCTTATTATGATTAAGATTCAAATGTTCCAGGTTTGTCATTTCTCCAATTTCAGACGGAATATTACCTGTTAATTGATTACCACCACCAAGCCTCAATTCTACCAAATTTTTGAGCTGACCAAACTCTGTAGGAATATCCCCAGATATTTTATTGTAAGAAAGATTCAGGTACGTTAGCTTCTTCAATTTTCCAAGTTCATATGGTAATACTCCAGATAAATTATTTTCTGAAAGAGTAAGCCCTGAAACGCGTTGATCTTCAATAGTGACACCGAACCATTCATTGACTGGATCTTTTAACCAACCGCTGTTGTTAGTCCAATTCTGTCCATTTGTACTCTTGTAAAAAGAGACTAAAGCCAAAGAATCTTGTTCATTTACAAATTGATTTGATTTTTCCCCCTCACTTGTGTCATATGACTTGTTCTTACTTAATAACTCGCCATTTTTGCTTGTTAGGAGTGCCATACTTTGTTCAGTAAATTGATATTTATCGATATTTACTGAACTTATTTCTCGAGCTTTCAGTGTTGTACTTGAAAGTGTTGCTACTGATAATAAAAGCAATAATAGGCGGGTCATGAGATTCAGATATTAGATTTGGAAACTTTTTATCTGATAATTGGATATATAGAGCAGAATCAATTTAAGGTTTTAGGGATCATCAGGAGGGGAAGGAAATGGTGTTTTACTAATCTCAATTGATAACTGACTTTCATTATCATTTTCATCAACAGCCGTAACACGGTAAAAATAAGTAGTGCCATTCTTTACCTGTTTGTCATCAAAATTGACAATGTTACTTTGGATTAAGCCACCAATTCTGTTTGCATTTTTTTTATTTGAAAATGAATTTTGAGAGCGATAAATATTATACCCCTCTAAATCCGACGCTGAGGAGGGATCCCATACTAAACTGATTTCACCATCTTTTGATATCCCTTTTAATCCCGTTGGTGCTGAGGGTGGTTTTTCATCACCATTTGTACCAAATAGACTACATGCAGTATTGCTCAAGAAAAAAGAAACTAATATTATTAATACTACAAACTTTTGTGGATAGTTAATTAGGTATCGTCTCATAATTAGGAACCTCTTTATTTAATCAGGGTCAGTCGTCCGGTTTCCAGGACTTGTCCTATTTGGAGGCGGAAAAAGTACACCCCACTGGCCAGCGATTCCGCCTGGAAGGTCGCCTGCTTCCGGCCCGGGGCTTGCTGCTGGTCGACCAGGGTGGCCACTTTTCTTCCCAGCACGTTGTACACTGCCAGTTGCA
>NZ_JAMQKA010000095.1:0-5596 GCF_031569985.1 Aliifodinibius sp. S!AR15-10 | reverse complement strand
TTTGTTCTTTTTCGTAATGAGACAGACAGGTAATCGCATAGTGCGACCCGTTGATTGATTTCGATTGATTGACGATTTAAAAAACGGCCGGGAGGCAGACTCGAAGTTATTAGGTGTTTTTATATACCATGGAGAGTTTGATCCTGGCTCAGGACGAACGCTGGCGGCGGGCCTAACACATGCAAGTCGTGGGAGAAGGAAAGTCTTCGGACTTTCTGGAGACCGGCGGATGGGTGAGTAACGCGTAGGCAACCTGCCTGAAGGACGGGGATAACGCGCCGAAAGGCGTGCTAATACCCGATGATGCAGCGGTCCCGCATGGGAACAGTTGTTAAAGGCCTCGGCCACCTTCAGATGGGCCTGCGTGCCATTAGCTAGTTGGTGGGGTAAGAGCCTACCAAGGCGATGATGGCTAGGGGGTCTGAGAGGATGATCCCCCACACTGGGACTGAGACACGGCCCAGACTCCTACGGGAGGCAGCAGTGAGGAATCTTGCGCAATGGAGGAAACTCTGACGCAGCCACGCCGCGTGCTGGAAGACGGCCCTATGGGTTGTAAACAGCTTTTACCAGGGAAGAACCCGGGGGTTTCGATCCCCGCTGACGGTACCTGGTGAATAAGCACCGGCTAACTCCGTGCCAGCAGCCGCGGTAATACGGAGGGTGCAAGCGTTGTCCGGAATCATTGGGTGTAAAGGGTGCGCAGGCGGGTCAGTAAGTCGAGGGTGAAATCTTGCCGCTTAACGGTAAAATGGCCTTCGATACTGCTGATCTTGAGTCCAGAAGAGGCCGGTGGAATTCGTGGTGTAGCGGTGAAATGCATAGATATCACGAAGAACACCAGTGGCGAAGGCGGCCGGCTGGTCTGGTACTGACGCTGAGGCACGAGAGCGTGGGGAGCGAACAGGATTAGATACCCTGGTAGTCCACGCTGTAAACGATGTGTGCTAGATGTTGGTCCTTCGGGGCCAGTGTCGCAGCTAACGCAGTAAGCACACCACCTGGGGAGTACGTCCGCAAGGATGAAACTCAAAGGAATTGACGGGGGCCCGCACAAGCGGTGGAGCATGTGGCTTAATTCGATGCAACGCGAAGAACCTTACCCAGGCTAAATCCGGCCTGACCGCTCCTGAAAAGGGGTCTCCCTTCGGGGCAGGCTGGAAGGTGCTGCATGGCTGTCGTCAGCTCGTGCCGTGAGGTGTTGGGTTAAGTCCCGCAACGAGCGCAACCCCTACGGTTAGTTACCAGCACGTAATGGTGGGGACTCTAGCCGGACTGCCTACGCAAGTAGTGAGGAAGGTGGGGACGACGTCAAGTCATCATGGCCCTTACGTCTGGGGCTGCACACGTGCTACAATGGACGGTCCAACGGGAAGCGACCCCGCGAGGGGCAGCAGATCCTCAAAACCGTTCCCAGTTCGGATTGGAGTCTGAAACTCGACTCCATGAAGCCGGAATCGCTAGTAATCGCGTATCAGCAATGGCGCGGTGAATACGTTCCCGGGCCTTGTACACACCGCCCGTCAAGCGATGGAAGCAGGGAGTACCTGACGAGGCCGGGCCAACCTTCGGGGGGCAGGTCTTCAGGGTAAGCCCTGTGACTGGCGCTAAGTCGTAACAAGGTAGCCGTACCGGAAGGTGCGGCTGGATCACCTCCTTTCTACGGAGAGCAAGTTCTCCTGGTCGTGGTCGCCTGTGCGATTACCTGTCTGTCTGTTACGCAAGCGAGCCGGGCGGCGCTGTCCGCCGGCAGGGGTTCCTCCTGCCAGGGGTCGCACTTGGGCTTGTAGCTCAGGTGGTTAGAGCGCACGCCTGATAAGCGTGAGGTCGCAGGTTCAACTCCTGCCAAGCCCACTGAGGTCCTGCGGGGCCAATGGGGGCTATAGCTCAGTTGGCTAGAGCATCTGCTTTGCAAGCAGAGGGTCGTCGGTTCGAATCCGACTAGCTCCACCAGGTTTTTTGGATTATTGTTTTTTTGGGTGCAGCTAGCACCTGGCGTATGACCAGCCGGTCATAGGCCAGGTGATAGCTGAACCGCCGTGCCGACTTCGGTCGGGGCGAGCTTGTTCTTTTATTATTGCGTGGCAACGATTGTGGAGTGCGGGTAGGCCTGCTTATAGCAGTGCCGGGCCCAAGCAGTAAACAATCCGCGCTGCGTGTGTTCTTTTATTGTTGCAGGGTGTAGATTGACGGGGGTGGCTCCTCGCCTCGATGAGGCGCAGGGTGCGAACGCCAACAATCCATGCGCTGCATGTGTTCTTTGATGTAGTGGGAAGCAAAGGTAAGATCGAGCGTCATCGGTCTGCCCCGGCGGTGCCGGGGCAGACCGAAAGACATATTACAATCACAATAGATTGCCCGCTGCCGCAAGGCAGCAAGCATAATTGATGAGTTCATGTGTGGCTTGCGCCCCTCCACAGCGTGGAGGCGGATGCAAGCCGTATAAGCGAAAGCATAACAAGGGCGCACGGTGGATGCCTAGGCATCGTCAGGCGATGAAGGACGTGACAAGCTGCGAAAAGCTGCGGGGAGCTGCAAACAAGCCCGGATCCGCAGGTGTCCGAATGGGGAAACCCACCCGGCTTCGGCCGGGTACTCCTACGGGAGAGCCAACGGGGGGAATTGAAACATCTTAGTACCCCCAGGAGCAGAAAACAAATCAGTGATTCCCCAAGTAGTGGCGAGCGAACGGGGAACAGCCCAAACCGGCTGCCTACGGGCGGTCGGGGTTGTAGGGCCCACAGAAGGTATGGAAGCAAAATTCGAAGCGCACTGGAAAGGCGCGCCACAGCGGGTGAGAGCCCCGTAGGAGTACGGCGACCATACTGGTGGGATCTCCTGAGTAAGGCGGGACCGGAGAAATCCTGTCTGAACCGGCCGGCACCATCCGGCAAGGCTAAATACTGACGATGACCGATAGTGGACCAGTACCGTGAGGGAAAGGTGAAAAGAACGCCGAGAAGGCGAGTGAAACAGTACCTGAACCCGTGCGCTTACAAGCGGTCGGAGCTGCCCTTTGGGCAGTGACGGCGTGCCTTTTGCATAATGAGCCTACGAGTTGCTCCTGACCTGCGAGGTTAATCCGCTCAGCGGAGAAGCCGAAGCGAAAGCGAGTCCGAACAGGGCGCCCAAGTAGGTCGGGGCAGACGCGAAACCGGGTGAGCTATCTATGACCAGGGTGAAGCGTGGGTAAGACCACGTGGAGGCCCGAACCGCCTGGCGTTGAAAAGCCATCGGATGAGTTGTGGATAGGGGTGAAAGGCCAATCAAACCCGGCAATAGCTCGTTCTCCCCGAAATATATTTAGGTATAGCATCTGGTTAAAGCCGGCCGGAGGTAGAGCACTGATTAGGCTAGGGGGCTTCACCGCCTACCAAACCTAGACAAACTCCGAATGCCGTCCGGCGTTTCCAGGTAGTCAGCAACCGAGCGATAACGTCCGGTTGCAAAAGGGAAAGAACCCAGACCACCGATTAAGGCCCCTAAATCCAAACTAAGTTGAACAAAGAAAGTTGGGTTGCCCAGACAACTAGGAGGTTGGCTTAGAAGCAGCCATTCCTTGAAAGAGTGCGTAATAGCTCACTAGTCGAGCGGCCCGGCGTCGATAATTTGCGGGCATTAAGTTTGGTGCCGAAATCGTGGGTTTGTCTCCGCAAGGGGGCAAGCGGTAGGGGAGCATTCCAGCGGCTTTGAAGTCGGCCTGTGAGGGCCGGTGGAGCTTCTGGAAGCGAAACTGTAGGCATGAGTAACGATAAGAGGGGTGAAGAACCCCTCCACCGTAAACCTACGGGTTCCTGATCAACGCTCATCGGATCAGGGTTAGTCGAGACCTAAGGTGTAGCCGAAGGGCGAAACCGATGGAAAACCGGTACAATATTCCGGTACCACCAGGGGGTTACAGGCTAAGGCGTGACGCAGAAGTGACACCACCGCCTTCCGACGGAATGGAAGGTTGAAGAGTGTAGGCCGCGGGGTAGGCAAATCCGCCCCGCCGAGGCTGAAGCTCGACAGTACGGGGAGCCTGCGGGCAAACCGACAGTGTGGGTAATCAGGCTGCCAAGAAAAGCGTCGTAGACTACTCTTTGGTGCTCGTACCAAAACCGACACAGGTAGGTGAGGAGAGAATCCTCAGGTGCTCGAGGCAATCGTGGCTAAGGAACTCGGCAAATTAGATCCGTAACTTCGGGAGAAGGATCCCCTGCGGTCCGCCTTTTGGTGGATTGCGGGGCGCAGTGACCAGGCCCAATCGACTGTTTAACAAAAACACAGGCCTCTGCTAAGTCGCAAGACGATGTATAGGGGCTGACACCTGCCCGGTGCTGGAAGGTTAAGGAAGCCTGTTAATCCCTTCGGGGATGAAGCGGGCGACTGAAGCCCCAGTAAACGGCGGCCGTAACTATAACGGTCCTAAGGTAGCGAAATTCCTTGTCGGGTAAGTTCCGACCTGCACGAATGGTGCAACGAATTGGGCACTGTCTCGGCCACGAGCTCGGTGAAATTGTGGTATCGGTGATGACGCCGATTACCCGCAGCGGGACGGAAAGACCCCGTGAACCTTTACTACAACTTTACATTGGCTTTACCGGCCGGATGTGCAGGATAGGTGGGAGGCTTTGAAGCCCTGGCGCTAGCTGGGGTGGAGCCACCGGTGAAATACCACCCTTCTGGCAGGTGAATTCTAATGCCCCACCGGGCAGACAGTGTATGGTGGGTAGTTTGACTGGGGCGGTCGCCTCCTAAAGTGTAACGGAGGCTCCCAAAGGTACCCTCAGCACGGTCGGCAATCGTGCGCAGAGTGTAAAAGCATAAGGGTGCTTGACTGCGAGAGATACAGCTCGAGCAGCTGCGAAAGCAGGGTTTAGTGATCCGGCGATTCCGTATGGAAGGGTCGTCGCTCAAAGGATAAAAGGTACTCCGGGGATAACAGGCTTATCTCCCCCAAGAGTTCACATCGACGGGGAGGTTTGGCACCTCGATGTCGGCTCATCGCATCCTGGGGCTGGAGAAGGTCCCAAGGGTTTGGCTGTTCGCCAATTAAAGCGGTACGCGAGCTGGGTTCAGAACGTCGTGAGACAGTTCGGTCCCTATCTGCTGTGGGCGTAGGAATGTTGTGGAGCCCTGCTCCTAGTACGAGAGGACCGGAGTGGACGCACCGCTGGTGTACCAGTTGTCCCGCCAGGGGCACGGCTGGGTAGCTATGTGCGGCAGTGATAAGCCGCTGAAAGCATCTAAGCGCGAAGCACGCTCCAAGATAAGCATTCCCCAAGAGTCTGCTGGAAGACGACCAGCTCGATAGGCGGCAGGTACAAGCGCGGTAACGCGTTTAGCCGAGCCGTACTAATCAGACCACCGGCTTTGCTTATATGGCTTGCATCGGCCTCCCACCACGGAAGGCCGGGCAGGCGCTCATCTTATCCCCTTCCCACTACATCAGCGAACACATCTTTTTTGACATATTGCACCACGATATTGAGGAGGTGAGCCACAGCGCAGGGGCCCCACCCGTTCCCATCCCGAACACGGCCGTTAAGCCCTGCCGCGCCAATGGTACTGCCACAAGGCGGAAGCGTAGGTCCTCGCCTCCTCTTTTTTTATT
>NZ_JAMQKA010000094.1:0-5719 GCF_031569985.1 Aliifodinibius sp. S!AR15-10 | reverse complement strand
AATACTGAGCTGATGGCGCTTATCCGACATAAAAAGATTCCATTTGAGTTAAAAATTGGCGATGTTCGATTAAACCTATCGGTTTTGGGAAAAATCCCCAAAACAAGGGGTTCTGCAAAGGCCCCTCGAAATAAACTGAAAAAGGCGTCTGGTTAGAGGGGGCAACGAGCTAACTTTTCTTTAGGTTAGGTTTTTTTTAACAAGCTAACATTCTACATGTCAATAACAGATCTGTCTCCGGCTTCCGGCCTTGGTAAAGTTGACCGCCCGGAAGGAAGCGGAGGGAAGCGCGAAGAAAAAATCTGCGATTTTTTTAGCGGAACGACGAGCCCTTCAGGTCAAGTTTACCTCCACCGGCGATTTTTTTTCGTTTAGTTCTTTAGTCCGACTTCCGGCGGATTTCATCGTTGAAAAAATGAACAACAGAAATTAGTAGTAGCCACTCCAAAAGTTTTTTACCATACAACAGTGGTTCGAAATGCATAATTCTTACCGGTAATTGTCAAATTGCCCTGCATTAGATACAGCCGATACAATTATTATCCTTCTGAAATATTACAATGGGTAATTCAGGAAGAGGGTGTTCATTTTTTCCGTGAAGAAAATCCGCCAGGAATCGGACTGAAGAACTGTCCACCAAAAAAATCACCATAAAATCCCACATGTTGGCCGACCCTTTTGAGGAGCTAGTAGGTATTTGCTTTTGACTTATCACTAAACGGCATCCGTTATCAACTCACGAGCACGCTCCACTTTATTGATCTTGGTTAACGATACAATCAGCCGCCTCTTATACTCCCTATTTTCGGGGTAATGGTGGTATAGCGTTCGGTAAACCTCAGCTACATACTCATACCACCCTTTCTGCATAAACATCGACATAAAATCGTCGAGTTCTTCCTGTTCAGCCTGATCCAGCTTGTCCGGGAGGCGATCTCCAAACATCCGTTCAAAAAAGGAAACAGATCGTTCATACTCGAAAAGTTCAATAGACAAAAGCAATACCCTGTGCAGAAAAGAACGCTCTACTTTTCCCTGCTTTACGGTAAACAGCTTCTCAAAGAAATCAGAAGCCTCTTTTCGTCGCCCCGCCTTCAAGGCCACATTAGCAAGGTTCAGCAATGCCTCCTCCTGCTGCAACATCCGGTCGAAATTGGCCCTGGAGTTACGGTCAGACTTTTCGTAGTAGCTGAGCAGCGCCTGGTATGCCTTTTCCCACTGCTTTTGCAGCTCAAATATTTTGAACTGTATCAGGTAGGGGACGCGCTGCGCCGGTTCTGCCTCCACCGATTTTTGCGCCAGGGCCAGTGCCTTAGACCACTTAAACTGCTCGGTCAAACAGCTGGCAAGACCGTTCACAGCCCCAAGACGATCAAACGGCAACAACTTTTCCGCTTTTAGCAGCTGCCGGTACTGGGCGGCTGCGTGCACATATTTCCCCTGTTTAAAATATCGCTCCCCCTGCACCAGGTACAACTGGGGAGAGGCCGATCGTACCGAAAGCTCTTCATCGGTATCAACATGTGCCACCGGGTCAGACTGCCGCTCAAAAATAACAGGTCGCTCCAGCAGGCTGATATTCTGCTGCCTGATGTATTGCGTGCAGTCGGGCAGCCCTCTGCCATCAAACAGATCTCCGGTTCCAGAATGCACCAAGCGAATCTGGTAAAAGTGTCTCGGTGCTCCGCCATTCCTATAGCGGATTAGTGTCGTCAACCAACAGTTTGGGCTGAGGGATTTCTTCCTGGGGAAGTCATCTAAACGGAGTTGCTCATCATCTTCAACAAACAGAGTCCACTCTTTGCGGGATTCTGCAAGCAGCCTGTTCCACACCGTTGAACGGGCTTCCTCCGGATGATAGGAATGCCATCCTACCCTAGCCGGCAAATCTTCGGGGCGCGGTCCCATCCCGGCAATAGTCATCCTGGCAAAGTGATTTTCCCACTCCGACAATCTCTGCTTATCCAGGTACCGGTTGTCCGATAAAAAGAGAACCAGTTCTATCCATCCCATTTTATTGTCCGTAACATTAACTGTGTGTGATGAGGTACGCATATAGCTTCCCTGAGTGATCATTAATTATTCAATTGTATCCCGACGTTACTTTTTCGCTTGTCTATAAAAAAACTATGACACTGGAGTCAATCTTCTAAACCACCCGTTCGCAAAAACAGCGGCAAGGCGGAGAGCTTCCCCCTCCAAATGACTGTTCCTGCCGCCCGGGGGGCTAAAGCTCAACACTATTACAAATAATCGAGTAGTGTATTTTTAAACATATTGCTGTGAACGGCCATGGCGGACTCAAACGCTACCTGGTTTCGCTGCAGTTCTGAAAAGGCCTGGGCGTAATCGGTGTCCACCAACTTACTTACATGAGACTTTTGGGTGATCTTGGTAGATTCGTACTGCTCATTCATAAACTCCATGCGGTTGATATTGTCCCCGAGCCTCGATGTCAAATCCGTAACATGCTCTATGATCTTGTCACTTTTGGGGATCATGTCACTCACTGCATCCGCATCATTATCACGGAGTGACTGCTCCAGGTCCCCGATCACTTCAAATAGATCGCCCGCCTCCGTATCGGCTATCTCCTCCCCGGAGACGCTGATATCGATTTTCACACCATCCCCGGCTATAATCGTAGGGGCGGTATCATTACTATTATTTACCACGGTTCCATCGTTCTGAAGCTCAAAGGGTTTGGTATCGCTGTTGGTGCCGGCAAAAAGCTGGCGTTCTCCATACTCACGGTTAAGGGTATTCACCAGGTTTTTACGAACCCCAGCCACTTTATCGGCCAGGTTCTCGCGCTGGTTTTCCCCCAAAGAGCTCGACGCCCCCTGTACCGCGATCTCCTTCAGCTGTATCAGCCCGTCAATCGCTCCATCCAGTGCACCCTGTGAAAGGCTGGCCTGCCGCAGTCCACTATTGATATTTCCCTGGTACTGCTCGGTCTTTTTGATATCCTCTTCCATAATCCGGCTGCTCTGAAAGGAGACCGGATCCTGTGAGGGAAAACGAACCGAGCGGCCGCTTGATAAATCCGACTGCAGCTCGGCCATCTCACTGCGGTTCTTATTAATATCCCGCATAAAATTGCTAAACATCGTTTTTTGTGTAATACGCATAATTGTTACCTGGCTATACTGATTAACGTGTCATACATATCCTGGGCCGTACTCATCACCCGAGCTGCCCCCTGGTAAGCATTTTGAAATTTGACCATTCGACTCAACTCCTCGTCGATATTGACGCCTGCCTCCTCTTGCTGCTGATTTTTGAGCATCTGTATCTCCGAATCGCGTGCTGCGATTGAGGACTCCAATCCATTTAGCTTACTTCCGGGCTGACTGATCAACTCAACTGTGTAGTTAACGAGCTTGCTGTTTCTCGTCGCATTGCTTTCTACAATCCGTTTGTTCCTCAGGCCAGCTATCTGGGAAGCCATGTCTCCATTCCCGGCCACCCCGGCCTGTGTTGAGGCAGCAATATGACGGGGATTATCTACCAATGCTTGGTTAACGCTGATGGTGGCTGCTGTTTTATTACCGGGAGTAAAGAAATTTCGCGCAGTACTGTCCTCCAGGCCATATCCATTTTGATGGAGGGCATTAAACTCCTCAACCATTGTAGAGGCGATGGTACCCAGCCGCCTTTTCATGTCGGGAATTTCCTCTTCGTACATCTCAATTTCACCGCCCAATTCGCCACCGCTTGCCTTAACGATGTGACCGGTTTCCATACGCAGCTTAAAACTCTTGTCTACATCGTTTACCTCGGCTTTCAGGGTATGGGCCTTGTTTTCGTCTAATACTTTCATTCCACCTACCCGTATTTGAAGGGCACCCGTATCGGTCAACTGGCTCTCGAAATCGATCAGCTCTGAAAGTTCACCCAGTTTCTGGGTTCTTATATCCAGGCTGCTGTGGTCCGGTTTACCCTGTGCCTGGGCCTTGGTTATCGCATCGTTCAGCTGATCCAGATCTTTCAACAAACCGTTGACTGAATCCACTTTTTGCACCGCCGTATCCTTCACCAAATCGCTGGCCCGATCTATATTTCGACTGACCTCACTCATTTTGGCAGTAAACTGCTGGGCTTCGCTGATCAGGTTATTCCGAATACTTATATCTTGCGGATTACTGGAGACTTCGGAGAAGTTGTTAAACAGGCTCCCGATTTTACTGTCCAGCCCGCCGCCCGAGTCCGACACGATGGCTGACTCCAGCTTTTCAAACACATCTTTCTTTTTTTGCAGGTAGCCCATATCCTGCTTCTTTTCATTTAGAAGGGTATCATTCATTTCATCCCTCAGCCGGTTCACATTCGTGATGTTGACACCCAGTCCCGCATGAAAACGAGACATCTGCATACCGGCGGGCGCATTCTCAACCCGCTGACGGCTATAACCGGGGGTATCTGCATTAATAATATTATTGGAAGTCACGGAGAGGGACTTCTCCGCATTACGAAGTCCACTCTTAGATATCTGAAATAAGGTTCTCATATTCTATACTTCCTGGTTTATTGCCATGCCGGAAGCCACATCGCTGGTGCCTCCGGTTGAGCTGTAATGAGTATTATTCTTGTTATACATATGATAGATGGAGTGCATCATCTCGGTGTTTCTTCCCATCGCAAACCGCAACAGATCCACAAGCTGCTGATGCTTCCGCTTAAGTTTCCTTGAATTGTCTCGGAGCAGCGCCCTCCACTGGTCGATCGCGGGTGCAGAGCCGGGATAAACCTGCTTCAACATCTCCAGTTTTACGGGTTCACTTTTTCCAAAAGTTGCCTGTACCTGCCTGTTGAGTTCCTCTACAAAGGCGACTTCCTGCTTTTTAAATTCAGCCTTCAGTTCAGTATGCTCCTCGGTAAATTGCTCCACCTTTTCCGGGTGAGAAGCTACAACCGACTCAATCTGCTCTTCCATCACGCGGAGCAGTTCCCCAGCCAGTTCATCGAGCCGGGTTATCAATTCCGTTATTTCCTCCAAAGAATAAGTAGCATCTTCGGCACCTGTTTCCATCCTTACGTTTGACATGTTTTCAACTGTTGTTAGAGTTACAGGTTATGATTGACTCCAGTATTTGCTTACTAAATCTGCCATCCCCAATTTTCGCCTGGCCGCAATTTCACCTGCGAGCGTATCCGTAATAAATTTCCGGTAAAGATTATTTGATGGTGCCAGCGCACCACTTTTATCGCCCATCTTGAAGGAATCTTTAGTCATCTCCTTTACCAATTTTCGGGCGAAGATCTCCTCAAAGTCGGTAGCTGCCTGCTGCTTTTTAATTTGCTGGCTTCGGCTTTTACCGATCTCTTTTTGTCTAATATTTACTAATGAGTCTATTTCCATATCTTGCAGATTATGTGTAATGTTTGCTGCTAAGTCTGTTCTGGTTCTTTGATTAAAGTGTATATTATTTGAATTATCCTGCTAATTTGAACCATCCTTCGGTCCCATCCCTACCAGCAGGTAGGGAAACTCTTCTCTTTCCCTATCTGTAAGGGGAGAACAAAGCTTGTCTCGAATACTTTCGGGGATAGGGTCACCCCAGGGGCAACCAATATTTTTGGATATTCTGAACTAGTGTCATTACCACTAAATAAAAGGGGTAAATGTGATTGGGTTTTTGTATTTTTCGAATAAAACATCATGGATAAACTCACCTTTCCCGACCTCTCTCAACAAGTCAAAGATCAACTCCTTACT
>NZ_JAMQKA010000093.1:0-6124 GCF_031569985.1 Aliifodinibius sp. S!AR15-10 | reverse complement strand
CAACTATTGTTGAACGATGCCTGGGGCACAACTCCATAAGGATAGGATCAATCACGATTCGCAAAACATTAATTTTTTGCCCTGGAAAAGGTACGGGTGCTTGACATTGGAGGCCATATATAGGTTAGGTTGCATTTACAGAATTTGTTATTAGCATTAGAAGAAATGTTTTTCTCTTCGCCATTCTTGGTCTAAAATATTTTCTGCTTGTTGTTCAGTTAATTCAAACCATTCACCTTCCCGTCTGGAAGAATCAAAATATTCATGAATCTTTGACTCGGTTTTAGTACTACTGACTGGAAAATATCCTTTAAGAACTAAAGGACGTGGATTTCCAGTTTGCAATCCCGACCTTCTTGATTTAACACCAGATTCTGTACTTGAATATCCTATTTTATAGTAACTAGTCCCTTGTTCTTTGCGTAAATATACAAATCCTCCTTCAAGGTCATTACCAATTGGGTCAAATAGGTTATCATTATTTTTTCCGTCTTCAAACATTCCTTTCCATATTTCCCAAGGTTCTGTTTCTGATTCTCCCCTCATCATTGTGTCCGTTTCAGCATATTCCAGTTTCTCTTTTAAATCCTTCAAAGAAAACTGACTCTTTCCTGTATTGTAGCCATAGTATTCTTTCATTTTTTCCATATCTCTTTCAACAATCGCGACCCAATCGTCTTCTCTAATGTAAGATCCTAGAACAGGAATTTTTGGAAAAACATATCTTAAACCTCGATAGGAACGGATAGATATATTCTCATCAAAAGGGTTTGGTAATTCTTTGGGTGGAGGGCTACTTAAATAACTTTTTGAAGCTTCTTCATATTCAGAATTCCGCTCCAAAATTAATTCTCGTTGTTTTTGAACATCGTCTTCAACTCCTTTAAAAGAGTATTTCTCTTCAAAATTAGATGAATAGAAATTCTCGATTATATATTCGATTTCTTTGCTATAAGGTTCATATAGAGAATTAAGTATATCTTCTTTTGATTCAGGATTCTTTAGACAAATTGCACTAACCCAATTGCAAATCTGCTTTCTAATTAGTTCAATTTGTGTGTTCCAAAACCAGTCAAAGAATTTATTTTCAAGAGCTACAACGAAAAGTACATAATTGGGAAAATTTCTTAATCTAAAGTCACCTTCATTAATTAGACGCCAAAGATCAGTTATGTAGTGGTGATCTGATTCTTCTCTAATGAATAGCGAAATGTGATCAATACGAGTTCTTAATCCCTTAAAATTTGAAACCCTTGATAAAAACTCTTCTTTAGATAACTTGGCTTTTTCATGGATTGAGGTATTTACTAAAACTTTATTCTCTCTTTTATCAAAAAAATCCAAAATTCTGTCGATTTATTTTAATTAGTCTAGGTTATTAAAAATAAGATAATGACTGACAGGATGTGTCATCCCACTTAATCCTGATAGATTTGACTTATGCAACCTAACGACATTGCGCATAAGCTGCACGCATATGAATGTTGATTTGTTAAATAATGAACGAAGAGCTAAAAAGCCAGAAGTTGGCAAGAACTGGCGAGGCGTGTCCGCTTAATGCGCGGGTTAATGGCGCAAATAAAATGGTTAGAAATTGCCTAATAGTGCATCAATTGAGAAGAGATAGATAAAAAATATGAGCACAGCTGAGGTTGTGAAGAAAACGTCTGACCATTTGAAACCTTCGTTGATAGGATTGCCCCATTGAGTTGCAGCACCAACAATCCACCCTTTAAAATTTCTACCATGCCTTTTTAGGCTGAAATAGTTAAAAATAGAAATAAGCAATGCTATGATTATAGATTCAGATAATATGCTGTAAAGAAAGATGGATTCGTTTGTAAAGCCAGGATGATACCTTTGAATGATAAATATTCCAACGATGCACCAACCTATTACACCCGTCCATAAAAATTGATTAGTAAATCGTCGTAAGTGTGTAGTGTACATTATTAGCAAGAAAGGAATAAAAGAATAGATAAAAGCAGTAAAGAATGATGTGTCGATGATTAAGGAATCCAAACTCGTAAACAATCAGATTATAATTTAACCACTTATTTATTTAGCTAACTATCATTTGCGCTATAACGGTTGCGGCGGTTAACCGGATTGGCAACGCCCGGCTGGCAAGCCGGCTGTCCCCGGGAAGCCAATTCCGGTTCAATCGCCTGGTTACGCGGCCGGTCGGGCCCGACAAGCAACGGGCTGTCGGAGGGCCCGAACAGTTGGTGCTTTATCGAGATGATAAAGGAGCACCAGCGACCGGTCGAGTTAACCGCCGCAACCGTTACGCGCGCACCAAGGGAGCGCCAACGGCGCGACCGGCGCGCGTAACGACATTGCGCTTAACGGGCGCGCGAATTAGCATTGATTCAATTTCCAGTTTACTATTTGGCTTTGAGAAAGCAAACCGAGCAGGCAAGGGCGAGGCGCGTCCCGTTGAAGCGCCTTGTTATACAGCTATTATTCGTTTGGATAATGTACGGCATGACCATGAATTAACCGCCATTGATCATCTTCGTAAACCCAAATCCAACTTGCTGTTCCCCAGTCATTTATTATAACTCCAGCTGTATCGGTATACGTGCGGTTAAAACTGGCTGCAGCAAGAGCTGCCCTATCTCCTAATTTGGTAACTTCGATGGTATCCCACTCGGCTTTGAATGATACCAAATTGGAACTTAAATTTTCGATTGCTTCAAGTAAACTTTTCCGAGTCATACGTTGCCCGTCGAAATAAGAAGTAAATTTACCCGATTCAACATAGAAAGGTGCAACTCGGCTGGTGTCAAGAGATTCAAGTGCAATAGCATATTCGTGCATCCGCGAGTTTATAGTTTCTGAAAGTTCTTTAGTACTAATTTCCCTATTATGGTTTTCAGTATTTTCACACCCAATGGCAAATACTAGCATGAGAAAGATGACCATCGTTGTTTTCATCATATATTCTCCTCATGTGTTAAGGTTTAGCTGTATAACGACATTGCGCATAAGCTGCAGGCGCCAACGTGTTGAAATTATTTACAAATGAAAGGTTAACTAATAAATAGGAGGCGGGCAAGAATCGGCGAGGCCTGTCCGCTTAATGCGCTGGTTATACAGCCATCAATTTAGGACCAGATACAATACCTAAATTCTTTGCCTGTAATTTTAAGAATATCTGCTCTTTTTCTAATCATTTGTACAACTTCACCAGTCAGGTAACCAAAATATTTGAGCCTTGCACATAATGCTCGAATATAAGCCCTACCAGCATGTTGGCATAAATAAGCAATTGAGATATTTGTAATACCTTTTTCGGCATCAAATCTTTCAGAATCATCCTCTGAGGGACCAATGATTTGGAAACCTAATTGCTGCATAGCGAAGGCTTGTGAATGAGCCATTGCAGACAGTACTCTATAAGCTTTTGAATCGTTTAGCTCACTACCGCATAGATCTGTAGTGCTAGGAAAATGGGTTCCTAATTTAGTGGGTATTTCATCCTTAACTTTTGTTTCAGCTCCAAGCTCTTCAGCAAGATTTAATAACTTTATAAATTGTTCCTTAGGTGGTCCATCCATACTTAATTCATTTTTAGCCAATCTATCTTGTTCCTGTAACCCATTTAGTCTTAAAGCTAAA
Organism: Aliifodinibius sp. S!AR15-10; assembly: GCF_031569985.1. Taxonomy (NCBI): domain Bacteria; kingdom Pseudomonadati; phylum Balneolota; class Balneolia; order Balneolales; family Balneolaceae; genus Fodinibius; species Aliifodinibius sp. S!AR15-10. Next base: position 2,500 of record NZ_JAMQKA010000093.1, on the reverse strand, counting down.
CTTCTATTAACTCGTTCTTCTGCAGATAAATTAGGATTTCCTATCCAAATACTTAATGCAGAAGCTTCGAGGATACTCCTAGTCAGACTCCATGGGGCAATAGTCTCAACAGGTTCTGTTAAAGATTTTATAAGACAGGACATATAATCAGAAGCGCTTTCTAAAAGTATATAGGATTGATCTTGCGCTGTTTTAATTGCAATTGGACGTTTGAAAGAGTTGAGTTCGTTATCAGCAACTGAACTCTTAACCGGTTCATGATTAGATGCATTGATAAGTGAAGCTGATTCCATCAAGTGCATCTCTCATCTGTTTAATTTTCTGCAATGGAACTTTAGTCATAGCAAATCATGGCTGTATAACGACATTGCGCATAAGGTGCGCACGGAATAATGTTGATTTATTAAATAATGAACGAAGAGCTAAAAAGCCAAAAGGTTGGCAAGACCAGGCGAGGTGCGTCCCCTTAATGCGCGGGTTAGGCTTGGGACCGCAACGAAGGGCACGAACTTGAGTACCCCAAAAAGAAGCAACGATTTGGGAAGCGAAGGCGCGGCGCCAGCGCCAAACTGGGAGATGGGAGCGAGGAGGCACGAGCACCAGGGAAACCTTTCGGCCAGTGCAACCGGCGAATCACCGGCCGAAGAAATTGACAAGTTCCAACCCATTTAGAAAAAGCACTGGTGCAAATTCGTAGCCAAGAAAGGACGCTCGTTAAAAGAAGCAGTTGGCCGTAATTCAGCAACCGGCCGAACAGAAGCAGTCGTTAAAAAGGGCGAAAGAATGGATGCCATTTTTTAGCCCAAAAAGAAGCAACAAACGCCGCTACAAAACTACGACAAAACGAGATGGCCCTGCGCCGCGCAGCCTAACGGTTGCGGCGGTTAACCGGATTGGCAACGCCCGGCCGGCTGGCAAGCCGGCTGTCCCCGGGAAGCCAATTCCGGTTCAATCGCCTGGTTACGCGGCCGGTCGGGCCCGACAAGCAACGGGCTGTCGGAGGGCCCGAACAGTTGGTGCTTTATCGAGATGATAAAGGAGCACCAGCGACCGGTCGAGTTAACCGCCGCAACCGTTACGCGCGCACCAAGGGAGCGCCAACGGCGCGACCGGCGCGCGTAACATAGTCTTAAGTGGAATAAGTATTGTAATAAAAATTCCACTTAATATATTAATATTTGTTTTAAGAGAGACTAGACCATTATATAGTCATATTATCAGGAATTTTTAGCCTCAATAATTCTTGATAATATGTTGTAAGGATTCTTCCTGAAGTCGATCTATATAGTAAAACTATTAATCAATATGGGAAAATTATGGAGAAAGAAAAATGCTTAAATCAGCTCAAGCAGGAGATAAGAAGGCGAAACTACAGCTACAAGACCGAGAAGGCCTACCTGCAATGGGTCCGGCGTTACTGTTCATTTCTCGAACAATCCGAAAGAAAGAAGATTGATGAAGAATCAATTACAAGCTATCTGAATTACCTGGCAAATGACCGGCAGGTGGCGGCTTCCACCCAAAACCAGGCGTTGTGTGCCATCATATTTTTTGTAGAGCAGGTGATGGGAGGTTCTGTTGGTGAGCTCTCCGAGCTTCAGCGTGCCAAAGAGTCACAGAATATTCCTACTGTACTTTCCCCTTCAGAAGTGAAAGCGGTGCTCAACCATCTTGTCGGGGTGAAGTTGCTTGTCGTAAAGCTACTTTATGGCTCGGGCTTGCGTATTTCTGAAGCATTGCGACTCCGTATTAAGGATGTGGATTTTGAGTACAACCAGCTGTTGGTGCGAAATTCCAAGGGGCTCAAAGATCGTTTTACGTTGCTCCCAAAATCACTCAGTAGTAAACTTAAAAACCACATAGAGAAAGTTGAAAACCTCCATGCAAGAGATCTGGCCAATGGACATGGTGAGGTTATCCTGCCAAAGGCACTGGCCCAAAAATATCCCAACGAGGGCAAAAAGCTGGTCTGGCAATACCTGTTTCCCTCCAAAACACGTAGAACAGATCCCCGCACAGGCAAAAAGCAACGCTACCATCTCTCAGAGTCAAATATACAAAAAGCGGTCAGGCAAGCGGTGGACAAGTCGGGCATACAGAAGCGCGCCACCTGCCATACCTTTCGCCACTCATTCGCCACCCACTTGTTGGAAAACGGGTACGATATTCGTACGGTCCAGGAGCTGCTGGGACATCAAGACGTGAGCACTACAATGATTTATACCCATGTAATCAAGCAGGGAGGGAAAGGGGTGAAAAGCCCGGTGGACCAGCTATAAGGATATTGATACAAACCTAAACCCGGCATAAGGAGATCCAATAATCTTCTTATATCTAGTCAAAGGGCTGGAATTTCTTGCATGGCTCACAGCTTCCCCCTTCGAATGTCCAGACCGGGGACATCCTTTACAGGTGTTCGGAGACATCCTTTACACTTTGCAGGGCGCTTATATTTTGTATGATGACCTCCAAAAAGGAGGCTGTTTTGCCCTGGGAAAAC
>NZ_JAMQKA010000092.1:0-6613 GCF_031569985.1 Aliifodinibius sp. S!AR15-10 | reverse complement strand
ATTTTGACACCGACGGGGACAGCCGGGCCGACAGCGTGGAGATTGTGCTGAGCGGGTTTGATGATCACGATACCCATCATGCCCACAGTGCCTACACGGCCGATCCTTCTGGAGCCGTCTACATGGGTGAAGGCGTCTTCCTGCGAACCAATGTGGAGACCTCCTATGGCACGGTGCGCGGTACTAACGGCGGGTTTTATCGCTACAACCCGCAGCGGCGCCGGTTGGAACGTACTGCCCAACTGTCGATACCCAACCCCTGGGGTATCGCCTTCGACCGGTGGGGCCAGAACTTTTTTGCCGAGACCTCCAGCCCCAACGTGCGCTGGATGATGCCGGGAACCATCAAGCCCATGTACGGGGAACCTTCACCCATGCCAGATAATCTGATTGAACAAGATCATATGGTGCGACCGACCTCCGGGCTGGAGTTTGTCTCCAGCCGTCACTTCCCCCCCGAAGTGCAGGGCGATATGTTGATTAACAATACGATCGGCTTCCTGGGGACCAAGCAGCACCAGATGATTGAGGATGGAACCGGGTTCACAACAAAGCACCGGCAGGACCTGGTGACCTCCTCCGACGGGAATTTTCGTCCCGTTGATATGGAGTTTGCCCCTGACGGGTCGCTGTACCTGGTCGACTGGCACAACGTACTTATTGGCCACATGCAGCACAACGCCCGTGATCCGCTGCGCGATCACAAGCACGGGCGGATCTACCGGATCACCTACCCCGACCGTCCGCTGGTGGAGCCAGCACCGGTTGCCGGGGCCTCAACAGAGCAGCTGCTGGAAAACCTGACCCTGCCCGAGTATCGTACCCGCTACCGCACCCGGCGCGAACTGCGTGGTCGTAATGCCACCGAGGTCCGCAATCATATTTCTGAGTGGACGGCCAACCTTGATCAAAATGATCCGCAGTACGAACACCATCTTTTGGAAGCCCTGTGGGTGACATGGGGACTTAATGACGTTGACGAGGGCCTGCTTCAAGAGCTGCTAGAAGCAAATGATCACCGGGTGCGGGCCGCTGCGGTTCGTGTACTGAGATACACCGGACACCAGGTGGAGGGTCAGCAAAAACTTTTAATACAAGCCGCAGGCGATGATCACGGACGAGTCCGCTTGGAGGCGATCGTAGCGGCTTCGTGGCTGCCGGAGCAGGAGGGGCTCCCCGTGCTTTCGGAAGCAGCCAAACATCCGCTGGACCGGCATATCGCCCCCACGTTTAACGCGGCGATGGCGCATATTCAGGGCACCTCTTATATGCCGCCGGAACAAGGCGAAGAGACCGTACAGACCGACCTGGAAGGGACCGACCGTGAGCTGTATGAACTGGGCGAGAAGATCTTTAGCCGCGATGGCAGCTGCGAGACCTGCCACCAACCCAACGGCAAAGGACTGGCCGCCTCCGGATTTCCACCGCTGGCGGGCACGGATTGGGTAACGGGCGACCCCGAGCGGTTGATCAAGCTCGTACTCAAAGGGATGCAGGGCCCGCTCGAAGTCTTGGGCGAGCAATACCCCGGACAGGTGCCCATGACTCCGTTTGGCGGGATGCTCAACGATGAGGAAGTGGCCGCCGTGCTGACCTACGTGCGCAATTCCTTTGGTAACGAGGCTGATCCTATTAATCCCGAAACGGTCGAAAAGGTCAGAGCTACTGTGCAGGATAAAGAAGGGTTTTACACCCCCCAGGAGCTGCTGGACGAACATCCCATGGAGGAGTAAGAATGGTATGTTCTATCAGCGATTTGATAATACATACTAAAATAATCTAAAAATATGTTGAGATACCTGCCCATAAAAATAATTCTGTTGGGGTGTCTGGCAGTCTCAGCTTGTTCAAGTGAAAAGCCACAACCCAATATTGTATTCATCTTTGCTGATGACCTTAGCTACCATGACGTAGGCATATACGGCAATGATGAAGTCAGAACGCCGAATATTGATGCGCTTGCCAAAGAAGGCGTTAAATTTACCCGGGCTTATAATATGGGGTCCTGGAGCCCAGCCGTGTGTATACCCAGCCGTACCATGTTGAACATAGGACAATATGTGTGGAATGCTCAAGACGCCTATGAGAATGATTACAAGCAAATACACCGGGAGGGCGATTTCTGGAGCCAGAAGCTAAAAGAGGCTGGATATGAAACCTATTTCACCGGCAAGTGGCATGTGCCCGGCTTGGATCCGAATGAATTGTTTGATCATGTGGTGCATGTACGTCCGGGGATGCCCGATCAAACCGAGGCGGGATATGATAGGCCCCACGAGGGGAAAGAAGACCCATGGAGTCCATATGACCGCAGCTTTGGAGGGTTTTGGGAGGGAGGTACGCACTGGTCCGAGGTGCTGACAAATGATGCTTTTGGCTTTATTGATGATGCCTCTCAACGAGAGAACCCGTTTTTCATGTACCTGGCATTTAACGCATCTCATGATCCCCGGCAGTCACCAAAAGAGTTTGTTGAGTCCTACGACCCGAAAGAGTTACAGATCCCGGAAAACTACATGGCGGAATATCCCTATAATGAGGCGATAGGTTCTGGTCGGGAACTTCGTGATGAGCGACTGGCCCCATTTCCCCGTACTGAATACGCCGTACGTGTGAACCGCCAAGAGTATTATGCGATAATTTCGCATATGGACGAGCAGATCGGAATTATCATAGACAAGCTGGAGGCGAGCGGCAAGCTGGAGAATACTATTCTCGTATTTACCGCTGACCACGGTCTCGCCGTCGGCCAACACGGGCTGATGGGGAAGCAGAATATGTATGAACATTCACTGCGCGTTCCATTTGTTATCGCGGGTCCCGGCATTCCTTCAGGAGAGCGGAATGAAACGTCTATCTACCTGCAGGATGTCGTACCGACCACGATTGAACTTGCCGGAGGGAAGATACCGGATTCCTATCAATTTCGATCCCTGTTACCTTTGATTCATGGTGAGGAAAAAGAACTTCATCCGGCTATTTATGGCGCTTATTTGGACAAGCAGCGATCCGTCATTGAATGGCCCTATAAGCTTATCCTGTATCCTGATATCTCCAGGGTACGTTTATACAATCTGGAGGAAGATCCGTATGAAACAAAAGACCTGGCGGAGCTGGAAGATTCTGGGCCCATTGTCAAACGACTTGTAAATCGTCTTTCAGAACTACAAGCGGAAACAGGGGACAAGCTCGATATTGAGAAATTCTTTGGCGAGTGGTTCTGACATCAATGAATTGAAAAATAATTGCAAATTTTAGGATAGATATTACTATGACAGACATACCATTTCGATTTGGAGCGGAAGTGTACACGTGGTTTATGGACGGGAACGGGAAGGCCCACCAGGGGGAACTCGGGCACATGATAGAGGTAACGGCCCGGGCCGGTTTTGACAGTATTGAACCGATCGCCGGGTGGATGGGGGAGCTGTCCGACCCGGACAAGCTGGCGGCCAAACTCAACGAGCACGGCATAGAGCTGGCGGCCATAGCACTGACCCTGCCCTGGAATAACCCAGAGGAAACAGAAGAGGAAATAAAAAAAGCCGACGAGATTATTGAGCTGACCTCAAAGTTTCCGGGGGCGATGCTGTGCCTGGTCCACGCCCCGGCCGGTCGTCACGATGTCGCCGCCCGACGGAAGAACCTGGTGGCCAACCTGAACAGCGTGGCGCGGCGGGCCGCTGAGAAGGGCGTGGAAAGCACCTTTCATCCCAATTCTCCCTCTTCTTCGATCACGCGTACCGAGGAAGACTACGACGTGATCCTGCCCGGGCTGGACCCGGAGGTGATCGGCTGGACCCCCGACGTGGGCCATATCATCAACGGGGAGATGGATCCGTTGGCCAAGATGAAGGAGTACGAGTCGCTGATCAACCTGGTGCACTACAAGGACTGGCAGGCCCCGCACGAGTTTGCCCTGATGGGGGAAGGCAAAGTGGACCTGGTGGGGATCACCCAGTGGCTGAAGGATATCGGTTATGACGGATGGATTATCTGTGAGGATGAGGCCCCCCGGGCGGTGGATCATCCCGACGAGGTGACCCTGCACGACGGGCAATGGATCAAAAACGACCTGTTGCCGGCACTTACATAATTCACAACAAAAAATCGAGGGATACCGATGCCATACGCTGAGTCGAACGGAATTCAACTGTATTATGAAGAACGCGGCAGTGGAGAGCCCCTGATCCTGATTATGGGCATTACCGCCCCAGGCGAAGTGTGGGAGGATCATGCCTCCTTTTGGGAGCAGGATTTCCGCTGCATCCAGGTGGACAACCGCGGAGTGGGGCGCTCCGACAAACCGGAGGGGCCCTACACGATGGCCCAGATGGCCGATGACTACGCGGGCCTGATGGATCACCTCAACATTTCCAGGGCACGGGTGGTCGGAGTTTCCATGGGGAGCCCCATTGCCCAGCAGCTGGCCCTGAGGCATCCCGAGAAGGTGAGCTGCATGGTGCAGATGTGTCCGTGGGCGCGCTGCGACCGCAAAGCTGAGGCGATTTTCCGGCACATGGTCAATGCGAAGGCACATCTCCGTCCAGAAGACTTTATGCAGTTTATTCAACTGCTGATTTTCGACAAGACTACGTGGGATGATGACGAGGAGTACGAGGGACTGCTGGAGGGGCAAAAAGATGCCGCTAATGACCAGCGCCCGCAACCTCTGCACGGGCTGGAGGGACAGGCTGAGGCCTGCATCACCCACGACGTCCTGGATGAACTTTCCAATGTCGGCCAACCCTGCCTGGTCATTGGGGGCCAGGAGGATACCTTTACCCCCACCTGGATGGCCCGTGAGGTAGCTGAGGCGCTGCCCAACAGTGAGCTACACCTGTACCCGAACTCCGGGCACGCCTTCCACTGGGAGAACATTGAGGACTTTAATCCCCGCGTGCGGGACTGGCTGAAGGTGCACAGGTAACGGTCACTGCAATCGATAAAGGTGTAATCAAAAATTGCTCACTGATCCAATGATCCTACGACAAACAATCAAATATACGTTTGCTGCTACTGTCTTACTGCTGATGTTTTCGGCTGGTACCTCAAATTCCGATGCGAAAGCAGCATCTGGCCTTGGTCATATTGACACCGACTCACTGCGTGTCTTGGTGTTTTCAGGAACAGGATGGTATCGTCATTCGGAGATTCCGTTAATCAATGGCTGGCTTGTTCGGCTGGGAGCTGAGCACCAGATGCAGGTGGATGTAACGGAAACACCGGCCGATGTCAGCGAAGAATCGCTCCGGGCATACGATGTGCTGCTTATTAACAACGCCAATGAGCTGGATTTGGTATTTAACGAAGAGCAGCGCACCGCCATCCGAGAGTGGTACCGGGCCGGGGGCGGCATTGTGGGACTGCATGCCGCGCTGGTCCGCCAGCAGGGCTGGGCATGGTTTTCGGAGCTGGGTGGTTGTGATTTTGAGAGCGACTCAAATTACCAGCGGGCAAAAGTTATGGTAGACCCGGAAGCCCGGAATCATCCAACGGTCGGAGGGTACGGACCGGAATTTTGGTACTCGGCCGATTGGCACAACCATACGCGCTCGGTTACCGGCCTGGAGGGGGTGCAGGTACTGCTGCGGGTGGATGAGTCTACCTATGAGCCGGTGCGCGATTATTTTTTGGAGCAGGGAGCTACGCCGATGGGAGAGGATCACCCGGTCTCATGGATTCGTGAGTACGATGGAAGCCGGTTTTTCTACACCGAATTGGGCCATGACTTGCGTTCCCTGGATACCGAATTCGGGCATATACACATACTGGAAGCCATTCAATGGGTGGCAAAAAGTACTCCTGAATGACGATATCTTAAATGGGAGATACGATTGAAAATTTTATGTACTATAAACGGTCGGAATATCTCTTTTAAGGTTGAAACGGTAAGATATTGCGATGTTATGGAAACCGGGAATTTAGTTTTCAATAACGAAAAATTATATATCCTAAACTCAATACTGGCATAATGGAACACAATTTACATCTGAACAGGAAAGTACTTGGAAAAAGATTAGTGCCCCTGATTGCGGGAATTGTATGTTTATTTTTTACTAGTCTACAGCTGGCCCAAGCCCAGGAGGGTACGGAGTGGATCTCCTACGAACCGGCGAACGGGCCGGGTAACGGGAAACATATTGTGCTGGTTAGTGGTGATGAAGAATATCGATCGGAAGAAGCGTTGCCGTTGCTGGCAGAAATTTTGGCTAAACATCATGGGTTTAAGACAACGGTACTGTTTGCCATAAATCCTGAGACCGGGCAAGTGGATCCGGAGTATCAAAACAATATTCCGGGCCTGCAGCATCTGCAAAGTGCTGATTTAATGGTCATTTTTACCCGGTTCCGTGAGCTGCCAGATGAGCAGATGAAATATATCGACCAGTACCTGAAGGCCGGCAAACCGGTAGTGGGGATACGCACGGCCACCCACGCCTTTCACTACGAAGACAACCCCGACAGCCCGTATGCAAAATATAGTTTCCAGAGCACCGAAAAGGGGTGGGAAGATGGATTCGGGCGCCAGATCCTCGGAGAGACCTGGATCGACCATCATGGGTCGCACGGTGAGGAAGGAACCCGGGCTATTATCGATGGAATAAAGAAA
>NZ_JAMQKA010000091.1:0-7775 GCF_031569985.1 Aliifodinibius sp. S!AR15-10 | reverse complement strand
TTTTCTCCACGCAGCACAGCCCAGGCTTCCTCAATGGTCACCTTCTTCATCCGTTGCAGGATGCCCTCCGGCACTTTCGGGCGTCCATCGGGATAGCGTTCCCCTTCCCATTCCGGGGTCAGGGCAATCACTTCCTGGCGAGTAAATTGCGCCTGCTGAGCCTCAGCTGGGGCTTGGAAAATCAACAATAAAACAAAGATAAATATTGAAGGTAGTATCAGGTATCTCTTCATCATACTATGATTTGGGTTTAAATCACCAACTATTTTATTATCAAACCAAGAGCACCCTAAAATAGGTGCCCTTGGGAATGATAGAATTTAAAGGCGTAAGAATTAATTAGTATAGGCTGGATTCTGTTCAAGCTCTGGATTTGCATCCACTTCTTCTTGAGGATAGGGAAAGTATTGATGCCTGTTGGGTTGATATCCATATTGGCTTAACCTTTCAGTAGCAGAGGTATAGCTGTCTTCTTCATCTTCCCATCGTCGCAAATCATTCAGGCGGTGCAACTCAAAAGCAAGCTCTACCCGGCGCTCATGTGCGATAGATTCAAAAAATTCTGCCCGGCTACTACTGGGATCAACAGAATAGGGTGCATTTACATCAGGATAAGTTGGCATATTTACCCTCGAGCGAACTTCATTGATCCAGTCAATGGCCAATTGCTTATCAGCCGCAGTGGAACCGCTTTTCAGAGCAGCCGCTTCTGCAGCCATCAAGTATACATCACCCAGCCTAATCAGGCATTCGTTCCAGGGGCTATCCCAGTGGCCACGCGTTACTGGGAATTGTCCCTTCTTCATGCCAAGGCCTGTAAAAGTCCATTCGGCCTGGAACCCCTCTGGGGCAGCTTCGTTGTCATAGAATTCGCCGTCTTGCCAGACTGAATAGAAGAGCCGTGGATCTTTGTTATCAAACACACCGTCAGGGTCTGGCCCGTTATAGTCTTCAAATTCATCAACTATGTTCTGCTCAGGAATACGATTACCCCAACCGCCTTGACCTTGTGGCAGGTTGTAGTCTAACCGGGTGTTATCCTCCCCGGGGGCAGTAGAATATTGAACCTCAAATATAGACTCTACATTGTTGTCCACTACATTGATGTTCTGGAAATCGGCCAGAAGTTGGTATTCACCAGATTCAATAACAGCTTGCAACTCCTGCTGCGCCATGGCGTAGTCCTGATTATACAGGTAGACCTTGCCTAACAGTGCCTGTGCAGCACCAAGTGTAGCCCGGCCGATATCATCACTTCCGTATTCTGATAAAGGTGGAAGCAAGTTTTTGGCTTCCTGAAGATCAGGGATTATTACCTGGTTATAGATATCTGCTACAGCGCTGGCAGGCTTGGCACCAACCGAAGCATCCGTGGGGTTGGCTTCCGTCACCATTGGTACGGGACCAAAATAACTGGTCAAGTGCCAGTAATAAAGCGCTCTTAGGAAACGTGCCTCACCAAGAATTCGATTTTTTGTGTTCTCGTCCATATCAATATCAGGTACATTTTGTAGTACTAGATTTGAACGAAAGGCGCCTTGATAAAGGGCCTGCCAAACTTCGTCAAATCGACTAAAGTTTGCCGAAAACGCCCAACTGTTTGTTGGGATCGACACATTGTTGGCATTGTCAATATCATCTGTCCCCCCCTCAATCGAGTTGGGATAAGAGATATTATAGACATTCTGCAGAGGATCATAAGCCGCATTTACAGCAGACTCGGCATCTGCTTCATTACGGTAAAAATTATCTGGAGACAGTGAATCTGATGGAGACAGGCTCAGGAAATCTTCTTCACAGCCTGCCCAGAACAGTACTATACATGCTAAGAATAAACTTATTATTGTTTTGGATTGCATAACAAATTCCCTCGTTTGATTAATTTGTGATATAAATTCTAACCTCATTTCAAGCAGGTTTGGATGTTAAATATCTAACCGAATTCCCGCTTGAATGGAGCGTGGAATAGGATATGCACCATAATCTACACCTTGCGAAAGGGTGGTACCACTTACTCGTCCTATTTCTGGGTTGTAAGAACGATAGCTATCGAACGTAAACAGATTTTCAGCCTGTACATAGATGCGAAGCTGAGAAATACCCAAATTACGCGCCATATCAGGACTCAGACCATACCCAAGTTTTATCGTACGGACTCTCAAATATGACCCATCTTCTACAAAGCGAGTAGAAGGACGAGTATTATCGTTGGGATCGCCAAAAATGGCTCTCGGCACATCGGTATTACGATTGTTTGGTGTCCAGCGATTCAGAGCAAAATGCTCCGTGGAATTATTGTCGCCCTCACCTTCGTTAATACCAGCCCAGACAAGATTATATATATCATGTCCCTGCTTGCCCTGGAACTGAATAGACAAGTCAAAGTTATTGTAGAGAAAGTTCAACGAGAAACCGTACGTGAAGTCAGGAAATGGGTTACCAATAACGGTTTGGTCATCAGCGTCAACTACCCCGTCATTATTTATATCCCTGAATTTAATATCACCCGGAGCGGTTCCAGTCTCTTGGGTAGCATGTGCATCTACTTCGGCTTGGTCCTGGAATACACCATCCATAACCCAACCGTAAAAGAGACCTACGGGATCTCCTACCCGGGTAACTGTTCGGATATAATTGGGATCACTTTGCTCACGAAAGAAAATAGGACCGCCTCCACCAAGTGAAGTAACCTCATTTTTGTTCGTAGAAATGTTTCCAGATACGGTGTAGTCCAGTTCACCAATACTGTTCTGATAATTAAGTGAAAATTCGAAGCCCTGGTTTTGCAGTGAACCCGCATTCTGAACGGCCCCGTCATCCCTGTTGAAGCCAGAACTCGAAGCAATGGGAACCTGCAAGAGGATGTCTTCGGTATCCTTGAGGTAATAATCCATCACAAGATTGAGCCGGTCGTCAAGCAGTCCGATATCCAGACCGATATTTGTTTGTGTTGTTGTTTCCCACTGCAGATCACTATTACCCATTTCTGTATAGGCAGCACCTGGAGTTAGTGATTGACTTTCGCCGAGGATGTATCGCTGACCAGGCTCAATACTGGCAATAGCAGCATAGTTCCCAATTTCTTGATTACCTACGATACCCCAACTGGCTCGGAGAGTAAGATTTGACAGGAAGTCAACATCTGCCATGAAGGACTCGTTTGAAATTCTCCAGTTACCAGAAAACGACGGGAATACACCATAGCGGTTATTTTCACCGAAACGGGATGAGCCATCACGACGGACCGTTGCCATCAGGTTATACCGGTCATCGTAGGTATAATTAATACGGCCCATTTGTGAACGAAGTGCCCAAGCGGTATTACTTCCGCCTACGTTATAATTACCAAACCCTGCGCTCAACACTCGCAAAGAATTATCAGGAAATTCCTCCCGATTTCCATTGAAAAATATGGTCTCGGATTTTTGCTGAGAATAACCAACCAGTGCCGTTATCTCATGCACATCGTTGAATACACCTTGATACTCCAGCGTATTCTCAATGATATAATTATCACCATTTACACGGCTTTCAAACAGATCTGCGGTGGCATTGCTTCGGCCTCCCATTTCATAGCGTGGAAAGAACGATTTGGAGCGGTTCAACGAGATATCTCCCCCCACCTGGAGTCGATAGCTTAAATTATCCAGGATAGAATATTCCGCAAACACTGTTCCCCGGAGGGTGTTATGCTGTTCCGTTACATCGTCCACATGAAGAATACCAACCCTGTTCGCACGAAATATGGGAGCGTATTTATTTTCGGGTCCGCAAAACCCACCAAGGTTTTCTGGGCAGCGAACCGGCATGGTCGGCGAACTCTGCAGAAGTTCCTGGTAGAAGTCAAAGGTAGGACTAAATGTTCCATTCCAGATAGCACGTGATATCTGCATATTCTCTCCAACACGCAGCTTATCGGTGATATCAATATTGGTATTAAGTTTCGCCGAGTACCGCTTGAATCGACTGTTGGGAAGTGTACCTTCCTGGTTAAAGTATCCAGTAGAAAAGGAGTAAGTGGCATTGTCACTACCGCCGGATACCGTCACACTGTAGTCCTGAATTGTAGCGGGATCGTGTGCCGCTTCCTCCCAATCCGTATTTCGGGAAAGGTTATCAGACAACTCAGGCTCGGTAAAGGCAGTGGGCAGGAAGGCCCCGTCGAATGCATTGTTATATGCATCGGTAGCAAAATTTATGTATTGCTCACTGTTCGACATCCCAATTTTATCAGTAATAGTGTTTACTCCACGAGAGAGGCTTACCGATACCTGCGTATCTCCTGCACGTCCTCCCTTGGTTGTTATCATCACCACACCGTTGGCTGCACGTGCCCCATAAATAGCAGCAGCGGAAGCATCCTTCAGTATTTCCACCGATTCAATGTTATTGGGATCGAGTGAAGCTAGCGGGTTTTCTGTACCGCCACTCCCAATAAAGACTGGCATTCCGTCAATAACATACAAGGGGTTGTTATTGCCAAAAGTGGAAACTCCGCGAATATCTATATCCACTGGAGCGCCTGGTTGACCTGTAGTAGGCGTGACCTGCACACCAGCCGCCCTTCCCTGGAGAGTATTCTGCAAACCAGAGGCAGGTACAGTGGCAATTTCATCACCTGTGACGGAAGAAATGGAACCCGTAATATTGCCTCGCTCCTGCTGGCCATAACCTACTACAACAAGCTCATCAAGAGCTGTTTGTGCGGGTTGCAAATCAAAATTAATGGTTGCCTGGTTTTGTCCATCGCTTATTGTGACGTCCTGGGTCTCCTCTTGATAACCGATAAAGGAAGCTACAAAAGTATACGAACCCGGTTCTACGCCGGTTATTTCATATTCTCCATCCGCATTTGTTGAAGCACCTATGGTAGTACCCTGTATGGAAACGTTTGCTCCAGGCAACGGATCACCCGTTTGCGCATCCGTTACCACACCTGTTACTGTAGCCTGAATAACAACCTCTTCTACCACTTCCTTTTTGGGGCTTATTAACAGGTAGCCGTTTTGCGAAAACATGTAATCAAGATTGGTATCCTTTAGAATTAAATCGAGTGCGTTGCTAACTCTAATACCATTTTTCTTGATTGTGACCTTATCACGATTCATGATATCACCACGATAGGTCAACTTAAGTCCCGCATTCTGGGCAACCTCCCTTAGCGCCCTTTCTACGGTAACATTGCTTACATTGAGATTAATCTTTTTATCAATCTCTACCTTGTAGAACATCTGTTGAATATCAGCTGCTGTTACACTTTGGACCTTGGCAAACCTCTGTTCTTCCTGAGCCTGCTGGGCCGCTATATTTTGTAACGGAAGCCCGACAAGAACGAGTAAAAAGACAACTATCCACATATGACTGTGTAATCTTGTTCTCATAATTTCCCCTTTTTTTATTTATTATCTGCAAGTTATCTCTTGCAATTTTTATGATAATCCTATCCCAAAGATTACTGTTATAAGTACTGTACGTATGAAGATTATTGACTTTCTTTATACGTATTTTCTCTAAAAGGTCAGAAATAGAGTTCTGACTGAACCTTCATGCTATTCTTTGAATTCTATGAGAGAACCATTTCGCTCGTAATCCATTTCTATGGATGCAGAGAGCACATATATAATTTCGTCAAGCTCAGCCTGGCGAAACGTACCGGTATATGGAACGTCTAAAATATCTTTGTCGGGCACCGTTATTTGCACATCAAACTTCCTCTCCAAGTGCCGGAATACCTGTTTCAATGGTACATTATTAAAATGCATCCCTCCCTGCGTCCACAGCAGGTGATTCTCTATTTTAACCCGTTCTACTGGCGCTAGCCCTGATTGTTCTTCAACCCGGGCGTATTCTCCCCTGGCAAGGATAGCCTCTTGGGTGTTGTTTGAATTCACTGTTTGTACGGAAACTTTTCCCTCGCTGACCGTGACATCCACATTGGTGTCTTCCTCCCAACCCTGTACGTTAAATTCCGTGCCCAATACTTTTATGTCAGCATTTTTGGTATGCACAATGAATGGACTCTCCTGGTTATGAGTTACCTTGAAATACGCTTCTCCATTCAGATAGACTTCCCGCTTGGCACCATCAAATTTTTTGGGAAACCGCAATGAACTTGCAGCGTTCAGTATGACCTGTGTCCCGTCAGAAAAGGTTACACTTGCCTTCTCCCCTCTATCTGTCACAAGATCCTGCATTACATAAAACTCTTGGGGTTCTTTAGCATTAGAGTTGGCCAGATAGCTTTGAGCAAAATAACCCGCAAGCAGTATAACCAATACGGCGGCGGCAGCACGGAATAGGTATGGTAATGCAGAGGTATGCTGATGACTCCTGTGGTCAATCGGATAGGTTTTAGGGCGCTCCATGTTTTCTTCTTGAAACTGTTCCCATGCATGTTCGACATTAGTTTCAAAATCATCTTCAGGGGTCAATTCCCAAATTTCTTCAAGCTGCCTGACCAACTCCCTGTTTTTAGGATCCTCTCCCATCCAATGCCATAGCTCACGCCGTTCTTTCGGAGATGCATTCCCCGTTATATATCGCTGTATTAAATTCCAGTTTTCCAACTTTACTGTTTTGTTTAGCTAAAAATCTGTCGCTTCTATTTATTAAGACAATTGGAAACAGGGATACCCCGTAATTTTTTTTAATTTTTTCCCGAGGTATATTACTACTACTATAAAAAATCGGTCTATGGTTACTGAAGGGGTATTTTCAATTGAAAAGTTTTTAAAATAATAGTGTGTTATACCATCAAACAGGCCAGAAAAAAAGGTAACAGGTAGGAAAGCCGTTCGCGAAGGGTCTTGAGTGTGCGCGTCATTTGGGATTCTACGGTTTTGACTGACACCTCCATCACTTCCGCAATTTCGTGGTAGGTTAATCCATCATGCCGGTGTAGCTTATAGGTCATTTTCGCACGCCTCGGAAGTTCATCTATGGCCTCTTTGACGGCCTCCCTTATCTGTTCTTCTCTCAGCTCATAGTCAAAATTTATTGTGGGATTGTCCTTTTGGTCCATCCACCTGCTGTCATACTCATCTTCAATTTTTTGATGCTTCAAGTAGTTAAGACTCTCATTTTTGACTGTTTTATACAGGTAGGAACGTATCGAATAGTCAATACTCCAGTTTTTCCGGTTGGCCCATACATCCGCAAATACCTCCTGGACTATTTCCTCGGCAATTGCTTTTGACTTCACATATCCCCAGGCAAAACGTGTCAGCGGCAGGTAGTACTCCTTAAATAAATTTTCGAACGCCTGGTGATCACCTGTCTGGATTTTTTCAATCCACACCAATTGATCACCGTTATTATTTGAACTTCTTCTCAATTGTTTATGATGAAAGGTGATGCGTTAATTTTCAATATCCTTAAATCTATGTACTAAAATTTTATATTGGCTATCAACTTTTAAGTTGATGTTGCATAAACTCCCCCCTGTAAACTACTAATTACCTTTGCAGTATATAGACCATACACGACATTTTTTTCTTACATGATACAGGAATATAATGATATAGGAAGTAATACGGCGGACACACTAAGTCACCCCAATGGCTAGAAATTCATATTTAAAAAATGATGCCGGCCTCCGGTTCCCTGGACACAGAGCCGGCGTTTTTTACTCCCAATTCATTCAAAAAAAGGATACCCTTCGGTAGCATATTTCCGCATCCCCTCCTCGTTGATCTCTACGCCAATGCCCGGTTTTTCTGACAATGGCAGGAATCCTTCCTCATCCACCATCGGGCCTTCCCAGGTGACAATCTCCT
>NZ_JAMQKA010000090.1:0-7870 GCF_031569985.1 Aliifodinibius sp. S!AR15-10 | reverse complement strand
TGCGAGCTAGATTGATCAGCAAAGTAGCCTCTGTAACGCTATTACAGTACATCAATTGGCAAAACGATCAACCCATCAATCGTATTAAACATGCATTAGCTGTTTAAGATTAACCCCTAAACGCGTTGATATAAGTTAAAGTTATATGGCTTTGAATTCTGCTCAATAATAATAGTTATTGTCTTAATTGCCCTTTGGTAATGTCGCATTTCCACCGCGTGAATTGTCTATCCAGTCAATATAATTCAAGTGAATTTCATTGGCGTTATGCCAATGTTATGCGCAACTTAATTCAGCAAGACTTTATGTGAGATAATAACTTTATACACATTAGGAAATAAAGCTATGGCAAAAAACAAATTACTAAGAATGGACAATGTCGGCATCGTTGTTGAATCCCTCGATGAGGCCATCTCTTTTTTCCAGGAGATTGGCCTAATACTCGAAGGACGAACTACTGTCGAAGGTGAATGGGCTGGTCGCGTAACCGGATTGGGCACTCAGTCCGTAGAGATTGCTATGATGGTTACCCCCGATGGCCACAGCCGGCTCGAGCTTTCGCGATTTCTCACCCCGCCTACTATCTCAGATCATCGAACTGCCCCTGTGAACGCTCTTGGATACCTTCGCGTCATGTTCACCGTTGAAAATATTGACGAAATAGTATCCAGACTCACAAATTATGGTGCTCAGCTCGTTGGAGAAGTGGTTCAGTATGAAGACTCGTATCGGCTCTGTTACATTCGTGGAACTGAAGGGCTTCTGATCGGGCTGGCAGAAGAGCTCAATAATAAATGAATAGATGTCTAGTATAAACTAGACAATAAAAGCAGCGCATAGCTGAGACCATTGAATAATACATTCTCACGCAAGAGCCGCCATATAACCCGCGCATTAAGCGGACAGGCCTCGCCGGTTCTTGCCCGCCTGCTATTTATTAGTTAACCTTTCATTTGCAGGTAATCTCAACACGTTGGCGCCTGCAGCTTATGCGCCAGGTCGTTAGTGGGCTCAACTTCTTTAACATTCAAATAAGAGTATATACATAATGGCTACAACACGCGGGCAAAAATGGAGAAAATTAGATTTACATTTGCATACACCTGCATCCCATGATTGGGAAGGTGGAGAAATATCACCAGAAGAATTAGTACAAGCAGCATTAGATCGAGAATTAGATGGAATCGCTATTACGGATCACAACACCGCAAGTTGGATTGACAGAGTCAAAAGAGCCGCTGATTCTACATATTTAAAAGTGTTTCCAGGTACTGAGATAACTGCCTCGGGTGGTGAAGGTGGCATACATATAATTGCATTATTTGACCCAGAAAAAAATGAAGACGCTGTAAATGATTTGCTTGCAAAAGCTGATATCACATCTGAAATGCGTGGCAATAAAGAAGCAATTTCCCCAAAGAGTGTTAATGATATAGTTGATTTAATATACAATAGTGGTGCTCTTCCAATACTTGCCCATGCAAATTCAAGCAAGGGCGTTTTAAGTGATATGAGAGGTCAGCAACGAAATAAAATCATGAATAATCCTCGCGTTGCTAGTGTGGAAGTAAGTGATACTGATAGATATAGGTCTTTATTGGATGGGAATGACCAAAATTACAAAAGAGCCTTACCTGTTCATAGGGCTTCGGATAATCCTGCTACGGGTGATAATGGACATTCTTTGGATGGAATTGCGTTACAGTATTCATACTTTAAAATGGATGAAGTAAACCTCAATGGTTTAAGACAATGTTTCTATGACCCAGAGATAAGAATTAGAACGGATGAAGATATATCTCCATTTTCTGAATCAATAGGTCCTTACATCAAAAATGTTTCAGTTTCTCAAGGGTTTTTGAGTGGTTCGTATCATTTTCACGAAGGCTTAAATTGTATCGTAGGTGGCAAGGGGGTTGGAAAGTCGTTATTAGTTGAAGCAATAAGGTTTGGCTTAAATCAAGAATCTGATTTAGAACAAATATCAAAAGATCATAAAAGTAAACTCGAAAAAAGGTTTGGTCTTGGTTGTTCAGTTGAGATACAAGTTGTTTCAAAGAGCGGACAGGAGTTTAAAATAACTAGAGTTTATAATGGAGAAACGAATCCTAATAATGTTTTAAGACCCTCAGATAATTCTGAGTATGATGGAGAAGTTGATGAGCTTTTCCCAATTATGGCCTACAGCCAAACGGAAGCAGTTGAAATTGCTAGGGATGAAACAGCTCAGTTAAGTCTTGTTGACAGATTACTTGATTTGACTTCATTATTCCGAGAATTGAGAAAAATCCAAGAACAGTTGGATGCTCTTGATCAGGATCTTGCCAATTGTATATCTGAAGCTGAAAAGTGCAATCAACTTAAAACGGAAATAGCAAGTGTAGAAGAAAAGATAGCTGAGATTGATCGCCAGTTAGGGTCAGGAGAACATGTAACCTATAACCAGATGTTAACAAAAAAGGACTATTTGGATGAACATACTCAGCAACTAAATAAATGGGAAAAATCATTAAGAGAAGAAAAGGAAAAAATAGACTCAGATGATTTGCCGGATCTACCGGAAGAACTTGAACGTGATACCCTATCGAATAACTTTAATGATCTCTCTCTTACTAATAAAGAGGAAATCAAAACATCACTACAGGAATCTATAGGTCTTATTGAAACTAAGATCACGGAGTTGCAAAATTTGAGAGAAGATTGGGACGATGAACTGGAAAATGCAAAAGAAGCATATGAAGAATGGGCAGAAGAAGCTGGAGGTGATGCTCCGAGTCTTACCAAAAAAAGAGAAGAGTTAGATCTCGAATTGAAGGATTTAAAAGAATCGCTATCAAATTCTCAATCAATAGCAAATAATGCCTCTGATTACAAAGTTAAAAGAGATGAACATCTTGATAAATTAGAAGGAGTTAGGAATAGCATATTTGAATTAAGATCAACCAAATATGAAGAAATTACTGAAGCCACTGAAGAAAGACTCCGTTTATCACTTACAAAGAATGGGAATCGGGAAAAGTTTGAAGAACGATTAATTGAAATATGCAGAGGTACTCACACTAGGCACGAAGATTTAAAAAAACTTGCTTATAAAATTACGCCAAGGGAATTTGGAAAAATTCTTCTTGAAGGTGATGCTACTGAATTGGAGCAAGTTACAGGTATTGATGGAAATTTAGCAGAAAGAATTTATGAAGGGGCATGTGAATCATTAAATATTCAGGAGATGCTTTCCCTTCAACATCAAGATTTAATGGATGATGCCCCAACTATCGAATTAAAAAAACAAGATGGTTCCTTTGGTAAGTTATCAGAGTTATCAATTGGACAAAAATCTTCAGCATTGCTTATGATTGCACTGACAGATAATGACTCTCCAATTTTAATTGATCAACCAGAAGATGCTTTAGACTTAGCATCAGTATTTGAAGATATAACAACCCCAATTCGATCTAGAAAAGAGCAAAGACAATTTTTACTCACAACTCACAATCCAACGGTTGCTGTTGCAGGCGATGCAGACCGCTTTCAAGTTCTTAAAGCGACTTCCAGTACAACTGACATATCAGTTCATGGAGCTATAGAAAGAAAGGATGTACGAAAAGAAATAATATTACATCTCGAAGGAGGGAATCGGTCTTTTGAATTAAAGACAAAGAAATACAAAAAACATTTACAAAATTAGATAGCGAGCCCACTAACCAGCGCATTAACGCGGACGCACCTCGCCAATTCTCTGCCGCTTTTGGTTTTACATCTCTTCTTTCGTTAGTTGCTAATTCAACATCAATCCGTGCGCAGCTTATGCGCAATGTCGTTATAGGGCTTAAACAACATCCTCAAGCTCAGATACTCAAGTAAAATATTTAATTAGTTCAGATACATTTTATGAGTGTTCTGACTATATTAAATATGATATGAAAATTTGCACACTAAGAAGAAATGACCAAAATAGCGTTGATATTAGGCCAATGTAAGCAGTGAAAAATGGAGGGGATAATGATAAAACAAAAGCTCATCTTCTCACTGTTGATTACTCTCCCATTGTTTTCAGCAAACGCGCAGAACCATGAATCTCCATATTCAGCCATAACCCCTGTTGTTGAAGGCTTGATGGATAGTTTGAGTATTCCAGGGGTACAAATTGTGATCACCAAAGGAACTGAGGTTTTATATATAAGGGGTTTCGGAGTTGAAAATATTGAAACTGGCAAACCAGTAGATTCGTACCAATCAAGATTTATTATTGGATCAGTATCCAAAACATTTACTGGAGTGACCATTCAGGAAGCAGTCAACCGGGGTATTCTGGATAAAAACACAGATATCTCACACTACCTTGATTTCGAGTTTGATAGACCCTTTGAAGATTCTATTACCCTGAACCACTTGATGTCTCATAGCGCCGGATTAGATGACAAAGAGTTTGGATGTTGTACAGCTGACTATACAAATACTGCATCTCTAAAGAGCCACTTGCAAAAGCTAAATATTAACCAAATTAGACCTGCAGGTGAATTAATCTCCTATTCTGATTTTTTAGGAGCTGCTCTTGCAGCCTATATTCTTGAAAAAAATGGCAAGCAATCGTTACTGGATTATTATCAGGAGTTTATTTTCGATCCTCTGGACATGAATAACACTGGGGTGTACCTAGACAGTAATTTACCCAACCAGCCAATGAGTTATGTGAATACAAGTACCGGCTTATTTCCTATTTCAAAACATTGGGGTAGCATTTCTTATATGGCCGGAAAATTATACAGCACTGCGGATGATATGGGCAAGTATATGAGGGGTTTACTAAGTCCGGATTCTTTGCAAATCGAAAAAGGCTGGAATGAAAATTTGCTGACTCAGGTAGGTAAACCCGTATTTACTTATAATGACAACGAGAAGTTTTCTTTTGGTTTCGGCATTACAACCACACAGACTTCCAATGGCTTGATACATTCTCACAATGGAGATGTAGAACACTTTCGTACAGAAATGCACCTGTTTAGAGAAGAGAATGTTGGATTATTTATCAATACGAACAGTAGTTCAGGAAATATTTTAATAAGAGAATTAGTGTCTTTCTTCTTGAATAATTATTTGAAACAGTATGCTGATCCACCTAATGAAAGGGTGAATACAAAACTGCCGGATGCTTTTGAAGGCTCCTACACCCGTCCTACCTATCCCCGGCATGATATTGGGAAAATAAAAATATTAACCTGGTTACCGCAGGTAGAAGTATTTCAAAACGAAACAGGAAATCTGGTACTTGCTTCAGGTAGCAACATTGAGGAATTTATTCCTGTTGGAGATAATACATTCGTTGATACAACAAGAAGTATCCATCGAACTTTAAGTTTTGGGGAATCGGGTGGAAGGGAAATAATCCAAACCACCACTCCCTTCCCCATACCCGTTATTGCTACTTTACAAAAATTACATTGGTATGAGACCCTTAAATTCCAATTTCCCTTTCGGGCTTTAAGTCTCCTAATATTTTTAATTGTTCCTCTTATTTGGGTGGTTTCCTATCTTCGAAAAAAAGACTGGACAAAGATTAATAAACTTAAAATTATTTTTGCTTCCTGTATGTGGTCTGGTCTACTATCCGTTTTTTCTGTGATGTATTTATTTTCTGCACACCAAGACTTTATCTCATACTACGTAAACGAAGTGCCTTGGGAGGTTACGGCTTATGGTCTATTCAACCTTTTATTCGGTATTTTAGCATTAGTTGGTTTGGTGATGTTTATTTTTCGATTTGGACAGTTAACAAAAATGCAGAAATTCTATTACTCATTCCTTGTTCTACTGCTGCTAGGGTATGGAATCAATAATCTGATATTCAATAGCTATGACATTGTTTTCCGAAATTAAACTGCTGCTAACAAAATATTTACGCCATTAAAACGGGTGTTTACTTAAATCGTAAAACCACTTCTATATCGATTAATAAAACGCCCTATAACACCGGTTTCAACTCGGATTTTGCCGCTGATTGATAATTCAAAATTTGTGAACTTACAGAAATTCCGAGTTTTAATATGATTACCTGCCAGTTAGGATAAGTCGGTTAAACCGTGGGGCGTTATATGACTTTTTAAAAATTATTGCATGAACTACTACAAATCAGACCTTGCATATATTCATGATGATGGTTTTGGGCAGTTTGCCAAAGCAGCAGCACACACGCTTGTAGCAGAACTGCAAAGCAACCAATTATTGGAAGGGACTGTTTTGGATCTAGGGTGCGGTAGCGGTACAGCAGCCCAAATTTTTTCTAATTATGGATATCAGGTGATCGGACTGGATATCTCCAAGGATTTTATCCGTATTGCACGTGAAAGAGTTCCTGAGGGCACGTTTCATGTCAGATCTTTTGTTGGAACTGAGTTACCAGCCTGTGTTGGTGTATGTGCCATCGGTGAGGTATTAAACTACAAATTCGATGAGGAAAGTAACGATATAACAAGGAGGAAACTTTTTGAAAATGTTTTCTCTGCTCTACGTCCTGGTGGGCTTTTTCTATTCGATATAGCTGGACCTGACCGCACGCCTGAAGATAAAAAGCGTTCTTTTATCGAACATCAGGATTGGACTGTACTGACCGAAGTATCTGCTGAAGGCAAAATACTAACACGTAAAATAACAACATTCATACGTGTCGGTGAACTGTATCGTCGAAGGAAGGAAACACATCAGCTACAATTAATTTCGCCGAATTCTATCAAGAGACAACTAGAATCATGTGGATTCTTTGTGAAAAGAATCAGAGAATATGAAGAAACTCCATTGTTATCAGGCTTGCATGGGTTTAAAGCTTTTAAAACTTTACAGGCCGTATAACCTATATATGGCCTCCAATGTCAAGCGCCAATAGTTCTCCCCGGCAAGATTTTTTCCTCGCCTTTCTGCATTCGATCTCCTTTCCGGTGGTTGCTGCTGCAGGCAGTATTCAACGATGGTTGGCATTCCGACAGCGGTCGGAATGCACCAAACATATATAGAGGCTCAACATCACATCGGTCGAACCAGCCGGCCAACGGATGGTCCCGCCGTTGCGGGACGGCTTCCCGAACGCTTTCGGGATGCGTGCCCTCCGGCCCGGATGATCACGCGCGGGGCTATGGCCCGGCCGGGCCATTCCAGTTAGGGGTCATCTCGGAGCAGGGGCAGCAGACGCCGATGGTTCCGGCACTCCACCTGCCAGGCATCGAGTATATTCCGGGGCCGCTGCCGCCTCCAATCACGCGCGTTGAGCTCGGCACCCAGGCCTGGCCAGCCGGGAAATGATCTGCGTAGCAGTCATAGTAAGTTGGCTGGCAGAAGGCTCTTGCCATCAGGCTCAGTTAGACCTCGGGCTGGCGGCAGCGCCCCTTTTAGTTCCTTTTGGTATGCACTGGAGATCGTCCTAAAAATTTGTGCTCGTTAAAGGGCTCTTTTCTTTTGAGCATGTAGTACACGGCGGTTCCCAGGCGTTTGGCGACGATGGTCAGCGCCTTGGCCTTCCCGTGGCGGGCGATCAGCCGATTGTAATATTTCTCGGCCAGCTTGTTGCCGCGCACCTGCAGCAGCGCTGCTTCGGAAAAGGCCCACCGCAGGTGGGCGTTGCCGATCCGCCCGCCGGCGGTCCCGTAGACTTTGCCATTGGAAGATTTTTGCCCCTTGACCAGCCGGGCGTAGGAACAAAACTCTCCGCCGGAAGGAAAGCGCCCGATATCGTGGATCTCGTAGAGCATGGTCAGCAGAGAACCTCCCCGATCCCCGGGACCGATTGCAACAGGTGCAGGCTGGTCGGGTCGTGGCCTTTGGCCAGGGCCAGGATCCGGGTGTCCAGTTCCTTAATGATGGGGTCGTAGTGGTCGATTAGCCT
>NZ_JAMQKA010000089.1:0-8165 GCF_031569985.1 Aliifodinibius sp. S!AR15-10 | reverse complement strand
GGCTTTGAGGTCATGCATACGCAGGGTGTTTTTATGAAGATTAACACTCCTAAGATATTGATTATCAAGCGTTTGCATGGCCTTTCTTATTTTAAAATTGTTAAAAATCTAACCCCTAAACGCGTTAGTTGTAGTTAATTATTAGATTTCCATTTGTCGGCTTGTTGCTGAAGCATTGTGTCAACAAGCTTTTCTTTCTTGGATGCAATTTCTTGATGCAAAGCAATTTCTCTGCGTTTTAGGCGGTCAAGTTCAGCCAGTTTCTCTTGTCGTTCAATGGATGGAGGATTGATATCAAGTCCTTTAAGCGCCCTTATCGAAAGGTTCGGAATATTAGTCCCAGCTGATACCGCCTTGAAAAAGTGTTGCGTTCGGTTCGAGTTTAAGAACCAAGCCAAATATTCAGGTAGTAATTTATATTTATCCGGTTTGAGTACTATAAAGCTGTTCACTGCTACAACTCTTCCCAATCCAGGTGGCACTACAAATGCATTAATGTTATAGCCTTTACTAATCATGATTACATCGCCCCCTTCCAGAAAGTAGCGATCCTTTCGCGGCTCAAAGCCACTGATCGATTGTAACCCCTCCGGAATAATGCCGCGATACTTGTCAACATCGCTCATCTGGATTACCTTGGTATCTCCCTCGGAGTCATGTTTGATCTTTGACCGAAAGGAGTATCCCGTTGATATGTTGGCAATTTCGTTTAATTTCATTTCAAATAATTAGTGCTCGAAAGCTTTTCTGCATTCAAAATAATATAAAGCAAGAATTCTGCCAAATTTATACTACTATAATACTTTACAGTACTTTTATTTTTCTAAAAAAATGGTGGGGTAATAATGAAACCGTGAAGTCAACTTCAAAGATGTGCAGTCTTTATGAATATTAAATAAAAAAAGCCCAGCATTATAGCTGAGCTTAAAATCTAAATCTCTTAAAATTTATTTAGGTACAGGCTCAGAATTTGAATTAGTAGATTTTCGGCTATCTAAATATTTAGTCAACTTTTCTTCCATAAATTTATCCTTAGAGCGATAATGACCTAAATAACTTCGCCCTTCAGCTTTTCTACGTTCATTTACTTCCTTAAGCTTTGAATTTTTTTTCTTTTCAGCCATAACTTTTCAATTTACTTCAGTCATTGACTTTTTAGAGTCTCTATCTTCAATAAAGTTAGAATGAAAAACATATGCAAACGTACCTGCAATTGGACTTATTATAGATAATGCATATTCCAATGCCTCTTTCAGGTTATTATCCAACAATAATTCTGTTTGATAGCTTTCGATGTTTAATGTTCCAATAATCAAACTATCCCAATAAATAGGAATTGACCAAAAACTTTTTATTGTATTTTCTCTATCTTGAAAAATATCAAAAAACCTGTCTTTCGCTTCGTCTGAAACTTGATCGCAAAACCCATCAAACTTCTGGACATTATTTACATACTCATGATCTTGTAGTCCAATATTTTGTTGCTTCTCTTCAGGAGCTCTATGAATCAATAATGGTGCACCAGGTAAATTACTCAAAAAGTTGTCATAAACTCTTATATATGAGGGTTTGTAATCACGTTTTTGTGATTTACTACTAATGCCTGTCATTAATAGAAATCCTATAATTGTTTCATCGGTATCGATACCATTATAAAGGTCATATGGATTAGGATTGTCTTCACCTACAGATGAAAGTATTGTTTCAATTTTGTCAGTGGGCACTTTGGAATTAGCAAAAACCATAAGATTACAAGCAATGTGATATTGCCTAGAAATTACAGGTACATCTTTCCTCTCTAAATCTGCAATTACCAATTCAATAGTGTCCTCGACAGCCCTAGCAAATGGTTCAAATTTTTCTTCCCATTCCTTGACTGACCAATTTTGCCATCCTTCAGTGGGACTGTAATCCACGATTTCGTTTAGTAACTTGGATAGATCACCAAGCTTTTCTAAAGTTGGAAGTTTCCTTTTTATTGAATCCGCAAATAATTGGATAAGCGGTCCAACGATAAATAAAATAACTACTACAATTATGTCTGCAGCTAGATATCCAGTGCCAGAAAATCCTGAATAAAGTAATGCTATATAACCAGCATAAATTGGAGTGACAGCATATCCACCTGTCTTGATAATTCTTGGTAGTTTAGGATGTTGAGCGGCCTTTAGCTTAATCCAAGTGGCAAATTTATTTGATAATCTCCGCCACCAAATTTTGGGTTTGTTCCACATTACCTAACATCGCTTATCAGTTTTCATTTACTTCGAAAAAAATCCACTTTGATCACAAGATGAAAGAATCTAATGGATTGATAGTAAGTTTTATTTGAATTCTTATAAGACAGAAAATCAGTCCAAATGCTTAAATGAAAGCAGTATTATAAGGAATTTGACTCGAGAAGATAACTATGCGCAATATTTAAGGCCGAAGTTGATGGCAATATATTGCCCAATCAAAAGATATAAAGCAATGAGTTATTGAGATTATGCTACTTACCTGTTGCATGTTGTAAGCCCAGTAGAATACCAACCAGTTTTTGTAGCCAAATTAAAAATGTTGGCCATATGTTGGACAACCTATTTTAGATAAATAGCTAAATGTTTGATATACAATACTTTAGGCGATTTTTATTGTACCCCCACCAGGAGTCGAACCCGGATTTAAGGTTTAGGAAACCTCCGTTCTGTCCACTTGAACTATGGGGGCGTGGTTTTGTTACTGGTTATTCGTTATTAGTTATTTGGAAAGCTCTGAACTTTATTGCAGCTACCGAACTACTAATAACCAATAACAAAGAACAAACGATAAGCAACCCCGCCCCATAAATTCAAGTATTGTTTTTGCAGTATCGCAATTCTGTCAAATTTCTATATTTTACCTGCGGAACCTGTGTATTGTATTGAAAAATGCGTAGCCTGACTGAATAGCACAATAACATCCGGTTAGCATAATTAAATCGGAGCTAAAAACAACCAATACTGCCAAAAATGACCTCTTCCTTTTCACTGCTTGAGATACCACACACCACTAAAAATCCAACTCCATTATTGCTGCTAATCATTGTCGGCATGTTGAGCGTTGCCTGTGGAACGCAGCAAATTGTCACAGAAGACGAGGCAGGTACAGGCGACGTGGAGGTCATTAACCAGGCCCTCACCGAACTTATCGATCCGGCTGCCACGATACAGGAGCTCGGCAGTGGCTACGAGTGGTCGGAGGGACCGGTGTGGGTGGAAGAGGGCCAGTTCCTGCTGTTCTCCGATATCCCCAACAATGTAATCCACAAATGGACCCCGGGTGAAGGCGTGACCGAATACCTGAAACCGGCCGGCTATACCGGGGAAACGCCCCGTGGCGGGGAGCTGGGCTCCAACGGGCTGTTTATCAGTAATGACGGGCACCTGCTGCTGTGCCAGCACGGCGACCGACGCATCGCCCGCATGGAGGCCCCGCTGGATGAGCCCAAACCTGAATTTACTACACTGGCTGATCGCTATGCCGGCAAACGCCTCAACAGTCCCAACGACCTTGTGCAGCACAGCAACGGCGACATCTACTTTACCGACCCGATGTACGGGCTCGAGCAACGAATGGAGGATCCCGCCAAGGAGCTGGAGTTCCAGGGTGTCTATCGCATTACGACCGATGGGGAACTTATTCTGCTGACGGATGAACTCAGCCGGCCCAACGGCATTGAGCTCTCCCCCGATGAAAAGACGCTCTACGTAGCCAACTCCAGCATGGAGAACCCAATCTGGATGGCCTATGATGTAACGGAGGACGGCAACATCGAAAACGGGCGTGTTTTCCACGACGCCAGTGAATTTACCGGCAAGGAGCCGGGCAGCCAGGACGGCATGGAGGTGGACGCCGATGGCAACATCTACGCCACGGGACCGGGCGGTGTCTGGATTTTTGCCCCTAACGGTGACCTGCTGGGCAAAATTAAGACGAACAAACCGACCGCCAACTGCACCATCGGCCAAGATGGCAAGACCCTTTTCATGACGGCGGATGACCAGCTGCTGAGCATCTCCCTGCGCTGACACCATAAAAACGTTTTACCAAATCTCCTAATAAGGACATTTCAATTTCCCTTAATAGGAGAGTCCAATTCTCATACTAATGAGGATCAAATTGTCACATTAAGGGGAATCAGATCCTCATACTAAGGGGAATTGAATTGTCATACTAAAGGGAATTGGATTCCCGTACTAAGGGGAACCGTCTTCCCATACTAATGGGGATTGGATTCATATACTAAGGGGAAGTTCCTTCTCATAGTAAGGAGACTGCTTCTTGATCTTTTCGTCTACTTTTGATTCAAGACAAAAGAGACACCTGCAAAAAGAAGATCTCACTCCTAATTAAAAAAACCGGGAGTCTTACATTCATCGTAATGTCCATTTTTTTAGCGACAAAAAAATGAACGAAAAAAGTCGCCGCCTGATGAAATTTTTGTTGCGTTCCCTGCTCCTACGCTAAAACCATTTAATTCGCTCCGCTGAGATACACGGATCTCAAACACAAATGGTTTCTTTACGCTCCGGTTTCGGTCACTTTGTTCAACAAAAATTTCGGAGGGCGGGATGAATAGGTAAATAAACTCTAAATACAATCAACGCGTCCCTCTCCCTGCTGGTAGGGAAAGGACAGAGCCTGTACCGAACACTTTCGGTGAGTGGGTCACCCAGAGGGCAACGTTATTTTTATAAAGAAAACCCAACATAAATAACTGGTTATTGCAACAGAAGAAAAACGAAGCATTATTGTTTGACGACCCGCTGGCAGGAGCACAACCAGAGGCTTTCAGTGAGTTCAACGGGGAGGAGTTAAATACTTCTTGTCGTCTCTTTTGCAACAAGACAAAAGAGACACCTCCATTGGGGTATTATATCCTATTTATAACCTGGAGACCTCTTCCATTCGTGGTATTCATTTTTTCGATGAGGAAAAAACGAATCAAAAAACTCACCAAAGAATCCCAGATGTTGTTCTGTAATGCCAAAAACTAACTTATTGCTTTGGAATATCGATTGCTTTTTCATTGGCTTCCTGCAGGGATTCTCTGGGCTCGGGAACATATTGCCAATTTGTCCATAGCTGCCATTTTTCATCGAACCGGTGTGGTCCACTTCCCACAGTGGGCTGCACCTTGAGGTGCTTATTAAAAGACTATTGAACTCAACTGGGGCACGTTTGCAACTTGCGCTTAAAGGCATTTCAATTGTTGAAAGGGCTGGGAAGTTGAAAAGAGTCCCCCTTTTGGCAAATTATGGGTAAAGGATTGGGTGTGGTAACCGAAGGGGGTTTGGGGGATGACCAGCACGAGGGACCTTTTATAGCTGTAACTTTGCCTGCTGATAATAGTACAAACGCCTCTTCGTTTCCCTACTAAAAAAGAATCAAGAATGTCAGAAGTCATCAAATCATGTTACCTGTCAGCGATATTGCTGTTGCTGGCCACACCTGTTTTTGCCCAAAAGACGATACAAGGCACGATAACCGACGCTTCGAGCGGCGAGTCGCTCCCATCGGCCAACATCTCTATAGAGGATACCTACCGCGGTACTATCAGCAACAGCGACGGGCGCTACACGCTCACTATCCCGGACTCCCTGCTCCCGGCCACCATTATGGTGCGCTACTTGGGCTTCAATACCGAGCACCGTACCATAAGCCGGGAATCAGCCAGAACGCAAAATTTCACCCTTGAGCCGTCGATGCTGGAACTTGGAGAAGTTGTGGTAACCGGCGAAGATCCCGCCATCAGCATTATGAGGGAGGTGATTCGCCGCAAGCAGCAGTGGCGGGAGCGGCTGGAGACCTACCGCGCCGAGGCTTATACCCGCCAGTCGATATCCAATGACACCTCCATCGTGATGATCTCCGAGTCGGTTTCTGAGGCGTTCTGGGACAAAGAGCAAGGTCACCGCGAGGTACTAAAATCCAAGCGACAAACGGCCAACATCGAGGCTAGCAGCAATTTCGCGGGCGTTAGCTACTTCCCCAACCTGTATGATGACAACATCGAGATCGCGGGCTTTGAACTGGTGGGAGTTACCCACCCGGATGCCCTGAAATATTACCATTTCAAGCTGGCGGATTACCGCAACATCGACGACCAGGTAGTCTACCAGATCGAGGTTACGCCGGCCCGTAAGCTACAGCCGCTGTTCCAGGGCACCATCTACGTGCTCGACCAAGAATATGCGCTCCTTGAGGTGAAACTAAAACCCAATGATGTCGTCGATTTTCCCCAGCCGGTAAAAAACTTCAATGCGTTTTATGAACAACAGTTCAATAACTACGGGCAGGCGTTCTGGCTGCCCGCCGACATGCGGATTGAGGGCGATATCAAGATTGCGATGGTGGGGCTGGAGTTTCCACAGATCAAATTCCGGCAGATCTCACAGATCACCAACTACAAGGTCAATGTGCCACTTCCCGACTCACTCTACCAGCGCGATGAGGTATTCACAGTCGATTCCACCTCCATCGGCACCGACTCCCTGTTTGTAAAGGCGATCAAATCGGTGCCACTCTCCAGCGAAGAGGAGGAGGCCTACGCCAGCCTGGACAGTACCGCCACCCTGGAAAAAGCGTTTAAGCCATCCGGTTTCCTGGCCCGTTTTATAGACGATGATGAAGAAGAGAACGGGGAAGGCGACAACCCGGGCTTTTTGAGTAGAATACCCGGGGATATCTCCCCTGCTGCACGGTATAACCGCGTGGACCAGCTCTACCTCGGTCTCAGGTATGGCATCGGGCTAACCGACCGGCTGGAGCTGGATCTGAATGGTGGTTACAGCACCGGGTATGAGGAATGGGGTTATGGCGGGGGCCTGGAATACGAGCTGATTGACAGCGATACATTTGATCAAAATATCGGTGGCAGCTACAAGGCCCATACCGCCACGCAATACCAGTCAGCGGTCTACGGCGGGGCTATTTCATCGTTGGCCAACCTGCTCGGGGAACCCAACTACTACAACTATTTCCGCAATGAGGGTTTCCGGCTGTTTACGGAATTCGATCACCATGAAACCGATCTCTCGGCCACGATTGGATATAACCACGAAGAGCATAGAGCCCTCACCCTGCAAACCCGATACGACCTGTTGGGGCGGAACCAGCCCTTCCAGCTGAACCCCGCTATTGAGGAGGGCAACCTGCGATCCATCGACTTTGAAATTGGCTACAACCTGGGGGAGGACTACAATTTCGGGGTCACCGCCCTGAACAGACTTGGATTCTATATCGAACATTCAGACGGTTCACTGGGAAGTGATTTCGACTTCACGCGCTACCGGGCTGATATCTCCTGGAGTATCCCCACCTTTTATCAGCGTCGGTTCCTGTCCAACAGCCTGGACTTAAAACTGACGGGCGGTACGTTCGGCGGCCGGCTGCCCCTGCAAAAAATGGGTATCATCGATGTCAGCGCCACGCATTTTAGTCCTTTTGGCACCCTAAAAACAAGGCAACACACTCCCTACATGGGTGAGCAGTACCTTATGCTCAATGCGGAGCACAATTTCCGGTCGGTCCCTTTCGAAGCGCTGGGACTCAGCAAGCTCGTGGAGTGGAACTGGGGACTCATCCTGTTTGGCGGGGCGGGCAAAACATGGATCTCTGACACGCGAAAACAGGATATCTTCGACCGCACGGGCTACCTGGTACCTGAAACCGGGAACCTGCACCTGGAGGCCGGCCTCTCCCTCAATGGTTTGTTTGGCCTGTTCCGCGTCGACTTTGCCCAGCGGCTGGATCAGCCAGCCTTCATGGTGAATGTGAGTATAGCACGGATCTTTTGATTGGGACAGTTAAATTTGAAATCAAGGCCTGCTTTACTCCACGCAGACTTTCCAACATATTTCACCCAAATCGATACTCAACCACTTTGTTAAGATTAATTCGAATGTCACTGTACTTTATCCAGCTAATATTCCTGTGCAAAGTTTTTTTGAGAGATGTCCAGAATACAAGATCCCTGTGGGAACAGCGATCATAATTAACCTGTGGGACTATCTATTTGGGGCCTTTGCAGAACCCCTTGTTTTGGGGATTTTTCCCAAAACCGATAGGTTTAATCGAACATCGCCAATTTTTAACTCAAATGGAATCTTTTTATGTCGGATAAGCGCCATCAGCTCAGTATT
>NZ_JAMQKA010000008.1:6045-151788 GCF_031569985.1 Aliifodinibius sp. S!AR15-10 | reverse complement strand
CGAGGACAGGTATGACGTCTATTTTTGCCATCAACAAATTCGAACAATTACTGTAAATCAACATGCTAATTAAAAAGTGTAAAGGATCTCCCCGAACGGGTGTAAACCATGTCCCCGAACAGAACATTCGAAGGGGGAATTTCGTGCTAGTACAATACGACCAGACATACTCGCCCCAAAAAAACAGGTGACCTCGCTCGCTATAGATTTTTCGAAATACTAAAGTTCTGCACTGAAAGTGCAGGGTTTTAAACCCAGTTCTGGGACCAATAAATGGTAAGGGCACGATGCATCGTGCCCCAACAAACGGCAATTTATCAGACTAAACTCCCTCTAATCGCTAAACTCGTTGATATGGATGCGTTCGACGCAGAGCGTCAATCTGGTATACCGCCGCAGAGCGAACGGTACCAAGTTCGGTAAGGTTAGAATTACTTCAACAATTCAACGACTAAACACTTCAACAACTTTCAACCTTAGACCTTCCGACCTTCGACGTTCTGACTTTGGACCTTTTGATCTAGAACTTAAAGGTATAACATCTCGAATTTGCCCCTTCTCACTAAAAAATGCTATTCCTGAGTTTGTTTTATTACCAGGATGCCGTAAACTGAAATTACTGGCCATTAATATTTTTCCATCCAATATTTGATCAGGGAAAAACAACAACATTAAATAGGGAGATATGCAAATGCCACAATTCATATTTGTTTATGTGGGAGGAAACCAATCCTCCAGTCCGGAAGAGCAAAAACAGCACTTCTCAAAATATATGAAGTGGTTGTCAGCACTGGGTGATGCTGCTGTCAGTCCCGCCAATCCATTCAAAAATACAAAAACTATAAGTCCAGATGGCAAGGTTGGTACGGGCAGTTCTACTGGAATTTCCGGTTACACCATCATTGAGACTGACTCCATGACGTCGGCACTAACCATCGCCAAAGGCTGCCCATTCCTGGATATCGGAGGGTCTCTTGAGGTCTCGGAACTTGTAGAAATGCCATTTAAAGAATCTCCTCCCCCTGGTTAAAGAATGACGCGTTTTATACTGCCCCATACCTATTAACCCAACCAGTTAAATAATATGAAAGCAGTTGTAGCGAACCAATATGGCTCACCGGATATACTACAATTAAAAGAAGTAGATAAACCAGTCAACGCCGACAACGAAGTCCTGGTAAAAGTATATGCGACAACGGTAAATCGTACTGATTGTGCCATACTTCGTGCCAAGCCGTTCATCATGCGTTTTATATTGGGCCTGTTCAGACCCAGGAATTCAATTACGGGAACTGATTTTGCCGGAGAGGTTGAAGCGGTTGGTAATGCCGTGACCTCATTTGAGGTTGGAGATCGCGTTTTTGGATTTGATGACGGCGGCCTCCGTTCACATGCCCAGTATATGACGTTTCCGGAAGATAAAGGGATAGGTACAATGCCGGAAAATGTCACCTATGAACAGGCAGCTGCCAGCATTGAGGGAGCCCATTATGCGTATAACTTTATTAATAAAGTTGAGCTTAACCATGGAGACAAGGTGCTGGTTAATGGGGCTACCGGTGCAATCGGCTCGGCGGCCGTACAGCTTTTAACATATTATGATGCCAGGGTTACGGCGGTATGCGGCACAGAAAACATAGAACTCGTGAAATCCCTTGGGGCTGAGAAGGCCATTGATTACCAAAAAGAGGATTTTACCAAGATAAACGAACAATTTGATTTTGTTTTTGACACCGTTGGTAAAAGTTCATTTGCCAAATGTAAACCATTGCTTAAATCCAGGGGAGCTTACATCTCATCAGAGTTGGGGGATATGGTGCAAAATCCGATCCTTGCACTTGTCACACCATTGATGGGCGGTAAAACAGTGAGGTTTCCCTTCCCCTATGATGTTAAGAAGAGTGCACTTCTCGTTAAGAAACTCATTGAAGAGGGCCACTTCACCCCTGTGATAGACCGTAAATATCCACTGGATCAGATCGCAGATGCTTACCGATATGTTGAGAAAGGATTCAAAACGGGAAATGTGGTCATAACGGTGGATTAAAATAGCCTGTGAAGGGATGGCATTATAGCAAAACAGCTGGATGAACGTTTCCCGATAACTGATAACAAAATCGTTGGCGCTGATTGGTCCAATTATCTGCACTATGACTATAATGCGTTTCCCAGTTAGTCATCTTTACGGGCGATCATAAAGATGGATGTCCCAGACAATCTGCGGAATCCGCGTCATCTGCGGGTCCTGTCGTTCTCCCACTGATTACGCAGATCTCGCAGAGACTGTATAGCAACTCTAAATTCAACCGGTAAATACGCTGAACTATACTTTCTCACGGGTATGAATCTTACTGTCTTACCCTACTTTGTTTTCTCCATCCAGCCATCCAGAAAGCGGGCAAACCGTGCGGGCGACTCCGGATCCATATTGAAGTAGAGAGAAGGCTCAATAAGCTCCAGCTCCATAAGCAAAAACGTATCGCCATCGCGGACCATATCCACCCTGCTGTAAAGTGGAGTCGGATCAATCTTTGTTACCAGCTGGTCAGATATTTCACGTAGTAATGGCTCCGGTTCCACCGTTTTCAATCGCCCTCCATGTTCCTCCTGCACCCGGAAATCAGCATCTTTCGGTGTTTTGAGCAGCGTATGGCTGTACACTTCGCCAAAATAGATCAGGGAATACTCCCCCTCATCCAGGATGTGCTTCATCATCGGCTGCACCATAAACGCTTGGTTTGCAAACACCTTCTTCAACTCAGAAAATTGCTTTTTAGCCCCTTCCCTCGTCAGTCGAAATGTGTCATCGGCGCCTGCACTGATAGTTGGCTTTATAACAATTTCTTCAGTATTGAAATAGTCATAAAACTGCAGGAGGCGTTCTTTCTCCAACCCTACATCTTTAGTTCCCCATTCTGTGGGCACAATACCGATCCCCTGTTGCTCCAGGTCCTTCAGGTAGGTTTTATCGATGTTCCATCGAACCAAGTCAAGTGAGTTCTCTAGCTGTGCAGAGGAATCCTGTATCTGTTGCAGAACCTCCATAAACCTATCTGGATCATCCTGGTAATCCCATGGAGAACGGATAACAACGACATCAAATTGATCCCAATCGGTATCATTGCCTCTCCAGGGCACATCCGTCACGTTCCAACCCAACTGGCCCAGCGGTTCATTTAGCAAATAATCATAGTGAACAAAATCGTCAAGACGATCCATGGTCAGGAAAGCGCACTGCTTCATTACTTTATAACCTCTTCGGTAGATAATTTGCTGGTAAAATTAAGGAGCCTGAATATAGAATTGAGACAGGAGAAAATCAGCTATAGATGATGGGATTTCTATTGTAAACGTTGCAGGTAACTTCGAATACGGTCAGCATTCACCCCGATATCACCGCGCCCAATGCGTGAGACCGAACGTACATCGATCTTGCTAGCCAGTGAATCGGTATCAGCGGTGTCTACACGAATTACTACGTCATCCTTGAATCCGTACCACGGAAGTGTATGGGTAGCCTCAATACGTCCTTCTGCGTCGTCATACCCCACAATCTCCCAGGAAGTAGATTCTGCAGCCTCCAACGCCTGTTTGAATGCCTCAGGATACGGCTCTTGTAAAACGAGCGTCTCGATATCGGGGTAGTGCTCTTTCTGCACTTTGGCCACCTCTTCCCCACCATATTCAGTTGCATTCGGTGCATCGGCTCGCAATGGAACAATGGCCCTAAACTGGGGTGGGTTCTGCGTATCTGTGGTGATGTCATGTATGGGCGGGTACTGCTGTGCCTGGTAAAACCAATAACCAAAATTGGCAACTACTATCAACCCAAGAATAGCAGCGGCATAGAGCATGCCTTTTCCCCTGACTGGCGGACTGTCGGATTTGTTAACAAAGGGAAAAACGAAGGCGAGAATCATACCGATAACACCAAGAATGGCACCGCCGGGTATCAATATGCGGAACGAGGTGTACAAGCCCCACCAACCCCACTGGTATCCGTAACCAGACATCAAAAAAACTAATGCACCGACAATGGAGAAGAGTAATGAAGTGACGGCTAATTTAGACAGTGGCGGTTGTTGGTTTGACGACTCCATGTTCGTACCTATTGTTAGTTATTCATGGTAAGTAACAAACCTTGAGTAACTTCCACAAATTTCCCGCCTAAAATAACTACCGAGACTTGCGATATACCGGCACGTTGGAGCAGGCTTCGCCGTACATCAACTTGGCCACATGTGGAAGGAGCTTTTTGGTGGCGTGTATATAAATACTTTCTGGTACGGGCTTGTTGCTGCATCCTTTCAGCAGGACAAACCGGTCTTCATATTCGGTCCAGTCCACCGAATCCAATTTTCTCCTGTACAGTTCAAATAAAAGTTCCTCTTCCCTGCCCTCGAAGATATCCTTGGCATATGGTGTGGCATAAGATACAATCAGCATGTATGCCCACCGGGTTATGATGGCATCCGTGGAACAGAATACCGTTAGATATTTTCCCTCGTACTTAGACCAATCGTGATCTTCCAGCTTCTCCCGGAAGTATTCCTCCTTAAGGATTAACCCCTCGTAAAGAAAATCCTTGAGATCCAGTTCAACGACAGGCGTTTCGTCATAGAATTTTTGCAAGTCAATCGTAACAAGCTTTTTAGACTGTTTAACCTTGTTAACGATTTCACCTTCTGCAGTAGCCATAAACTGAATTGATCATCTTTAGATTGAAAAGGATTCACCGCAGGAGCAGGTCCGGGAGGCATTGGGGTTGTGAAAATGGAATCCCTCCCCGTTGAGGCCTTCCGTAAAATCGAGCGTAGTTCCGGACAGGTAAAGAAAGCTACGCATATCCACAACCAATCTGATCCCTTTGTCTTCAAAGAGCTTTTCTTTGTCGTCATCTTCAGACAATTTGGTATCAAAATCCAGCTCATAGGTGAGCCCAGAGCAGCCCCCACTGACGACACCTACACGAAGAAGCGCATCTTCTCGAATATCCTGCTCCTTTCGTATCTCATTTATGCGGTCGGCCGCTCGTTCACTGACGGAAATGGACATATCTGTTATATTCTTTCTAAATTAAATCCAGCTAATTCAAATAAATTACCGGGGTTAATATCTAGACGGAAACCACCTCAATTTCGGGATCAATACGTTTCACCATGCTCTCGATAGCATAGAGTGTTCCCGAAGTCGCTGTCGGACAGGTTCCACATGCCCCTTGGTAATGCACCTTCAGGCGATTGCCTTCTAAGCCCAAAATCTTGAGTCCACCGCCATCTGCCAAGAGGTATGGCCGAACTTGGTCATCAAGCATTTCATTAATCTGGACCAGCCGGGGGTCATCACTTTCCTGAACTTCTTTCGTTGCATGCACCTCGTCGTCTTCAGTAGCATCAAGCTGTGCCTTGGCTTCACGAATTGGCGGAGCGAGCTTGCGAAGCAGCTCAGACCATACAGCCTGACCATCCTGGGTAACCGTCACATACTTGTCAACGTAGTAGACATTTAAAACGTGATCGATTGAAAAAAGTGCATTGGCCAATTCATCCTCCTCTGCTTCGGAGGGGTTTTCAAAGGATTTGGTCACACCATTTGTAAGCGGTTCGTCTAGTACAAACCGCATTGCATCAGGATTTGGAGTACGCTCGATTTCTTTAATTTTAGGCATAACTGAAGTATTGATTTATTCTTCCGTCCATTATTTAGAACGAATATAAATAGAAATAAATTTCGTTAAAAATCATTTCTTAAGATAACGCTCATAGACGGCATCTATCATGCTTTACTTTAAAACAACTCTTTTGCTTTCTTGATGCCTTCCACAAGCCGATCTATATCCACTTTATTATTGTAAAAACTGAGAGAAGCGCGTGCCGTAGCAGGTACGTCAAATCTGCGCATTGAAGGCTGAGCACAATGATGCCCGGTTCGTATCGCTATTCCCTGCTGATCTAAAATTGTCCCAACGTCGGTGGCGTGAATGTCATCGAAGACAAAAGAGAGCACCGAGGCCTTCTCTTTGGCTGTACCGATAATGCGCAGCCCTTCAATCTTTTGCAGCTGCTCTGTGCCATAATCAAGCAGCTCTTGTTCGCGGGCAGCAATCTGTTCCATGCCGATATCATTCAGGTAGTCGATCGCAGTGCTATAGCCGATTCCCGCAGCAATGGGCGGTGTGCCGGTTTCAAACTTATATGGTAGCCGGTTGTAGGTCGTCTCCTCAAATGTGACCTTGTCGATCATCTCACCGCCGCCACGGAAAGGTGGGATCTGTTCCAGCCATTTTTCTTTTCCATATAAAATGCCGAATCCTGTGGGACCGCACATCTTGTGAGCGGAAAAAGCGTAGAAATCACAATCGATATCCTGAACGTCGATCTTGCTGTGAGGAGCTGCTTGTGCCCCATCCAGCAATACAGGGATATCGTGCTTGTGGGCCTCCGCAACAATCTCCTTAACAGGATTGATAGTACCTAATGCATTGGATACATGCGTGATTGCAACAATCGCCGTGTTTTCATTCAGCGCCTCCACGTATTCTTCCCAGATCAGTTCGCCGTCATCATTAACAGGAATCACTTTCAATTTAGCACCGGTCTGCTCGCCGATAAGCTGCCAGGAAACAATGTTGGCATGATGCTCAATTTCAGAAATGAGAATCTCATCTCCTTCTGAAAAGAACTTTCGGCCAAAACTGTTGGCTACCAGGTTGATAGAATCGGTGGTACCGGTAGTGTAGACAATCTCATGCTCGTACTCAGCGTTGATCAGCTTTTGCACCTTTTTACGTGCAAGTTCAAACTCGTCGGTAGCCTTCTGGCTCAATGTGTGAATCCCACGGTGCACATTGGCATGTTCCGAGGAGTGGTAGCGGTTGATACGGTCGATCACCGTTTGTGGCATCTGGCTGGAGGCCGCATTGTCGAGATAGACCAGAGGTTTCCCCATAACCTGCTGATTCAGGACGGGGAAATCATCTCTGATCTTATCAAAGTTTACCGTGTAGTCCGATATGGTTTTAATAGCTTCAGCCATTTTAGGTTTTAGACTACAAGTTCAGAATCAAGCTGACGGTTCGTGAAATTGTGAACTTCGTTAACCAACAGTTCTTGCACTGAATCAACCGGGATATTCTCGATAGTTTCGAGTGCAAATGCATATACGAGCAGTTCACGAGCTTTCTCTTCCGTTAGTCCACGGCTCTTGAGGTAGAACACTTCGTCTTCCTCCAGCTGACCAACGGTTGCACCATGTGTACATACGACATCATCAGCAAAAATTTCGAGCTGTGGTTTGGTATTTACCGTTCCGCCGCGAGAAAGCAACAGATTCCGGTTTTCCTGGAATGAATCGATCTTTTGCGCATCCTTGCGGACAAAGATTTTGCCGTTGAAAACCGAGTGCGCCTTGTCGTTAATTACGCACTTGTGCAGCTGGTGACTCTCGGCGTGAGAGAATCGGTGATCCATAACGGAGTGCGTATCGGACACCTGGTCCCCGTCAATCAACACGAGTCCGTCGAGCGTAAACTCTACTTCTTCGGCCAATTGCGTCACACGCGGCTCATTTCGAGAAAGCTTCGCCCCGATGTTGATCGTGTACGACTCATAGTTGGAATGGTGGTTTACGTGCGCTCCCACTCTTCCAATATGGATCGACTTTTCACTGTCTCGCTGTATACGAGTGTGAATAACGTGTGCTTCCTCTTCCAGGTTTACTTCAATAGCCGGGCAGTTGAAATACTTGTTTCCTCCAAGACCAACATAATCTTCAACAAGGTTCAGCTTGGAAGATTTCTCAGCCACTACCAGGCAACGCGGAGTTACGAAATAGTTTTCAGGAGCATCGGTTTGAACAAAAAGGATGTGAACCGGTGCTTCGACCTCAACTCCTTCCGGAACGTAGATAAACGCTCCATCTTGCAGAAATGCATTATTGAAGGATGTAAAAATATCGTCTTCAAAATCAGCATACTGGTTAAGGTGTTTTTTAATCTGCTTGTCGTCTTTAGCAGCAAACGAGGCCAGGTTACCGGCTTTCACTCCTTTAGGAAGTGCATCAACATTGGAGTGTTCTTCAGAGAACTCCCCATTGATGAATACCAGTCGTGATTTCTCGGCTTCGGGCAGCAGGTAATTGCTGAAATCAACCGATTCAACCTGATCCTTCAGCTCATCAGCAGCTTTATAGTTATCCTGGTATAGTTCTCTTAGACTGATGAAACGCCAATCTTCATCTTTCGGTTGTGGGAAACGTCCATTGCGAACTTCGTCAGCCCCTTTCAGGCGTAGTTCATCTAATAAATTAGATTTCCCATTCAAAGACCCTTGGAATTCCAACAGGTCTGAAAGGAACGTATCTTTATTCTTTTGTTTAGTAATATTAGACATAGTTTCTGTTTACGATTCTCCATTTACTGCTACAGGTGAATGTTCAGCGACCCATTCATAACCCTCATCTTCGAGCTTCTTAGCAAGCTCTTTATCACCGGATTTAATAATTTTGCCATTCATCATAATGTGAACGTGGTCCGGTACCACATAGTCGAG
This sequence comes from Aliifodinibius sp. S!AR15-10, assembly GCF_031569985.1. Taxonomy (NCBI): domain Bacteria; kingdom Pseudomonadati; phylum Balneolota; class Balneolia; order Balneolales; family Balneolaceae; genus Fodinibius; species Aliifodinibius sp. S!AR15-10. The sequence goes on along the minus strand of NZ_JAMQKA010000008.1, from coordinate 143,239 downwards.
GATACGCTGGTAGTGCGTTACGAGAACAAAAGTATTCTCTTCACTGGCAAGCTCGTTAATACCATTAGCCACAATTTTGAGGGCATCAATATCCAAACCTGAATCAGTCTCATCCAAGAGGGCTAATCTCGGGTTCAGCACGGCCATCTGGAAGATTTCATTCCTCTTCTTTTCACCGCCCGAGAACCCCGCATTAACGCTGCGTTCCAGGAATTCAGGACTCATCTTAATCAGATCAAGCTTCTCTTTGGCGTAGTCTTCAAACTCCAGCGGATCTAGCTCTTCCCACCCGCGATGCTCTGCCATGGTGTTGTAGGCTTCACGCAACAGATTTGAATTGGTGACGCCAGGAACTTCCACTGGATATTGAAACGCGAGAAAAAGCCCGAGATGAGCTCGCTCATCAGCTTCCAATTCCAGAATACTTTCACCTTCAAAAAGGATATCTCCCTGGGTTATTTCATATGCCTCATGGCCTGCAACTACTTTTGAGAGTGTACTTTTACCACTCCCGTTCGGGCCCATGATCGCATGAATTTCACCTTTTCCAATAGTTAAGTTGACGCCTTTGAGAATCTTAGTTCCATCCTCTTCGGCAATGACATGTAAGTCTTTTATCTCTAGCACGTTAGATGTTTCCTTTAAAGTTTATTTTAGTTTCGAATTGATTATTTCAAGTCAGCTATTCCTGCATGTGATGATAAACAGCAGTGAATCGAGACAGCAGTGACTTATCCAACGCTGCCTTCAAGCTTAATACCGAGCAGCTTATCAGCTTCAACTGCAAACTCCATCGGGAGCTCCTTAAGTACCTCTTTACAGAAGCCGTTCACGATGAGGTTGACAGCGTCATCTTCATCCATTCCACGCTGCTGCAGGTAGAAAATTTGATCTTCGCCTACCCGGCTTGTTGAAGCTTCGTGCTCAACTTTGGCCGTGGGGTTGGCTGACTCAATATATGGGAAGGTGTGCGCCCCACATGTTTGCCCGATCAGCATAGAGTCGCAAACCGAATAGTTCCTGGCATTTTCAGCACGTGGACTGATTTTTACCTGTCCGCGGTAACTGTTGTTGGATTCTCCGGCAGAAATACCTTTCGAAATGATCGTACTCTTTGTGTTCTTGCCGACATGAATCATTTTGGTACCGGTATCAGCCTGCTGGCGTTTGTTGGTCACAGCTACAGAGAAAAACTCTCCAACCGAGTTATCACCAGCAAGTATCACACTGGGATATTTCCACGTAATGGCGGATCCGGTCTCAACCTGCGTCCAAGAAATCTTGGAGTTGTCACCGCGGCACTGGCCACGCTTGGTTACAAAGTTGAAAATACCGCCCTGCCCCTTCTCATCACCGGAATACCAGTTCTGAATGGTGGAGTATTTAATTTCTGCATCTTCAAGAGCAACCAACTCAACAACTGCTGCATGCAGCTGATTTTCCTGGTACATCGGTGCAGTACAGCCTTCAAGATAACTTACGTGGCTGTTGTCCTCACATATGATGAGCGTTCGCTCAAACTGCCCGGACTGCATGTTGTTGATACGGAAGTACGTGGAAAGTTCCATCGGGCACACGGTATCTTTAGGTACATACACAAACGATCCGTCTGAAAATACAGCAGAGTTTAGTGCCGCAAAAAAGTTATCCCCTTTGGGTACGACGGTACCAAGGTATTTTTTTACCAGTTCAGGATGATCTTGAATGGCTTCAGAAATAGAGCAGAAAATAACCCCCGCCTCTGCAAGTTTCTCCTTGAACGTAGTGAAAATAGATTCACTGTCGAATACAGCATCAACCGCGATACCCTGAAGCATTTTTTGTTCTTCCAGCGGAATACCCAGCTTGTCATATGTTTCTTTAATCTGGGGATCTATATCATCCAGACTTTCGGCCTTTTTATCATTCTTTTTCTTAGTAGCTGAATAATATTGAATATTCTCGTAATCCGGCTTTTTATATTCTATGTTCGCCCAGTCCGGCTCTTCCATCTTCTTCCATTTCTCAAACGCTTCCAGACGAAACTCCGTTACCCACTCCGGCTCATTTTTCCGGCGTGAAATTTCACGAATAATATCTTCATTGATACCCGTGGGAAAATCTTCATATTCAATATCAGTGGTAAAGCCATACTTGTACTCACCACCAACCATTGATTCAAGTGCTTCTGTTTCACTCATAAATATTGGTTGCTGATTTTACTTATTTATTAACTTCTGTTTGGCAAACAATCAGTTCGAATGATCCGTTCGTAATCATCTATATTAAGTCTATATAAACGCTAGAAGATACATAAAATGTTGCGCAAGAAAAACTAAAGCGAGTGACTATTTCCAGCTATCTCATCTTCTGTATTAGAACGGTGAAATATCATGATTCAAACCGCTTCAGGCAATTGAAAGGTTCTATCTGCCATATAAGCCAGGGCTATTACAGGACCTGCTGGTTAAAAGTGTTAAAATAATTCTGTATTTCATTTTTTATTAGGTTCATATTTTCGAAAAGTGTAATTTCAATTGTTAACCAGGTTCTGGCGGCAAATATTTTGATAGAGATGGCCTACTGCTATTAATTCAAATCTTTCCGACTATCCCTGTTTTATTACTAACTAATTACTTATTCCAGCAATGACTAACCTGTATGTTGGAAACCTTGATTATGGGGTTTCCAGTGATGATCTAAGAGAACTGTTTGAAGAGTTCGGAGTTGTAACTTCTGCCAAAGTCATTACTGATCGTGAAACTGATCGGTCAAAAGGATTTGGCTTTGTTGAGATGGAAAATGAAGAAGAAGCACAAGAAGCCATTGATGAACTTGATGGCGCGGAGTACGAGGGTCGTACTCTAAAAGTCAATATAGCCCGTCCTAGAGAAAATCGGGATAAACGGAAAGAGTTCAATCGTTGATAAATTCACAGGCCTGTCAGCAACAAGTTGGCAGGCCTGTTTCTATACCAACAGAAGAATGGCTGCCACAGCTACTGTAATGCCAAGCCACTGAAGTTTTGAGACCCTGTCCCCCCATATCCATAAACCGATCAAGGTCCCACCCACTACATTCAGAATGTTCACAATCGGATAGGCTACAGAACCATCGATTTCCCGGAGGGCATAAATCAAAAACACGGCAGAATACAGGTTCGGGATTCCAATCAGGCAACCCATAAACACTTCCCGACGTGTTACCAGGTTCCCTTGGCCAAACATGCTGCAAATAAGACCAATAATAAAGGCGCAGCTAAACACCAGTCCCATAAAACTTAACTCGCTAAACTGCATGCTGAAATCCTCTTCATAAATTTTGAGCGATGAATCGGCCAGTCCGGTTAGCAAGAATATGATCAGCAAAAGCCATGCAGCATCAATCTTGCGAAACCGGATATTTTGTTTCTTGGGAATCAGCAGGCCCAGCGCGGTAAATACCGACAGAAGCCCAAGGAGCTTATTTGTCGTAACTCGCTCTCCATACAGCCAAACGGAGAGCAAAACGGGCAGCAGCAGAGAAAGCCGCATCGCAGCGACGGATACACCCATTCCATTGAGATGAATTGATTTGCTGTAGACCAGGAAATTTCCAATGAAAACAGCACCTGTCACGGCTGCAAAAATAAAGGCGGGATTGGTAAAACCAGTGGCCTCAATCGAAAAGGAAGGAAATCCTCCCAATCCGAATGCTACTATCGCAGCAACAAGATAGTTAATGGTAAATGTGTTTAGCATCCGTAATTTGCGGTGCTCGCCTTCCTTCATTAAGTGCACTAAAATGAGGGAACAGGCGGCACTTGCCAGCAGGTAAAAATAGCTCATTATTCTGCCAGGTTGATCGAGCGATTACCAAAAATGATTGGATCTTCAGGCTCGTCATGCAGCTTGCGTGCAGTGTACGACACATTGCGCTGAAGATACTGGTAGAGATCTGAAATTACTGTTCTGCGTTCCTGCAATGCCTTTGAAAAGAAATAGGGAAAAATATGGTGTTTTTTATCCTCTTGGCCATTGCCAAGGTAGGTATGAGTTGACTGGTCTAATTCGGAAGAAAAGATGATCGTTAACCCTTCATTTTGATTCGTCAACGTGATAGCACTGTTCTGAAGTGGCTGCTGCAGGCTCTGGATGAAAATATCAGTGCTGTCATTAATGGCATCTACGGAACGTCGAAAATCGATATTATTTATAATGACTGTTTTTTGTGCGGGAATGCTGGCCAGAGATTTGTAAAGATCGATTAGGTTAACTGTTTCATTACCCTCCCCTTCCGAAGTTAACAACAGTGCAGGCTGGTAGTCGCCCTGTACCTTTTCCAGCACGCCATATCCACTCAGGTATACAAAAATTTCAGAACTATCGGTTGCCATATACTGCATAAGTGCCAGCGTAGAATCTATCGGTTGCCGATTCTTGAGGTTTTCCATCTTTTCGATTCGGCTGGCCGGATATCCCAGCGCATTATCAAGGTAGGCCTCCATCAGCTGCAGATCCCGGATGGTGTATTTCCGGGGAGAATAATCACCTTGATACTCCTCGTTGCCGATGATCAACCCCATTCCATTCCTGTTAGAAAAATTAAGAATGGGGATATTACTCTCGACATCAATTTTCCCGAATGGTACGGTTGGAACTGCCACCACTTGATTTTTCTTGGCAAAATCGGAGGTTCGCCAGACCAGTGAGACGTCGCTGCGTGACACATAATTCTCTGAAATACCATAAAGCACTTTATACCAATCCTGATCAACCTCTTCTACAATTTGAAGCTGACTGTCCTGGATAAGTTCAGCCAGAACATTCTGGGAGGATTCCCCGGGAGCGTTTCTGAGTTCTGTCATTGAAGACTCCACTTTGGCAAAGGGTCTCAGGATTGAGGTCAGTGGGAAGGAAAAGGCATAGGTGCTGTCGCTGTAATCAACACTGACGCCAACAGAATCGGGGTTTTTATCTGTAATCTCCATCTGGCTCAGGGAACTGCCCAGATCTATATTCATCTGTCCACTGCTAATGGCATAACGCTGATTTTCAGCAACCGGTCGACCGTCATAGAATATATTGACCACCGCAGAATCACGCCCCGTTTCATTAAGCTGCGTGGTATCAGTTCGAATCTGGGTCCCGGAAGTACGCAGAAACCGCTCTTCCCCCGTAGGCCGGGGCTCTCCAACGGGCTTAAAATTAAAAATACTACTTACAGCCAGCAGTCCCCCAACGGCATTCAGTGTTACCGTCTCCAGTCGCCCGTTTACATCATTAATCGCATCGGAGTTTGCCAGGTAAAAAGCTGTGGCAGCGCCCATCAAGCCCAAAGAAAAGAAGACAGGCCGCATCTTGTAATCTTGAACATAACGAGCCATCAACACTTTCTGGGCATACTCATAATTCCGTTTCGACATAATCTGGATATGCAGCACCGGGTCCTCGTGCGTGGGTGGCTGGGCAACGGCAGGAAATTCCTTCGATGAAATTAGCGTGTAATCCTCGGGATCAATCGTTTGACTATCCTTCACTATCCAGCGCGGATTGGTACAGGCCCCTGCCAAAAGCAAGAGTGAGAACAAGTAATATGGCAGAATGCGTTTCAAATCAGACGTTTAAAATGTAAAAATTGCACCTACTCCAACTACACTTCTGTAGCTAAAATGCTGATCTCCTTCGGGATGCGACAACCATAGTGGTATGTCATAACGTAACATAAGGCCACGCGGATTACCAAGGTAGTCTGGAATATTCAAAGACAACATAAATCCCAGCCCGGCATCAGACAAAACGCGCGACTCTTCCTGCCCTGTCAATCCAAGGGAAGTGCCGGTATCATTGAAGAGGTATGAGCGCAGTTGCATCAACTTTCCAACCGTTGGTATCTTTTTTATCGCATGATCGACAGGGTTCGGGTAATCAATTTCAATATTCACGGACCCCACAGAAGTTAACAACGGGCGTTGTCCTCTTTCCAGGGCAGAAATATCCTGTTCACTATATCCACGCAAGTTTGCTCCGCCGGCGACCTGGAAAATACCGGAATCCATCCACGTTGTTGGAATGGTGCCCTTGGCCCGAACGAGGCTGTTTTGGACCCACTGCCCCGTGGAGCGAAAGCTGCGGCCAAACAGGAACTCCGGTACAGCCTGGTTAGAGGCGATTCCTGCAAATAGTCGACCTCGCAGGACGAATCCCTTTCCAAGTAACGCCCGCTGTACAAATTGGGTCTCAGACTGCGTGAATGACGGGGCATCACCAAACATATTGACAGACAAATCGCTGTGGAACCGGTATCGGCCCAGCCCGTTCTCATTTTGCAGCCTGAATTGTAGATTCCCAAGCCACAGCCAATCCTGCTGCCAGGTATTTGGGTATTGTGTGTATGCCAGGTCAAACCGTTTTTGTGTGGTGAGACCCGCTGAAATTTCAAAGTAGTGATACTCATTAAATCCGGGCTGCCACCGCTTGTTAAAACGAATGCTGTGCCTTGAGAGACCTGTTCGGACAGAGCTAAGGAGTTGGACATTTCCCTCGCTGTTAAATCCTGAAATGGAGGGAATCGGTTCGGTAAACACAAAATTGTAGGAAACGGGATTTTCTGGCCACCAGGTACCAAGCCAAACTCCCGCATTTAATCGGTGGGGGCCGTCTCCAAACGTCCCTGGCACCTGCCCGATAAGACGGGCACCAACCCTGATGCCGTCAACATCATTATACCATACGTCGGGATATGGTAGCAACTCGTAGCCTCTGGAATCCTGGGACCACCCTGATGTGGCAAAAAAAAGGATAAGAAACGTGGCGACAACGGTTGTTCGGAAGGGAGTGATTTTCATTTATTAATCGGGATGATCCAGTCTTGTAATATCGCTTGTGAAGTCAATATTTGGTGAATTAGCTGCATTATCCGGAGCTGTTCCGGCCAGTTAATATAACGTTCTGCTACATCAATCGTAATCCATTTGTAGTCGGAGTGTTCCTCGTTGAGCTTGATTCCGGCACCAGCAGGTAGCCGGGCTGCAAAAACCGGGATGTGATGGACTGTATCCGAAGAAGGCTCGTAAAACTGGTTCAATGTGGGTGGCGACCAGAATTTTACCGGCACAACACCTGTTTCTTCCTTTAACTCACGAAATGCTGCTTCCCAGGCTTTTTCACCATCTATTACCTTACCACCCACCATTCTCCACTGATCTGCATATACTTTCCCCGGAGCCCGTTTACCAACAAAAAATTCAGGTATAGATGCATCCCCAATTAAGCGGTAGGGATAGACATCAATCAGTTGAGCCATGGATGTACAGTATCTGGTAATATGGTGATCAAGCCATCAGGCAACTCATGGAAGGTTTAGCGAAACCCAAAATTCCAACTATTTTTTCTTATCGCTCAATATTTTTGACCTCTAGCTTGAGCGTTCCCGCCGGTACGTCTACTTCAACGACCTCCCCAACTTCGCAGCCCAAAATAGCTTTTCCTATCGGGGATTCTATCGATATTTTATTTTCCTTGAAGTCAGCCTCATCTTTGGAAACCAGTGTGTATTTCACCTCTTTATCCGTCCTGTGATTATGGATGGTAACCGTAGAAAGCAAATAAGCTTTATCCGTCTTGATATCTTCCTCATCCAAAATACGGGCATTGGCCAGCGCATTCTCAAGCTCAGAGATTCGTTTTTCAAGCATCCCTTGTGCTTCCTTCGCCGCATCGTACTCTGCATTTTCGCTTAGGTCACCTTTTGCCCGTGCTTCGGCAATTTCTTCAGCTATCTCCTTGCGGCCTCGCGTTTTCAAATCTTTGAGTTCTGCTTCCAGTTTTTCAAAGCCTTCTCTGGATAAGTAATTCTTCTTACTCATGGTGAGGTTTCATTCTTTTACATTCAAAATCTGTTTCAAAAAAAGAAAGCCAGCCAAAAGCTGACATATCTTTGTATTTCATCCTAATTTGTGCGCCTATGAAAATACCATGATATTTGTATTAATGCTAACTATTTAACCGTATTAAATTCACTACCAAACGGTCCCTAAGTAACCTTATATGACAATCAACAAACTTTCTACCAAAGAGATTCTGGAAAACAACCTGGCCAGATCGGCGCCGGAACGGATGGGGAACCTGAAAATTTTGCTTCACGACCTTCGGAGCATGCATAATGTGGGAGCGGCCTTCCGCAGTGCCGATGCGTTCGGTATCTCGGAGATTCTAATTTCAGGCATCACCCCTGCCCCACCACGTCCCGAGATCACAAAAACCGCAATCGGGGCCGAGGAGTTTGTTGATTGGAAACAGTTCAAAGACCCGGAATTCATCTTCCCGCAACTTAAAAACGGCGGATTTCACATCATAGGGATTGAGCAGACCGACCACAGCATTCATCTTCCCGATTACAAACCGCCGAATGAAAAGAAGCTATGCTTGGTCTTTGGCAATGAAGTTACCGGCATAGATGAATGTATACTGCCGTTTATTGATGAATTTGTTGACATCCCCCAATTCGGAAATAAGCACTCTCTAAATGTATCGGTAGCTGTGGGCGTTACACTCTACGGATTTCTGCAAAAATTCTGGGATTAAATCATCAGAGTATAACGCGTTGAGTGGTTAGGAGATGGCTGAGGGGTTCTATTGTGAGTTATGGCTTCATAACTCAACCCGCGTTCAAGTATATTTTTTGTTTATTTTCACTCTGCGCAATCTGCGGAAGAAAATCTTCCCTCTGCCTGTATTTTGGGATTTAAACTATTCGAATTTCGGATTTTTACTTCGAAGCTGTTATCTTCGCAATCTGTTCAAAATAACCTGTTAAAACTGAATTCAAGTATTTCGAATGTCAAAAAAGCTTCTTGTCACTTCCGCACTTCCCTACGCAAACGGACCCATTCACCTGGGGCATATTGCCGGCGCCTACCTTCCGGCCGACCTTTTTGTGCGATACAAGCGACTTAAAGACACTGATGTAGTCTACATTTGCGGCTCCGATGAGCACGGCGTGCCGATTACTATTGCTGCTGAAAAAGAAGGGGTCACTCCGCAGGATATTGTGGACAAGTTTCATGAGATGAATAAAAAGGTTTTTGCAGAGTTCAATATCTCATTTGACTACTACGGGCGAACAAGCTCGGACGTACACCGAGAGACTTCGCAGGAGATTTTCAAAAAGCTTTATGATGACGGGGTATTCAGTAAAAAGGTAGAAGAACAGTTGTATGATGAAGAAGCCGACATGTTTCTGCCCGATCGCTATGTAAAAGGGACCTGCCCGAATTGTGGGTATGAGGAAGCCTATGGCGACCAGTGCGAACAGTGCGGCACCTCCCTCTCTCCCAATGACTTAATCGATCCGGTAAGCTCATTAACCGGGAATAAGCCGATTACCAAGAAAACCGAGCACCTCTACCTGCCGATGGGTAAATACCAAAAAGAGCTGGAGGAGTGGCTGGACACGCGGGAAAACTGGAAGCCCAACGTAATGGGGCAGGTAAAAAGCTGGCTTAATGATGGCCTTAGCGATCGTGCTATGACGCGTGATCTTACCTGGGGTGTGCCGGTACCGGTCGAAGGATTTGAAAACAAAGTGCTCTACGTCTGGTTTGATGCGCCGATCGGCTACATCTCGGCAACAAAAGAGTGGGCGCAGCAGCAGGGAGATCCCGACCGCTGGAAAGAGTATTGGCAGGATGAGAATGTGGAGCTTGTGCACTTCATCGGGAAAGACAACATCGTATTCCACTGTATTATTTTTCCCATGCTGTTGATGCAGCACGGCGATTACGTGCTTCCGGAAAATGTGCCGGCCAACGAATTCCTGAATCTCGAAGGAAAGAAGCTTTCCACCTCACGCGGATGGGCCGTCTGGCTGAATGAATACCTCGAGGATTTTGAAGCTGACCTGCTCCGCTATGTGCTTGGCACCTCCCTGCCGGAGACGAAGGATTCTGATTTCTCATGGAAGGATTTTCAAACAAAAGTAAACAGCGAGCTCGCGGATGTCCTGGGCAACTTTATTTTCCGGACCACCTCCTTTACGGAAAAATACTTTGACGGCAGCGTTCCCGAACTGAAAGATCCCTCTGAAAAAGATAAAGAGGCCCTGGAACAGATTGAGATCCAAAAAAAGAAGATTGCCGAAAACTACGATCTCTATAAAATCCGTGAGGCAATTGCAGAAACGATGAACCTGGCGCGTATCGGGAACAAATATTTTACGGAGATGGAGCCGTGGAAAACCCGGAAAGATAATCCCCAGGTGTGTGCCAATACCCTGCATGTCTGTCTTCAGATTTCATCGGCGCTCTCGGTACTTTTTCACCCGGTTATCCCCAGAAAAATGAATGAACTCCGACAGCAACTAGGACTTGCAGAAAACATCGGGTGGGACCAGGTGAATGGAAACCTGATGAAAGCAGGAGAAGAAGTTGAACAGGGCGAAATTCTTTTCCAAAAAATTGAAGATGAGGAGATCGACGAACAGCTTCAAAAACTGAAAAACAGAGCGGAAGAGATGAGCGGTGGTGAAGATTCCCGAGATTATGAACCGCTGAAGGATGAGATAGATTTTGGAGACTTTACCGCAATCGATATCCGGGCCGGTAAAATTACCAAGGCCGAGCATATCGAAAAGGCGGACAAGCTGCTGAAACTAACAGTAGATGTCGGATTTGAAACGCGTACCATCGTCTCCGGCATTGCGCCTGACTTTGACCCGGATGATATTGTGGGACAGCGCGTATGTGTGGTGGCCAACCTGGCGCCAAAAGCGCTGATGGGCGTAGAAAGCAACGGGATGATACTGATGGCAGAATCGGCTGATGGATCACTTCGCTTTGTAGAAACTGATGCTGAGCCGGGCAGCCCAATCACATAAAAATCACCATTCCCAATAGTTAAAATTTCAAACCTGTTTTTAATCTAAAAGGAGTTTCACTTGGCTATTTCAGATGCAAACACAAGGGGTAGTTGGAATTCAAAATTGGGATTCATTCTTGCCGCTGCGGGTTCTGCAGTGGGTCTTGGAAATATTTGGGGATTCCCAACTCAGGTTGCCTCTAATGGAGGAGCTGCTTTCCTGTTTATCTATCTGATTTGCGCCTTCCTGATCGGGTTTCCCGTGATGGTGGCAGAAATCACGATTGGCCGAAAAACGGGTCGAAATCCTGTCGGGGCCTTTAAGGCACTCAGCGATAACAAGTGGACGTACGCACTCATAGGAATGTGGGGCGTAATCTGCGGGGTGATGATCCTCTCCTTTTATAATGTCATAGCGGGATGGACCGTCAGCTATGTTTTTGAAGAAGTCTTCTATTTCATGGGCATGCAGGATTGGGCAACCTATATTTCTGACACTGATAACGGTCCCATTAATGCCGTCTTTTCCACCATCTTTATGGCCGCTACCGTATCCATTATTCTGGGCGGGGTAAGCGACGGTATCGAACGAGCCACAAAGCTTATGATGCCGCTGCTGATCGGAATCCTTATTATTATGATCGGATGGGTACTAACCCAGGAAGGAGCGGGCGTCGGCCTCCGCGAATATCTCTACCCCGACTTCTCTCGTGTTGGCGTTGACCTTGTCTTTGACGCGATGGGCCAGGCGTTCTTCTCGCTCTCACTGGGAATGGGAGCGTTAATCACTTATGGCTCCTACCTCAGCAAAAAGGAGAATGTCCCGGGTGCTGCCGCCTATGTGACACTGGCCGATACCTCGATCGCGTTTCTGGCCGGTCTCTTGATCATACCGGCAATGTACATGGCGCAGGCACAAGGCGTAGCTATCTTTGATGACAGTGGTAACCTGCTGGCCAGCACCTCCCTTATTTTCCAGGTTCTTCCTCAACTTTTTCACGAACTCGGTGGTACACTGGGTATGGTTGTGGGTGTCGTATTCTTCCTGTTGTTAAGTATTGCAGCCCTCACCTCGACGATTTCCCTGTTGGAAGTACCAGTATCATTTGCTATTGATGAATTTGAAATTCCACGTAAAAAGGCAGCTCAAATTATCGGTTTGGGGATCCTTGCAATATCACTGATCATCTCTTTCAATACCTCCCTGATCGGTATTTTTGTAATCATATTCAATAATATAGGACTGCCACTGGGGGGACTTCTGATCTGCCTCTTCCTTGGCTACTACTGGAAGACAGAGAACGCCCTGTCAGAAATGGAAAATGGTAGTCCGGGAATACGAAAAACTCTTTTTGCCAAGGTGTGGCCGGCGTTTGTTATGGTCATCGCTCCCCTGGCAATTGCCTATAATTTATGGACTGCATTAAGCAACCTCTTTTAGCTGTTATGGACGGGGATTTTTGGGCTTGTTATCCTTGACCACTCATGCTATTTTTGACCAACTTAAATTAGGGTTGAGTTCTGGGTCTTGGTTCCGAATAAAACCATTTAACGACCCAAAACTCACTACTTACGACTAGAACATATTTATGGCTAAAATTGATACATCTGATTTCCGGACCGGCATGGTCATAGAGGTAGAGAACGAACTCTACTCCATTGTCGATTATCAACATGTGAAACCGGGGAAAGGCGGGGCGTTTATTCGCACCAAGTTGAAGGGCGTCGTCAATGATAAAACCATTGAAAAAACCTTCCGTTCAGGCGAAAAACTCTTAGAAATTCGGGTTGAACGCCACCCATACCAATTCCTGTATTCTGATGGAAACCTCTACCACTTCATGCACCAGGAAACTTATGAGCAGATTCCCGTCAATAGGGAAAATGTCAAGAAGGCGGAATTCTTTGCTGACGGCCAGGAGTGTACACTTGTTATCGATACTGATAACGAGAATGTACTTTATGCAGAACCGCCGGATCATTTGATTTCTAAAGTAGTGGAAACTACACCGGGCGTGCGGGGCGATACGGCCCAGGGTGGTAGTAAACCGGCCACACTTGAATCAGGTGCAACGGTACAGGTACCTCTTTTCATCAACGAAGGGGATGAAATCAAGGTTGATACCCGCACTTCCGAATATATAGAACGCGTTAAGTCTAACTAATCACAAATCATGGATCTCAAAGAAATAAAGAAACTTCTCGATCTGATAGCCGAAAGTGAAGTCAACGAGGTTGCCATTGAAGAAGGCGATTTTAAAATTAAGGTAAAGAAAAAGGGAGATACACAGCAGGTAAACCTGCCACAACAAATTCCTGCCCAGCAGTTCCAGGCTCCCGCCCAGGTTTCACAACCACAACCATCCGGCGGAGCCCCGTCCGGGGAGTCAGCACAAGCTGAAGCCAAAGAGGAAAAAGTGGATGGGGATGTGGTCAAGTCACCGATCGTTGGCACGTTTTACCGTTCACCATCACCTGATTCAGAAGCATTTGTGCAAACCGGCGATTCTGTCGAAAAAGGGCAAACCCTTTGTATTGTTGAAGCAATGAAGATCATGAATGAGATCGAGTCGGAATATTCCGGTGAGGTTAAGAAAATCCTCGTTGAAGACGGTGAACCGGTAGAATACGATCAACCTCTATTTGTCATAGGCTAACAGCAAAATAGTTATCCATGTTTAATAAAATATTGATCGCCAATCGCGGCGAAATTGCACTCCGTATCATCCGTACCTGTAAAGAGATGGGCATTAAGACAGTTGCGGTTTACTCCACAGCCGACCAAGACAGCCTGCACGTCAAATTTGCTGACGAGGCGGTCTGTATTGGCCCCCCGCCCAGCAAAGACAGCTATCTCAAAATTCCGAGTTTATTGGCGGCTGCCGAAATCACTAATGCCGAAGCGATTCATCCCGGCTACGGCTTCTTGTCTGAAAACGCGGAATTTTCCAGGATCTGTGCCGAACACGATCTTAAATTTATCGGGCCCTCCCCTGAAATGATTGCCACTATGGGTGACAAAGCCAAGGCCAAGGAAAAGATGATCAGCAACAAGGTTCCCGTAGTACCTGGTAGTGACGGTATTGTTGAGGACCTGGAGGAAGCCAAGAAGGTCTGCAAAGATATCGGCTATCCCGTTATCCTGAAGGCAGTAGCCGGCGGCGGTGGCCGTGGCATGCGGATCGTTCACGAAGAGTCAAAATTGCAGCAAGCGTTCAGCACCTGTCGCAATGAAGCGGAAACGGCATTTGGGAACCCCAATGTGTACATCGAGAAGTTTGTGCAGGATCCCCATCACGTAGAGATCCAGGTCCTCGGGGACCAGCATGGCAATGTGATCCACCTGGGTGAGCGCGATTGCTCCCTGCAGCGGCGACATCAGAAAATTTTGGAGGAATCTCCCTCTCCCCTGATGACGCCGGAGCTACGTGAAAAAATGGGAAAAGCGGCGGTTAACGCAGCCCATTCTGTCAATTATGAAGGTGCCGGTACCGTTGAGTTCTTGGTCGACAAGGATCTGAACTTCTATTTTATGGAAATGAACACCCGTATCCAGGTGGAGCATCCGGTGACCGAGGAAATTACGAATTATGACCTGGTGGAAGAACAGATCAAAGTGGCAGCCGGGGAAAAGATCTCTGACAAACCGTTGAAGATGCGTGGTCATGCCATTGAGTGCCGTATCAACGCCGAAGATCCTGCCCACAATTTCCGGCCAACTGCCGGTACCATCAGCGTATTTCATCCTCCCGGTGGCCACAGCGTGCGCCTGGATACCCATGCTTATGCCGGCTACCGCATCCCCCCGCACTACGACTCGATGATCGCCAAGCTGATTGTCAGTGCCAAAACGCGGAAGGATGCTATCAACAAAATGCGGCGTGCACTGTCAGAGTTTGTTGTGGAAGGCATCAAAACAACGATCCCTTACCACCTCCAGCTTATGGATGATCCCAACTTTCAGAAAGGAACGTTCAATACCCATTACCTGGAGAAAGAGTTTAAATTCAATCCCGATAAATATAATTAAAGACCACAATGGAATATCCCGAAGATCTTAAGTATACCCGTGAGCACGAATGGATTCGAGATAACGGCGACGGCACCGCAACGATAGGGATCACGGATTTTGCACAAAGCGAGCTCGGCGATATCGTTTTTGTTGAGCTGGAGCCTGAGGGTTTTGAGTTCGAACAGGAAGATGTTATCGGAACTGTAGAAGCAGTCAAAACAGTTTCTGAGCTCTATGCCCCCATTGACGGAAAGATCGTTGAGATCAATGAAACCCTGGAAGATGAACCGGAGCTTGTTAACGATGATCCCTACGGCGACGGCTGGATGCTCAAAATCGAAGTTTCTAATGCTACCCAGCTAGAAGACCTGATGTCAGCCGAAGCGTATCGCAAAATAATCCTTTGATTATACTCCATTACCATTTCAATCCTATACCTTCTCTTACTTAGTTTTTCTGCCTTATGCACCATCGACCTGATGAATGGATACTAATTATTGATTTTGGCTCCCAGTATACGCAGCTCATTGCAAGGCGCCTTCGAGAGCTGAACGTTTATTGTGAGATACATCCCTGCAATGCCGATCTAACCGAATTCGACGAAACTGTTCCGGGAGGAATTATCCTTTCCGGTGGTCCGATGAGCGTAAATGACGAGGATGCTCCAGGCCTGAACAAGCATATCTTTTCGTGGAATGCTCCTGTTCTGGGAGTTTGCTACGGTCTGCAGCTACTTGCTCATGATGCCATTCCGGGCAGTGTGGAGCAGGCAGAACGACGCGAATTTGGACGGTCGGAGCTTATCATCGATGATGGCACTGACCTACTTAAAGAGATCCCTGAAGAGTCGATCGTATGGATGAGCCATGGAGATCATATCAAGGAACTCCCGGGTGAATATGATATTATAGGCCATACTGATAATGCTCGTGTGGCAGCCGTACGACATGCCCAAAAGCCGATATTTGGCGTACAGTTTCACCCGGAAGTCGTACATACAGTTTACGGGAAGCAGATCCTGGAAAACTTTGCCTTTGAGATCTGTCATCTTCACGGCAGCTGGACGGCCGAATCGTTTATTGAATCCACGATCAAAGAGATACGTGAACAGGTCGGTGACAACCGCGTCTTGTGTGGACTTTCCGGCGGCGTGGATTCAACAGTAGTGGCAACCCTGGTTCACAAAGCCATTGGGGATCAGCTACAATGTATTTTTGTGGATAACGGGCTGCTTCGAAAGAATGAATTCCAGGATGTGCTGGATATCTATGAAGACAAACTGCACTTGCCTGTTAAGGGGATTGATGCCTCACAGCAGTTTTTGGAAAAACTCGAGGGCGTGTTTGATCCTGAAAAAAAACGCAAAATCATCGGGAATACCTTTATTGATGTCTTTGATGATGCAATCAAAGATGACAATTCGTTCAGGTTTTTAGCCCAGGGAACCCTTTATCCCGACGTCATTGAGAGTGTCTCCTTCAAAGGACCGTCGGCCACGATTAAATCACACCACAACGTGGGTGGCCTCCCGGAAGAGATGAACCTGGAACTGGTAGAGCCGGTTCGTGAGCTGTTTAAAGATGAAGTTCGTAATGTGGGGCGCAAGCTGGGCATTCCGGACCATTTCATCAAGCGGCATCCGTTCCCGGGACCCGGCCTTGGCATTCGCATCATCTCTGATGTTACCAAGCCCAAACTCGACCTCCTGCGCGAAGCCGATGATATTTTCATCTCGGAACTGAGGAAAAACGATCTTTATGATGAGGTTTGGCAAGCGCTGGCCGTACTGTTGCCCGTGCAAAGTGTGGGCGTTATGGGAGATGAACGAACATACGAATTCACTATAGGATTACGCGCTGTTACCAGCGTAGACGGGATGACCGCCGACTGGGCAAAACTGCCGCATCCATTTCTTGCGCACGTCTCAAATCGAATTATTAATGAAGTACGCGGTATCAACCGGGTAGTCTACGATGTGAGCTCAAAACCACCGTCCACAATTGAGTGGGAATAATAAAGAACAAATAGCCGGTGTTACTGTATACATATATAGCATTGACACCACAACAAATATTTGCTTCCGTGAATAAACAGACCGTTACTACAAGACTCTCCATCAAGCTTTTTATCGCTTCTTGGGTTCTTTTTTTGGGAATTACAGCACCAGTCAAGGCGCAAGATTTTGAAGAAGGCCTCAACCTATATAAAAACCAACAATTTGAAGAGGCGGCTAATATATTTCAGTCCCTGGATTCCCCGGAGGCGATATTATTTACTGGTAAGAGCTACTATAGTCTCGGAGAATACCTTAGAGCCAAATCCTATCTCCGGCAGGTTTCTTCTGATGCCCCTCCTGAAATCCAGCATGAAGCGCAATTCACAAGGGCCTTGGCGGAATTCCAGCTCGACCAATTTGGGCCGGCTTTGAACAGGCTGTATGAACTCAAAGATATCAGCCCGCGGACCTCGCTTATCAATAATTCCAATACATTCTATAACGAAATCCTCGATTATCTTACCATTGCCCAACGACGTAAAGCGTTCCAGGAAGCCGACTTTGCTGAAGTTCAAAAAGATCTGGTCCAATCTGCGTTTGGGAAGGTTGATTTTCAAACGGCAAAAATTCTTGTCGGTGAACTTAAAAAATCCGGTATCTCTACGGGCACAATCGCATACCAAGAACTGGATCAGATGTTGGCAGACTCACTGACTTACAATTATCCTCCGAGCATTGAAAACCGGTTTTCCGCGCCCCGGGGCATTGTTTATGATATTGGGGCCGCACTGCCCAGGTTTAAGCCGGGTACCCCTGATTTTGGCGTTTCACAAGGACTTTTCCACGGTTACCTGATGGCAGCGGAAGATTTCAATCAGCGTAATGCCGGGAAAAAAGCATTTATACGCTATCAAAACACCGGTGCAGACATGGATTCAGCGGGTTATGCCATGAATCACCTGGCATGGAGCAACAATGTGGATGCAGTGCTCGGCCCGCTTTTTTCAGAATCTGCTTTGCGCATGGCACAGCTGGCCGAACAGTACCAGGTACCGATGCTTGCCCCTCTGGCCAATTCTGACAGCCTAAATGTAGACAATCCGTATGTCTTCCAGGCCAATCCAACACTCGCCTCCCATGGTAGAAAAATGGCACAACACGCTGTTCAAAATCTGAAGATGGATACACTGGCGGTATTCGCCGAGAAAAACTCCCTGGGCGAAACTTCGGCTTATAGCTTTCGAAAGGAGGCTGAGCGACTTGGCGCACACATCAAACACTTTATGATTGAAGACTTGCAATCAACGGGATATGATATCACAGATTACACCCAGAGATTTGCCCCGGACACGGTAGCTGTAAAAGCGACCAACCAAAGACTCACTTCAGGACCCAACCGGAATATCGTCGGCGTTGATTCTGTATTAAAAAACAGCCTGGATGGAGTTTACGCGCCTTTTACGGGTCAGGCAGCCTCAACCCTGATCGACCTATTGCTTACCGATCTCCAGGTTATGAACAGCAAGCTTCCTATTTTGGGATCGGCGGAATGGGGAGTAATTGAGATACCGGAAGAGCGGCGTGGAGGGCGATCCATTCATTTTACGGAGAGTTACTACATCAACTCCAAGAGCCCACGAGTCAATCAATTCCGGGAACGTTATAAAGAACAATTTGGCCAGGAAGCCTCCCGTTTTGCCATGATTGGATATGATTCAGCCGATTTATTGCTGCGAATACTGGAGCGTGTTGAAAATCCCGCCCTTCTAAAAGATGTGATCAAAGACTATCCCCTGTATGAAGGACTGATCAGCAACATCAGATTTAA
This sequence comes from Aliifodinibius sp. S!AR15-10, assembly GCF_031569985.1. Taxonomy (NCBI): domain Bacteria; kingdom Pseudomonadati; phylum Balneolota; class Balneolia; order Balneolales; family Balneolaceae; genus Fodinibius; species Aliifodinibius sp. S!AR15-10. The sequence continues at coordinate 124,589 of NZ_JAMQKA010000008.1, read as the reverse complement.
CGGGACACATGTAAACCAGGAAGTGAAAGTGTTTACAATATCCGATCAGGGTGTTCAACCGGCTGTTTATTAACACCGTCTTAGATTACCAGAAATTGAAGTTGGGTTAGCGGGCATCTCCCGATCGCTCCTGCTGCCGTTCACGTTCCCTTTTTATCCTGTACTGCTCGCGGAGCCATTCCCTCCATTTTTCGCTCTTCTCTTTGTGCTCCTCAAATGTCTCGGAAAAGAGATGATATCCCTCTGGATTGGCCACCATATAGAGGTAATCATGATCTTCCGGAAAGAGGGCTGCCTCAATAGATTTTAGGCTGGGGTTGGTTATTGGCCCGGGCGGCAATCCGGAGTACAGGTAGGTGTTATACGGATGGTCCGTCTCATAGTCTTCATACAACAAGCGACGACGCTCCCCTACGGCATAATTCACAGTGGGATCAGCCTGCAAACGCATTCCCTGCCTGAGCCTGTTCCAATATAAGCCGCTTACCTTAGCCTTTTCTTCATTGTGGCGTACTTCCCACTCTATAATGGACGCAAGGGTAACGATTTCGTCAATGTTCCTGTCCACCTCCTCCAAACGGGCATTGTATTTTTCAATTACAGAGGACTCAAACTCATTTAATATTCGCTTTATCACTGTTTTAGGTGCCGAATTCCAATACATAGAATAGGTATCGGGGAGCATCCGTCCAATCCAGTTCTTTTCTTCAAGTCCATATTCCGAGAGAAAGCTGCTATCGCCAAGTGTCTGTGCCAGTGCCACAGAATCGAACGTAAAATGAGTAGAGATTCTGGATATGAGTCTACCTTTGTATACCCCCGGCAGGATCGTCACTTCAACCGGGTCCTGAATGCCACGGGCCATACGGGATAACAAAACATCGTAAGAATAGCTGCCATCAATAAGATAGTGGCCGGATCTGAAATTATTCCATCCGAGGAGCTTTCCTGCCCATACCAACTCCTCTTTACTACTGACAACCCCTGAATCGGCCAGCATTTCACTCAGCTGATTGAGATCGGTCCTCTCCTCAAGGTAAATGTGAACCGGTCTTTCCGATGTAATTGAACTGGTATCTGAGAGGCGAGATAGGCGTGAGCCAACTACAGCTACCAGGCAAATCAGGCATACCAGTATACCTGTAAATAACTCGGTGGTCGCCAACGGTATGTATCTTTTGATATTCACTATTTGAACAGAACTCTGTTAACGTGCGCTTAGAATGTGGTTAGAATGGTCAAATGGGGTACGCGCAATATATCGGTTACAGAACAAAAAAAGTAGTCCACCACTTCAAATAAAAAACCATATCACCTGTAACCTTTTATCGACTATTTCCGTACGAACTTAACGGATTAACAAGTAGATATTTGGATGCTACACAAAGCACCAAATGCCCTAAAAAAGCTTCCCGTCTTGACCGGTGGGAAGCTTTTTATTTAAATAATATTTTGTCGAAGGCCCATCGTTCCAACGGGTTGGAAGTTCCCTATCGGTTTTTTTAAAAAGTTTATCAAAAGGTAGGATTGAAACGAATCCAAAAGACGGGTGACCGAGAGGTTTCATTCAGATCCCAGGCAAGTTCACATCGAATAAGACTGGACCCTAGCCCGATTCCACCGTTGTGGCGAAGGTCGGAAAAATCAAACTGGTCGAAGTCGGTAAATGGACTCGAGTTGTCTGCTAAATCAGCACTGTAGTTCGCCCATCCTGAATCCAGGAAAAAGCTCAGGTAGAAATCTTCAAAGTCGATCCAGCTGTCATTGTTGTAAGAAGGAGAACCAAACTGGATTTCGGCATTACTCAGAATCATTTGGTTAGCATAGTGGTCTATACTCCCTGAATTGCCTGCCAATGATTTATAAGGAAGAGCCCGCAGCGAACCCACTCCTCCCAGTTGAAATTCCTTAAAATTGGGAGCGTTGCCGGTAATGCTGCCCATCATAAGCCGATATTTTAGTACGCCCCCGGGTTCAAAATTGATGTACGTGGCAAGCTCTCCAATGTACTTGGTGTAGTCATAGTCAGATGAGGTAATCCCCGGATCGGCGATCTCTACCATGCCTGAAAGGCTGAAAGTGAAATGCCTGGAGAGCACCAGCCGCTTGGGATTAAAAGATCCGGAAAACGAGAGGCTACTGAGGTTAAGCGTATCCACCGGGGTGCCGAAAATGAACTCAATCGGGGGATTCTCGCGATACCGGTTTCCCGAACCGAATAAGGCCCAGTCAGTTTTCGTAATGAGACTACTGTATCTGTTATCATTGAATGACACCCCGCCTTCAAACAGTCGCCTGGATCGAAGCAGTACATAGAGCCCGTAGCCTTGCTGTTTATAATAATCCTGGTAATCATATCCTGCAAAAAATGAGGTGAGCGTTGTCTCCGTCAGCCCGATCCGCCAGAAGTCATCGGTTGCCATTGCGTCGTGGTATTCGGCGCCCAGCATCATATACTTTTTACGTCCAATAAGCTTTTCTAAGCCCAACGAATAGTTCCATTCTTTTTGAGCAAAGGAATACCCGATCAGACCGGTTGTCTGTATAGATGGAATTTCCAGCCAGTTATCCCCATACCACTGCATCCGTTCGTTTTCTATTCCCAAAAACAGGCCACTTACCCGGTTATAATGAATCATGGGGAGATTGGGATAAAGACTGTAAAGCGAGACTGAGTTATATGGACCCGCTTCAAACAAACCGTCATAGTCAATACCATTCTCATTGAGCTGATTCAGTCGATATTGAACAATTTCCTTGTCCGAATTACTGGAAACCTCTTCCGCAGAATCTTCACTTGAGTTTTGGAAAAATTCCTGGATCGGTTTTGAAAAGAATGGATCATTTCTAAACGGATCCTCCCCCGAGTTGTCATCAGAACTCTGGCCCAAAGCGGTGAGTGAAAAGCTCAAAAACAAAATTGGTATGAGTAAAAGGATACGATACATGGCAGAAATTAATTTACGCAGTGCTTTACGAATCGGCAATACAGATTGTTACAATGTTGTGGATTCTTTTGCTTTCATCACCAAAATAGTCATGTCATCCTCCTGGCTGCTTGTCCCCGCCCATTGATCGGCAAAACGGGTGATTTGGGAGAGAATATCGGAGGCTGAAGAATCGGCGGCCTCTTTAAATACCGACTCAATCCGGTCCAGCCCCAGCAACTCCCGGTCTTCGTTAAACAGCTCCATCAGTCCATCACTCATCAGCAGAAGCGTATCGCCGGGCGAAAGTGATAATTCTCTCTCGTGGTACGGGTAGTCCGGTTTACTTCCCAACGGCATCCCTTTCAACGTTATACGCTCAACGCACTGCTCTTTTTGGCGATACAACATGCTTGGCGGCATGCCCGCCGAGGCAATCCTCAGGTTATGACGGTCACACTTCAGGAGCATCATGCTCATATAAAGCAGTTTAAGATCCATATTCTTAATACCCGAAGACATCCGCCGGATCATTTCAAGGTTCTCATGCTCATTGGCAAGCGTATGAAAATAGCTTTTGGCCGTTGCAACCATAATCCCGGCTTTCATACCGTGTCCTGTGGCATCACCCAGGGCTACTGTCATCGTACCGTTTTTGGAGAGGCTGAAATCGTAATAATCACCCCCCACCTCATGTGCGGTCTCCATAAATACCGAGATATCCCAGTAGTCATTATTGGGCAGTTGTTTCGGCAGCATGGAGAGCTGCAGGGCCCGGGCCTCTTCCAGCTCCTTGGTCTTGCGTTCATTTTCGGCAGCCAGGAGTTTCCGCTCAAGCTCTTTTTGCTTGTTGATCCGCTCCTGTTCCAGCGACCGCTCTGAAAGATGCTTCACTTCTACCAGCTTATGCTCAAGTCGCTTTTGTGTGCGGGCAAAATCACGAGACAGGTAGATCGACATCGAAAAGATGAGCACGACCGACCCAACAAGGTTCCCATTTATTGAGCCACTGGGAATCATCTCCATATTTGCCAGTATGGTAAACAGGATTCCCATAACGAAAAAGACCAGGCCCACGGCGATAATCCAGACGCCCTCCTTTTTCTTGGTAAATGAGAACAGTAGTACACGAAGAATCTCGATAATGGTCAGTAACAGGAATAGTTCACGGTAGAAGTTTAAACCATCAGCATTAAACCAGGTGGCTACAGCCAGCCCAACGCCCGCAACGGCAAATACCCAAAATTGATAAGGGGTTTTATCAAAAAACAAGCTGTAGGTAAAACGCAGGGCGTATATGATGGTTAGGATCCAGGCGATAAGCGTGGAACGATAGTACGAAATAGCCAGCATTGGGGAGTCAGAAAAAGAGGTTCCCAGCTCGGTATAGCTTATGAGGGCCAGCAGGCCTGTAAACAGTGCAAAATAGAGATTCCTCTTTTCCATGGGATAAAACACAAACAGCAGAAAATGGATAATAGTGAATGCCAGCAGTCCCCCGCCATAGAACATAAGGTTGAGCGGGGTGGTTTCCACCTCATCAATACGGTTTTGAATATGATAATTGAGATCCCCAATGAGAAATCGAAATCCCGCTGTGAAGCCGTATTCATTGAACTGGGCGGCTTTGTGATTAGCATAGCGGACCGCCAGCACATGTTCGGTAGTATCAGTAAACCGGATGGGACGCGGCCTGGAATCACGGTAAGGGACAAAATCCTCTTCAAATATTGAAACCTCTCCCAGGTCATAGATAAGCTCTCCGTCCAGGTATATCTGGGAAGCCCCGTTATGCTGCTCAATTAATAACGCCAACGGGTAGTTCACCAGGGTTGAGTCTACCTGCAAGTGTAACCGAAACCAGCCAATTCCCTCCCACTCGATAAATGGAAGTTCCGACGGCCCCAGGTAGGTGCTTACCTTTTCCCAGTCGTTGTCATCATATTCCGGATCTGCCCACTGCAGGTTGTCCCCGGGCTGGAATTTCCAAGTATCGGTGATGTAAATGGTCTGATCTTCCACTGAAAAGTCAGACCTGGAAAATTGAACGGGACCCTCAAAAAGTTGCAGTGTATATCCTGTTGCGGGAGGAAATAATAATAACAGGAATAGGCCAAACAATTGTAGCCAAGCTCTTGATTGCATGATATGCAGCCTTTTCCCCATCATCTAGTTTGTTTTAATGGTTATTGTGCCAGATGATGTTTGCAGGCTGATAGGAATACCCCCGTCATTTAGCTTACCCTCCAACAACTGCTGTTCCTTACGTCCCGTAAAATGTTCCATCTGGTCAAAAGAGATGTGAGACCCGGAGGCAGACAGGGTCAATCCCGTATTGCCAGGGAGTTCTGCAAAAATATTTCCCGCCGAGGTTTCCATGCTGATCCCCTGCCCCACGTCAATGAAATGGCCCTTGATATTGCCGGCATCGGCCCGCGCAATAAACGACCCGGTTGTATGCTCTGCTATGATATCCCCTCCTGCCGTTCTAAGGCGCAGTTCACCCTCGGTACGATCTACACTTATGTTGCCTCCTTCGGTTTGTGCAAAGATAGTGCCCCTGCTACTTGTTATCTCAATATTACCACCACTGGTATAGGCCCCTATTTTACCTTTCAAACTATGTAGAATGATATTACCACCGCTGGTTTTAGCCATCTGATCGCCGGTGAGTCTACTTAACTTGATATTTCCGCCCAAGGTTTTAAGCTCAGTGGACATCCGTTCAGGGACATAGATCCTGAAGTTAAAATTAACCTTCTCACTAAACAGCCCACCACTTCTTTTCTTCTCTTCCACAGAAGCAATAATTTCATTACCCCGTTGCAGGATGTTTATCCGGTAATTATCAAGGTTTCTGCTACCGGACCATATGGCATATCCCCGCTCCACATAAAGTTCAACCCGCACTTTATCAGTATTGTAAGTACTTTGGACATCGATATTACCAGCGGTAGTGAAGGTTTTAAGGATACCGGCCCCGTTCAGCGTAAATTCTTTAACTACATATGGCTTTTGCTCATCACTGTCCTCGTTTGCCAGCACTGATACGTTTGAGACCAGACAAACCAGGAGCATGAGTACTAGTCCTCTCCAAAGAGACCTTGGTTGATATGATTTTAACAGTTGTAGCAATGTCTGTGATATAAGCCGATCTATTCAATTTTCAGAATGTACGGCAAGGTTAATAAATGGTTACAATTTATCCCCGGTATTTTTTGAAGAAATCTATTAAAAGATTATGCGCTATCTACAGGTACGAAAATGCCAAAGTTCTGCCGTTAGCAAGATATATCATAACTTTAAGGTATTAATTGATGAGAAATCAAATAAATTAATATTCAGAGGCAACCCTCCGCCCAAATATCTTGTATAGGCAAGTAGAGCGAAGGGATAATAGCTGCAAGAATTAACATGATCGCCTGAAAAAACTGGGACCCCTTGTATAAAGAAATTATTAAAGGATGCCGGAAGCGGCAGCGTGAAAGTCAAAAGGAGTTGTACAAGATGTACTATGCCTATGGCATGAGTATCACGCTGCGATATGCAGATACGAGAGATAAAGCGGCAGAAGTACTTAATGATGCCTTTATGAAAGTGTTTAGCAATATAAAAAAGTATGATATGGACAGACCATTTAAGCCGTGGTTACGGAAGATTATAGTGAATACGGCGATCAATCATTACCACAAACGGGATGAAACTGACAAATGGGATAACATTGAAGAGGCTGGCAGTGCCTTGAAGAACGAAGAACAAATTACCAGCGGGATATCTTACCAGGAGTTGATCGATATGGTGCAGGAACTTTCTCCCGCCTATCGAACCGTATTCAATTTGTACGTCATTGAAGGGTTTAAGCACAAAGAGATTGCCCAAATGCTCGATATATCAGTAGGAACTTCGAAATCTAACCTTTCGAAGGCCAAACAGAATTTAAAATCCATGTTGGAGAAAAACCTAATATAGACCGGGAATAATGTCTGAAGACAATAACAAAAGCGATCCTATTGAAGATCTTTTCCGGGAGAAGACCAGCGAGTACGACATTCCGTTTAATGAAGCGGATTGGCTTAAACTTGAGAAAAGGCTTGATAAGGCAGATCGGGCACGAGCCCGCAACAGAAAACGAGTCTGGATTGCAGCAGCCTGCATCGTCCTCTTTTCATTGATTGGATACGGCATCTATCAAAACTACCAGGCTATCAATGAACTGAACAGGCAACTTAGCGAGCAAACGCAACCATCTGAGAGTGCGTCTGGTAATGATAACTTGGATCCAGATTCCCCGACAGAACAACCAAAAACGCCACTCACTCCCGAACCGGAAGAGCAAAATACACAGCTGCAAACACAATCCGAGAGTTCCTCTTCTCCTACTGAACAGACTGAACAACGCAATACCCAAAGTGGTCAGAACCAGCCGCAGGCAACCGAATTTGCTATTACAGCAGACATGGGCAGAGCACTTTTTGTCCGTGAATACACTTGTTCAGGATGTGGCGTAACGCAATCGCTTAAAGATTTTGTTACGCCGTATCGTTTCTGGTTGGCAACCACTGTGGAGTCTAATTCCGTGGATAGCGATATAGAAGAAGCTATCTCTCCTGGTTCACAGGGTACATTATCAAATCGGGATGATGTATTGGCTGCGAAGTCAAACTCCCCGTTTTCTGTGGGGATTGCAGCAGGACCGGATCTTAGTACTGTCGGATCGTTGTCCAACTTCTCAAACCCCGGCTACAAGTTTGGTATCGCAGTTGAGTACCGCATTGCTAAAAATTTTGCGATCTCCACGGGTGTTGGCCAGGCCAACGTGCATTACACAGCCCAGGGACAAGAATACAAGCCACCCTATGGCTACTGGACCAATGGAATTGTGGCTGATCAAACTGTAGCAGACTGCGCCATACTGGAGATCCCGGTCAATCTGAAATATGACTTCCTTCAGTTTGAACGATCTCGGATCTACGCATCCGCCGGGGTCTCCTCTTATATCATGCTTAACGAGAAATATCAATTCAACTATGACCAAAATTACGGGGGCCTGGTACAAAGCTGGAGTGATAAAACCGGCACGACGCACTGGTTGAGCAATGCCAGTATTTCGCTGGGTTATGAGCTGGATATCCTTAGAAACTGGAGTCTGCGTGCTGAACCATTTGTAAAACTTCCCCTTAAAGAAGTAGGCTGGGGTAACGTTGAGCTTTATTCGGTTGGCACTTCAATTTCTCTCAACCTGAGGTTGTAGAAAATATAACCATCACAAATTAACAAGGAATATGATGAAAATTCTAAAAACCAATCCGAATTCTGTTCTCTCACTAGTTTTTATCCTCTCTGCCAGCATATTACTAGCCGGATGTAATTTAGGTGGTAGTAATGATGAAGAAGCCCCTGAACAGACAATCATAACTATCACTAACACACAGTCACACGGACAAGTAATGTCCGATGGAGATGGAAACGTGCTGTACTTTTTTACGCGGGATGTGAAGGGCGCGAGCAACTGTAATGAGGGATGTATCGAAAACTGGCCTGCTATTTCAGCAGATCTGTTAAGCTCCTCAAGCGGACTTGAACCCAGTGATTTCGGTTCCATTCAACGCAATGATGGTACAAATCAAACGACCTACCGAGGCTGGCCGTTGTATTATTTTGCAAATGATAATCAGCCGGGAACTGTAAACGGGGATGGAGTCAACGATGTCTGGTATGTTGCTAATCCGGATTACTCAATCATGATTGCGGATGAACAGCTCGTTGGGCATGATGGCAATAACTACATGAGTGATTATACCCAGGGAGATGAGATCACCACGTTTTTTACTGATATCGACGGCAGAACCCTGTATGCCTTCTCAAATGATAGTTTAAATACCAATACCTTTACCGACGAAGATTTCAGTAATAACGGAGTCTGGCCAATTTTCCATCTTGAACTTGATGCATTACCCAGCGCCATTGATGAAGCTGATTTCGATGTTATTGAAGTTCACGGAGAACGGCAACAGCTGACCTACAAAGGCTGGCCTCTCTACTATTTTGGAGGAACAAACGATGTTGACGGCGATCAGGAACCCGGAGAAACCAGGGGAGTCAGCTTCCCGCAACCCGGGGTTTGGCCCATAGTCAATACCGGTCTTTCGGAAGCTCCTGCCCCTGAGTAATCAAATCCCTCTTGTCTTTCCAGTATCAAAAAATTAATAACGACCATAAATATAAGGACATCATTATGAACTCAATTTCATCCAACTCAGGCCCAATTACCTCGCGATCATCGCTTACTGTAACACTTTTAATCACCTTAATTTGCTCACTTGGACTGATTATGAGTGGGTGTGGAGATAACAGCACCGGAACCAACGGCGGGGGTAACGGCAATGGAAATGGCGGAGGCAACGGGGATGGAGGAAATGGCGGTGGTACTGAACCTACCTTTTCAAACGTCCAAGAAATATTTAATAGTAGTTGTGCGACAAGCGGGTGCCATGACGCTGCTACGGCACAAAATGGGGTAGATCTCAGTTCATACAATGCCGCTGTTAACAGTAATGGAGACCAATGTGGAGAAATCATAGTTGCCAATGAACCTGATAATAGTCCAATTGTCGATAAAATTGAACCTAATCCAGACTGTGGCACAGCACGCATGCCCCAAGGCGGTCCCTATCTTTCTGATGAAGAAATTAATTTGATTAGGGATTGGATCAGCGAAGGTGCCGAGAACAACTAATCATTATCAGTTTCAGTAATAGAATCAGAGACCCAAGCGGGATACAAACTCCCTGTTCATGAAAAATAAATATTTATATTTAACCTTAGTCTGGAGGTAATATCATGAGACGGTTGATCCCTATTGTTGCAGTTGTTCTGTACCTCTTTCCTTTGCACGTAGAGGCACAGTCTTATAAAACAGAAACGGGGCACGCCGAATTTGAATCTGAGGTGCCGCTCCACACCTTCACCGGTATCTCTGATCACCTGGTGGGTCTTATCGACCTGTCAGACTCCACTGTAGATTTCTACATAGACATGAACACCTTTGACACAGGAATCAACAAAAGAGACAAAGATATGCGGCGAACCCTGGAGACCGACAAATACCCTTTTGCGGAGTTTTTCGGTAAACTGGTTTCAAATTTTGATACCACTACCAACCAGCCGCAACAAGTTACGGTACGCGGAGAGTTTACTATCCATGGGGTTACGCAGGATCTCGAGCTAACCGGTACCCTTCAAAAAACCGCAGATGGATTAAAAGTTAAAGCCTCATGGACGTTGAATATCGAAGAATATGACATAGAACCGCCGGGCATTCTCTTCTACCGGGTGGATGAAAACCAGGATATACAGATAGAAGCAACATTAACTCCAATAGAATCTGATACAGATGCTTAAGAAAACAACGCTACTATTCACGCTGTTAATCTTTATCTCATTTTCAGCTAGAGCGCAGATGGAACGAGAACGCGTGGTACAAGAGGGCCCTGTTGAAGAAACATTTTGGGCACCCGGGCTGATTGGCATGAGTACAGTAGAGGTCATCGGCCACAAGAACATTAATGCCACAATCATGCACAGCTTTGGCCTCATCAATGACGAACCGTTACACAACTTTTTGGGCATGGACTTTGGGGCCTCTGTACGTCTCGGTATCGATTACGGGATAACAGACAATTGGTCGCTGGGTGTGGGACGAAGCTCGCCCCAAAAGCAATATGACTTCAGGACCAAATATGCCCTGTTTCGCCAAACTACAACAGATAATGTGCCTCTGAGTATCACTCTGAAAGGAGATATGGGAATTGATACCAATAAAAACGGGTATTCATTTGGAGACCGCCTCAATTTCTTTGCATCAGCCAATGTAGCAAGAAAATTCAACGATCAGCTGAGTCTCCAGGTTTCACCCATGATTTCCCATTTCAACACGGTGTTCACCGGGGAAGAAAAAACACATTTTGCCCTGGGACTTGCCGGGGAGTATCATATCTCAGATCGCTACGCACTGATGGCTGAATATTTGCCGGTACTCGGTGAGCGTTCGGAAGGTACAGCCAATGCATTTTCTGTGGGACTAAACATCGAAACGGGGGGACACGTTTTTCAACTGTTTCTAAAAACGTCTGACTGGCACACCGAGCAGCATATCATCGCCCAAAATGACGACAAGTTCTGGGACGGTGATATCCGGTTTGGATTCAATGTAAACCGAATATTCTGGACCGGGGAGAAGCAGTAGATGAGTTGTTATTAGATTTTCGGTCGGGGGAGCAACTGTCCTCCAACACTAGCTTCTAGGCTACGCAAAGGTCGTGCGTAGCCTAGGTATAGTCTATTCGTAGGGCTCGCAAAGGCTATACGTAGGCTAGACATAGACTATGCGAGAACTTAAAGATAACTCATATTATTTCTTCGGTTAATTCCTAACCAAAGAAGCCACTTCGCGGGCTATCTCCTGGTTGTACTCAAAGGCGAGATTTTTGTAATTAATCAGATCCACAACAGTACCAACCACACACAAGCCCCCGGTAAGCAGATAGAGTATCCCCATCCCTATTTGTCCAATAAGGAACCGGTGAATGCCGGCAGCTCCAAAAAAACCGATTACAGCCGTAAGCAGCAGCGTTTGGGGATCTTTTCGACGAGCCCGGTAGACTGTGGAAAATCGCTCTGCAATCTCCTGGTCCATATTCTGCATCACTTTTGACACATAGGTCGCCTCATCGCCTTCCAGTTCGGGTAGATAATCTATCATTCTTGCCATGACCTATAATTCCTCTCGGTTAATTTTGTGTGAAATAAAAGCTCGCTTCCATAGATACCCTATCCTTCCCAATAATATCAATACTGCAGGCAGACCAAATGGGTGAGCCTGCATTGCATGGGATATTTCCCCCCTGAATGTAAATGCAATGGCATGTCCCAGGCCTTCGCCGGGACAAAAGGGAGCGTTCAGGAATTCAAATAGACATAGTGATTGACCGTTGCTGACGTAGGGATCCATTAACCCCATAAGCACCAGTCCCCCCAGCAATGCTACCCACTCAAAGTGATATTTAAATATTTTCTTAAGCATTAAACAAATAAAACGGAATGGAAGTGAATTTAAAAATATCGACGAATACTCGGTCGTCTACGGAACTCGTCCCAAAATGTTATTCTATCGATTCACATTTAATTGTTTCGGTAACAGATATCGCAATGTAAATCCTATATTATTGGATCGATAAATTTCGCTTGATGAAATTTCGGCGTTGAGCCTTAACTGCCAATATCGTGCAATACGGGCATTAAGCCGTGCTGCATAAGCTAAATACAATCCATCCCTGTTGTGTTTCCCAATAACTTCGGCCTCAACCCAAAAATTCGGATCCTGAACCCGGTCCTGGTACCTAAGATCCACTCCGACCCCTTTAATAACCAGACTGTTTGGCGTCCAGTATGGGATGCCGCTGGAATAATTTCGCGTAGCATCCAAATAGGCCCCCTCCCCGATCACCCTTGTTCTGAACACAGATGTTGAGAATGGAAGTTGCACATAAAAACGACCAAGGGCTTCAAACGAGAATACCTCGTCTGTGTACCAGCTGCCCGATCCAGAAAAAGTAGTCAACAGGCGACCCTGTTTTAACCAGTAATCCTCACGATAAAGCGATCCTTTTACTTGTTTTACGCCCTGGCTTATCGCCGTATTCGTCATCACCGGACTAAAATTCAGTTCTCCCGAGGTAAAAGTGGAATCGACCGCTTTCCAAAGTCCAGCCCGCAGGTTTGGCAACAGAGTACCATCCTGGGTGAGGCGAAATCCGCCACCAAGTGTAGACTGCATCGATTGCTGTCGATAGCTTTGCTGGTAGGTGTAATCCAGCGATGTCAGCTGGTCTGAAACCAAATTGGTATTAAAATCGGATTCCACCATACTGCGCCCGACCGTTATGGTGTGCACGTGATTTGGGCGGTAACCCCACTGCGAGGTCAATCCAATGCCAGCCAGGTTGTTATTGAAATTATCACTGGAATATGAAGCCTCCATTTCGCCGGCAAACCCCTCAGTTGTCCGGAATTGATGCTGCAGGTCTCCGACCATTTTGTCAGTAAAAAATGCCGGGTAGCGTTTATATAGCTCTTTCTTCCGCTCATAATCCTGGTATCCTATTTCCGTGTGGATAAGCTCTTCCACATCCTGTGGGACCCGGTTTTCCTTGAATAGCGGGTATAAAATTTCATATCCGAGGGTTGATCTACCATTGTAGATAAACTCTTTCCCTACATAGGCTCGCAGGCTGTCATTTGCTGGTTCTTCAGTCACTTCCTGTTGAGCACGCTCCCTGAACTCTTCTTCACGGCTCGCCTGCTGCAGCCATTGGAGGCGCGTTTGTGTTGTCACTGAATTACTCCTATCGGCCCATACAAGCGCCTGATCATAGTTTCCAGCCGAATAGGCATAGAGGTTCGCTATCTGATCGGAAAGTGGCTGTAATTGCCCCCTTGCCGAGGAGGGAAAAGCGTGAAGCATCTGAATGGTTGAATCCGGACTGTCATACCATAGCGAGCGCTGCAAGCTATATTTGTATAACGTGTCAGATTTGGGATTAAGCGATATCAGGTCCTTAAGATATTTTTTCATCTGGGGCCAGGTCTGTTCCCCGTCCGTCGACCGCACAAGCTGGGTCAGGACCGCTTCATTTTTGGGAGCAATTTCGTGTTCCCGCCTCAGCCACTTTGTTCTAAATTCCTGACCCTGCGATCCAAATTCGGAGACCATCATATCTTTAAGAGCAATAACCGACTGGTCTTGGTGCCGCTGCCACAGTTTTTCGAGCAGTGCCCAAGCCTGTCCGGATTTTCCTGTCCACCCGTAATACGTTATCAACCGTTTAATATCTCCAGTATTCCATAGATCAGAAGTGAGCAATCGCTTCTCCAGCAATGAAATAGCAAGGTTAATACGATCAAACTCTATAGCAAGAACGATAACACGATTCTGCAGTTCCTCCGACTTGGGATTTCTTTTCAAATTCGCCAATGCATCCTGCAGGCGGGTGTCGGTCCAGTTATCTTCCTCCTCTGCACCCTCCACTCGCTGCTGATAATCCTGGTAAGAGTTGAGGACTCTTGCTACCCTATCCTTGTCGATGGCCTTTCTTTCCATCCGTTGCCTGTGCAGATTTGGAATGTTAAGTGTATCCCGCCTCGTTGAAAACTGGGCCAGGTAGCCATTCCAGATCGGGACGAACGTCAGCTGTTTGGTTTGTGAAGACAGTGCCAGTTCCACCTGTTCCCTGTTTTGTTCCTTCACATACATAAACCAGTAGCTGGGATTATATGTCACTCCGCGCTGTTGTTGTACGGCATTCAGGTTATAAACAATTTGTCGATCGTCTCCTCTGTCAGATCGGTAGGCCTGAGTCTCAGTCCAGTCTTTCACAAAGGGTACGGCATCTTTGGCAGATTTAAACCGGATGAAGGGGTAATATCTGATTGTTTCTTGTATCCTGCGTTCAAACACCTCGTACAGCCCATAGTCCAGCTCACGGTTGCGATGCCAGCCCAGTCCCCGCTCGTTTCTGCTGGCAAAGATATCCTCTTTACTCTGAACCACCTGGTAGACGTCATCGGGGTGCACAAAATGGGTCCATATGCCCGTAAGCAAATACATCCCCTGCTGCTTCGCCATAGAATTATCATCCGCCACAAAACCGCTGGTAATGCGGGGATAGTCAAATAGTGAAGGATCATAGGGATCAGTCGAAAACTCGCGCCCGGTGCCATTTTCCTTGTAGCCGACATAGAGTGAACTCATTGTTTTAACTTGTGGTATCGCCCTGGAGAGCGCCTGGATTCCTGTTGAATCAATAAGGTTTGTCGGCGGGACATATGTAACGGGCAAAGGTCCCAGGTTATCGATGCGCCAACGCTTTCGGGCGGCCTGCATCGCCGATATCATAAATTCCTGGTTTGGCCAATCCTCGAGCCATAATGAGAAGTGGTTATACCCGTGAATTGCCAGTTCATGCCGACTAGCGGCGATATCCTGTGCCATCCCTATGCTACTCCGGTCTTCTTCTCCCGGAATGTTAATCTTGCTCATTGTCCACTCCTTGAAGTCGAATGGTGGCACCACATTGGCGTTATAGTTGAAAGCGATCATTGCGGAATAGTCGATATGGTATTTATCGGCCAGTTTCTGCATATCCGGCCACCACACTTTGGTGACAAATTCTGCGTGGGTCATATCGTATTCCCAATCTATAGGCGGCATTTTTTCACTATACAGGGGAGCAGGAAAATCATCCAAAAAGATGGTGCTTGTATTTGCCACCGGGTAAGCAACTCCTTCAAGCAGTTTCAATACCACGGAAAACAGGATACCGCGATAGCTTTTTTCGTATCCAATCTGGGAATTAAAAAATGCGGAAGTCCCGTCCCCTATCTCATTTTCAATGATGACGGGGGTATCCAGTGAGTCGTGTGAAGAGGCCAACACTTCGACACTGTCATGAAATACGCTCTTGTGGAAACCGCGATGATAGAACGGTTCTGGCTGCTTGAAAGTGCCGTCCCTGAATCCGGGAAAGGCCAATTGGTGGAATTCAAATCCGTCGGCATGAAGTTCCTGCTTATAGTCTGATTGCGGCTTGATTCCCAACAGGTAGCCAAACCTTGCATCCCAAACAGGGGTTGTAGTGAAAAGAGAATTACCTTCAGCTACGAATTGAACTAACTTTTCCACATTGCTATCAGACATTTGTTCTACCTCCGACGTTGTCAGGCAGATAAGCCGTACCGATTCTGGGATGACGAGCTTTTGCTGTGAAAGGAGGCTCAGATCATGGGTGGTATAGGGAATTTTGGTGTAATCGAACGAGCGGGTGAGCTGATATGCCGTTTGACTGCTGGTGCTGTCCTGGCGGTTTTTGAGTACCATAACCATGGGCTCACTCTCCGGCAGGTCGGGCACCGTTTCGTATCCCAAGCCTGATTTATTACTGCAGCCGCCTGTACATCCGTTCATTAGCGACCCGATAGCCAATGCAAGAAACAGTAAGTAGCTGATTCTATTCATCCTGTCCCTCCATCCTAGCAGGCTGAACATGAAGCAGTACATCTTCTATCACTGCTTTCCCTTCCCTGTTTACAATTTCATACACTTTCACATCCGGCGATTCAAAATAGGTAGTGACCTTTCGATTTTCCATGGTTCTGAATTGGGCAATCCACTGTTCAACATCCCGCATTACACTGCCCGAATTGTAAAGGATCCCCTGTTGAATGGAACCGTAGGGTGGTTTCTCAACAAAGATGAAGATACTGGGTGGAGGCACCGGGCGCGGACCCCGTTGTTGTTCCGGCACCGAAAGCCACTGGTGGTAAAGAGAATCGACACTACCGTATTGGTTGAGAAAATAATCGTAATTCATAAAATAATGCCGATTTTTTGACAATGTTCGGTCTATCTCGGGACCTACAGTGGCATAAGAGTATGGCAGATAATCGTCTACAATTTGATAATACGCCTCAAAAAAGCCGTTCGGTAATGTCGATGGCAATACCCGGCTGACCTGCAAGCCACCCTGCAGGTATAAAAGCGAAGCTACAGCCCCTGTAAAAGCCACCCGTTCCACTATTCCTATTACACGATCGTGATGTCGAATAATCCAGTTAATAAATCTTAAAATATTTGCGAAACATAATCCAAATAGTATGGAAATTAAGACGGCATAAAACCCATTCAGCTGGTCGGGATCAATCCAGTCGGTACTTATCGACAGCTGTGGAAGATAGATAAGAGACATGACGAGAAAAAACAGTAGGACTATAATTTCATCAATCGATTCCTCGTGCTTGTAAACAAACAACCTAACCAGGTTTCCGATTAAGAATATACCGGCCCCGGCGGCATAAAGTTGGCTCAAAACGGGCAGCTCCGCAATTAACAACGGGTAATAACTGTAGGCACGCGTATCATACAATTGTTCCCTGAAGAAGGAGAGAATGTTGTAATCCTGGATGAGCAGATAAAGAACAAATGGAGTAAAAAGAAGTACCGAAATCCCCAAAAGATACCCGATTTGGGTCCCAGCCGACCGAAGATAAGATTTTCTTGGTACTGTTAACGAGGCTATCAAAAGTACCGGCAGCAAAATTACAAAAGCCACAAACAGGTTCGTAAGGGCGGTTGCTGAGAACCCCATCAGGATATAAAATCGAGGGCTTTGATATTTTTGACGAAGGTTTCGGACAAAAATTGTGATGGTGGGAATCGCAAAACAGAGTGCCAGATCAAGAGTATTGGCTTCCACCTGGAGATCCAGCGAAAGTGGAAGAAACAGCATTGGCACCAGGGCATAAATTGACATGGCAAAAAGTGGTGCCAGCGGATACTCGTTCTTAGTAATATCTTTCGTTGACCAGTACACAATAATACAGAGGAAAAAGCTCGTCAAAGCCCCCATCAGGTGCAGGATCATCTCCGGGCTAACTTGTGTGAGCATGCTGAAAAGACTCACAAGCGAATGCATCCCCCCCGGCTCAGGCATTGTCGTAAAATATTCCTGCAGGCGTATATTCTTGATGCGTTCAAGATGTAAATACCAGCCCCGTGTAAATGGAGACGCATTTTGCAGGGCGGCAAACATCCGGGTGATACCCCCGATAGCTGCTATTAAAAACGCCAGCAGCGTGTAGGTGTTTGCCCACTCAATATTCTTGAGCCAATCGCTTACAGACTCTTTGGTTCGCCGCCAGCTGAATCCACGGTAATTTTCTATAAACTTGACGTGTGAGACTACTGTCTGTAATTCAAACTTTTTAAAATAGTCTGTTAACCCCTCCTCCCTGTTTTTGATAATATCCACAATTAACGGTATGAAGAGTAACAGGAGAACAATGCTTATGAAATCGTAAATATGCAGGAAGCTGAGCACAAGAATGGAGATAATGATTGTGCCTCCGAGACCGATCCAGGAATAGAACATTCTCTCGATGCCGGGTAAATCCCGAATATGCTCCAGGAAAAGTGGTGCAATGACCACAAAAAGCAGCCAAAACCAGACCGTAATACGGACGGCTGCAAAGAGAGCATCAAATGTATACGATAAATCGAGCATTACGAGGAACGAGGACTGATTAGTTTATTTATCTGAACCAAGAGCACAGATCTCATTCCACCCCAGCGATTGAATAAGCTCAATAGCTGTTGGAACAAGTACCATGTCAAACTGGTTTTCTGCACGCTCAATAAGCTCTCCTGTCAGACGCTCAATCCATTCCTTTTCCGTATTGCTGTCATCATCCTGATGGTTCTCTATGAACTCATTCACAAACTCAAAAAGTCCTACAATTTTTCCCGTCCAGGCTATCTCTTCTCCCTTGAGACCGTACGGTGTTCCGGAGCCGTTGATCCATTCGTGATGGGTTTTTATCCCTTCCTTGACATCTTTATGCAAGGGCAATGCCTCTACGATCATGCTGCCGATAAAAGGATGTTCGAGTTCCGCCCCGACCGTCATCCGGTCATCCAGCTGCTGCGTTACGATATATCCCACATCATGCAGGCGGGCCGTAAGTACCAATCGCTCCTGCTCCTCCTTGTCTAATCCAAAATACTGCCCGAAACTATCGACAAGGGAGATGATACGCGGAGTGTGATAATAGGTCCGCTCCTTTTTCTTCTCCATTTCGCGCAACATCTTGTAGTAGGTATCAATCAGCTTATTTGTTATTTCAAGGTTCTGCCTTCGGTAGAGTAAAAGATCATTAAGGGTTGTTGAAATGTTTGCTTCAATCTCTTCCTCCCTGCCCGAATCCTCCGAGAGCCCAAAAAAGATTATGGCCCTGGAATATTCTGTTTTTAGCTCATTAACTTTGATATGATCCACTTCGGGGACTAAGGAGAGTGCAGCTGCGCTGTTTAACTTTTCTTCAACCTCTCCACTGGAAGCATCTCCTGGAATATTTGATTTCATCCAGGCAATAAACTCCTCGTTAAGTTTGTGTTTCGCTAAAAAATCGGGGGCTTGCTGGGTCAGTTCAATGATTGCTCCAAACCTTGCGGTGTTCAGGTTGGCAAGATAACCCAGCATCAGGTTGGCAATACGGTCGATATTGAGTGTACCGGTACCCAGGTCACTGGCTACCTCACCGGCTTTCTCCTCGTAATTTTTTGTCGGCTTAGCCTCTGCAGAATCAATTTCAACCAGACTTTTCGATAAAATACGGGCCACAATCGATAGCTTTGCTTTGATACTGTCGGGGCTTTGCACATACGGGCCGACACAGTAGATTCCCCAGAGCTCTTCGTCCTCATAAATGGGTATATGCTCACATTTGCCAATGGAATGGGATGAGATCCCGGTATTCAGGAACTCGTCGCTCCATGGAATACTTTTTTCCAGGTCTTCCAGCTGTTCCTCAAATTCGCGGACCTGTTGCTGCTGTTTCTTTGATAGCTCTCCTGAACCCCCGGAGGTTACATGTATAATATTATCGACGATTACCTGCCGGCGATATAGTGTTAGTTTATCTTCCTTCTCCCTTTTGTAGACAAAATGGATCGGTGCCCGGTACAGCAGATCCATCCACTGAACAATATCGATGAACTTAGGCGCCTCTTTTCGTGAAATATTTTCTGCGGCCAACGACCAAAACTCAAGCTCACTCTCTGTATCAAACTCCTCCACAGCAAAAGCATTGGAAAGCCTGCTGGCAACAGTTTGAAAATAACTTTTCACATCTCTGATCATAATACGATGAATTAAAATGCAGAATAATAGTAGTAATCTAATCGCTTAAAAAATCGGTACGCCATCCATCCTGTTATGCACGCAAAGGTGACAGACCCGGCTATTAGCCCTACCGCTGCATATTCCAATGATATAACCCTGCTGCATATATAACCAACAAAAAAATTAACAACCGTGGATATAATCATGGCATACATTACGAACGAAGGGCGATTCAGTGTAAAGAAAAACAATGAATTCAGTAAGCCATAGACTAAAAACAGGTATGCTATGCTGGCCATCCAGAACACTCTCGGGGTCATGGGGTTGGCAAAGAAATCCCTGATTTCAGGTACCTCATTAATAAACGCTCTCAAGCTGTTAATACTGACATATGTAATGCCAATGGATACAATGCCCACCACAAGAAGCAATATTACCTGTTTAACATAAAATGATTTGAAATATTTGTTAAAAAGGTCTACCTGCATAAAGGGCGCCTGCTTTTGCACGGGCAGCATCCGTTTGGAAAATGCATGGATACTGTACTCGAGCACCGCAATCGTCAATACCAAGCTGAGAAGGGCCCAGTCCATACCCAGCTCATAGGGCGTATTAAACCAGATAATATAAGGCGGGGGCGGCGGACCGGCCGACCAGGCCAGCAGGCGATCCAAGAACAGAAATAGGAAGTAGCAAAAACCATAAATAAAATAGCGATAGCTGTTGTAGTATCTAACTTCCGGATTGGGGAGGGCCTGATCCTGCATATCCTGCCCTGATAACTTGATCTTCAGACGATAATAAACAAATGCGTATAGCCCCAAGAGCAGAATCGTAAAGCCCATCCCAATCCACTGGGCCAGGTAAATCCCCATCTCAAATCCATCCATGCCGACGATAACGACAGCGGTACCGATTAAAATAGCGGTCAATATCATCACGCGGTGCTCCATCGCGTATAACACCCCGGAAGCCAACAGTAGCAAGCTGATAAGCACCATGTAGGTTAGACCAATCAGCATCATGCCCATCGGGTAGAAAGGAATAACAATATTGATAAGGTAGAATCCCACTGTCACAAGTCCGACCGTAAACACTCCTTTCCCGATAATTTGTTTTGTCGCTTTAAAGGCCAGCCTAAAGTTTTCTTCTCCCTTGTACTTTGAGACATGTCGTCCCAGTGTCTGCACAAATCCCCCGGTAATGACAAACGCACCTATAGTACCGACAGCGACCATTGTGGCTTGCGCCTCGTTGAATTCAAGCCATGCCCAGAGTGAATACCGAAAGATCAAGACAGCCGCAATCTGACTTATCATCGGCAGTGAGAACAGGAGCCCCAGGGAATAATGTTTGCCAAACAGCTTGGCACTTTCCATCAAGGGAGGCTTTTTTAGCTTGTTTATCCTCTTTGGCCCTCTGGCTCCATCCTGTCGAGCTATTTCCTCCTTAAGCTGTTTGTAAATTTCATCCGCAAGCTCAAAGACGGTTTCAATCTCGAACTCCTCCTGTACATCGATATCCCGAAGACCAAACGATTCCAGCGTAGCAGCTACAGCCCAGACGCTCACAGGATTCCCAACCTGTTCTTGGACCTTCTCCCTGAGCTCAACCAGGGAGATATCACCGGGTTTTATTTTCGTTGCTTCAGACATATTCGGGTTCCAACTCTACAACTTGTTTTACAGAAGGAAGTGAAATCTCCTGTTTAAGTGGCTGGCGCTGTTGCTGGTGCATCCGTTGATAGGTTTCATAATAGCTGTTCACAGACTTTTCGATCGTATATTTTAAGAGCACACGTTCCCGGGCCTTGCGACCCATGCTAATGCGCAGGTCGTCATCCATCAGCAGTTTAATGACACCGTCAGCCAGTGATTGTGGATCCCGGGGACGGCAGAGTTCGCCACACCCTTCCAGTGCCTCACGGATCCCTCCCACATCGGTGGCAACAACTGGACGTGCACAGCTCATCGACTCGATAACAGTGTATGGGAATCCCTCGGAAATAGAGCTTAAAATTGAAATATCGCCCTCATTAAAGAGTTCCTGGGGTGCATTGTGGAAGCCGCCAAATTTAAAATTATCACCTACATTGAGTTTTTTCACAAGTTTCCGGCATTTTTCAGTGTAGTCCGGATCGACATCGAGTCCGCCATAAAGCACAAACCGGACATTGGGAATCTCCCTTCGGACCAAGTCGCAACAGCGGATCATCGTCTCAATATCCTTCAGTGGAAAAACATGCGCTGCCGCCACCACGGTTGGAGTACCCTCTGTTTCCGGCGGCTTTGGTGTCGGTTTAAAAAGATCGGTGTCTACCCCATTATAGATCGGCTCAATTCGGGCATCATCTGCCTCATATCGCTGCTCCCACTTCTTGTTGACGGAGGTTACCGGCGAAATTTGGTCGGCGTGGTAGTATGCTGCCCTGGTGATGAAGGTGCCCAGGTCAATCAGGAGTTTTTTTGAAAAGTACGGGAAGTTATCCCGGCTAACGTTGATCAGCCGTTCCCGGATGAATACCCCGTGATCGGTCAGCAGCGAGGGAATTCCATACTCATACTTTGCGGCAATAGAGGTGATGGCGGGAAAGCCGGCAATGGTGGCGTGGGTCAGGCTTACATCGGGAACCGGGACTGCAAGAGCCATCAAAAAGTGGTAGAGCCAACGCATTCCGAACGTAACGTCAAAAACACGTGGTGGCTCCTCTCCTATCTTTAGGTTTTCCGCCTCTTGGTATTTTTGAGAGAGTTGTTTCTTAAACTCCAACCATACCAGCGGATTCCTGAGGGTTTGTTTATAATCAAAGTGACGGTAGTATTTCCAAAAACCGTAAACTATTTCTCCGAACTCTCTCGCCGATCCAAACGGATTCATCAAACCATCCACAAAATCGCGGAATAACGGGAAGAAGTATTTCTTTACATTTTTGTCGTTGGTCTGCCCCCTGCGCTGGATATGGCGGGAAAAAGGGACGTCCTTGTAAAAATATTGAACCGGTTCTTCGGCTCCCCACAGCGGTACATGAATAATCGATTTTACGTTTTCAGTGAGGCGATAGCGTGTTTCCACCACCGGGCTTCCGGTTATGGCAAATAGCGTGAAATCCACTTTTTCTCGGAGCTCCGTACACAGCATGTGCGACCATGTGGAGACACCGCCCCCACTGTATGGGTACGAGCCTTCCGTCTGAAATAATACGTGGGGCTTTGGACTCACGATGATATCAGCTTGTTTTTAAATAAGGTTCTAAAACGCTGTTATACTGATCAAAAATAGCCTGCCAAGTGTGATATTTTTTGAACTCTGCAAATCGTTTTGCTAATTCGCTTTGCCATCGGGGTTGATATTCCCAGAGAGTGGTAATTTTTTTGGCGAGTTCCTCCACGGGACTTTGAGGCTCCACAACAACTGCATATTTTTCGCTCACATCTCCTATCTGCCAGCCAACGGGCAGCACCTGTCGAGACAGCGCTTCAAACAACACAAGGGGTTGAGACTCATTATGACTGGTAATACAGAGGGCATCCATCTCATCGATCCTCTCGGCGGCCGGTCGGTTCCAGACCAGCTCGATATTGGCATACTCTTCGGCTCGTTTCTTCACTCTCCTTTTTAACTGATCTTCCCCCGCATCACTAAGCATCATAAGTCCTTTGGCCTCAATGTCGACTGCGTTAAAAAATTCAAAAAATCGAAGAGGATTTTTCATCTCTGCACAGCGACCGATCCAACCAACAGTGAAGGTTTTGGAACGAGATTTCCCAGCTTTTATCCAGTCTGCTCCAACCCCGTTCGGGATATATTGCACCTGTTGAGCACCCAGTGATTCTTGTTCAGAAATGTTGCATTCCGAGACACTGATGACCTCGTCAGCGGCCTTATAGACACTGCTTGCAATTCCTTTAAAAAGAGTTGTTATGTATAATTTCCCCGTTTTGTGATCCGGTATCTTATAGCCACATTCCAGTGCCACGGCTCCCATCTTCACCTCTTTCCAGTAGAGCGCGTGTTCGGTCAGGATAAGAGGCTTGCCAGACTTTGCTGCCAGGGTCATTCCCAGCCATCCAGCAAATCCTGTATTGGCTATATGGACGCAATCAGCTTCATCAAACGCATGTGCCATCTTCTCCTGATGTTCTTGAAGCCATTTCGAAGAATCCTGCTCCCAGTCTTGGGAGATATCGGGTGGCGGTATCCGGATAAACCGGGTTACGTGATCGGGAACATTATACAGCGCCTCATCGAGAGCAGTATACTGGAACTCATCGGTGGCAATCTGAACAATGGTAAATGCAACGTGATCAAAAGCGGTGATATATTGATATACCCATTCGCTTACCCCACCCCGGTACCAGGGATAGGTCCCTTCGATCACAAGAAGAATCCTGGGTTTAACGCTCATCATATTGTAAAAAAAATGTCAGCCGTCGTTAGATATCTTTATAAAGTCGCCAAAAAATAGACCCTGTTTGGGTCAGTAGTTTTGAAATCATCTCAAACTCTTTGGATGAAAAAAGTTTGTTCCTTTTTAGGATTAGATAGGCAAAGAGGTCAGCATCCCCGGGAATTTTCATTTTGTTGATCAACAGTTTTCGCTCATCTAGCGCAAACATCGGGATCCCAACTTCAGCCGGATAGTTATTATCCTTCGAAAAATCGACCAGAATCCCCTTTTCCTCATTGAATACGTGATTGGTCATGTAGGCTTTTTTTTCGCTGAGCATCTGCTGGAAGGTCTGCTCGTTTTCCAAATCCTCTCCCCCATAGTCCGGCGGCAGCTGTTGTCCTGCTGAAGTAATCAGGTTAGGCTTGCCATCTGAAATGGTCCAGAATGAAATCGAGTCTACACCGAATAACTTTTGAATTTCTACACACAGCTTTTTCACGGTAGAGATAAAATCGCCACCGATCGCTTCGGACATAAGCTTAGAAACGAGCTTCTTTTTATGATCCACAAGGTTTTCCGAAAGATCGTCGAGGTCCAGGTTAGTAACCAGCTTCATTCGGACCTGGTTTAGTACCTCTTCCTTGTTGTCAACGAACATCGATTTGTCGATGAAATCAGCTGCACCGAGTTCCAGTGCTTTTTTCTCTTTTTCCACTGTCGGAAGGTTTGTGATCACCAGCACCGGTATCGCCCTTTTTTGGGCATCATCCATCAATGATTCCAGGAACTCCAGGCCACTGATTCCCGGCATGTGGATGTCAGACATAATCAAGTTCACGTGTCGTTCCGACAGGATGTCTATCCCCTCCTGTGCATTCCGGGCATGAATTAAATCAAACTCCTTGCCCAATAAATTTTTGGTAATAATGTGCATGGGTTCGTCGTCATCGATTACTAATATCTTGTAATCCATTGAATTTCAATGACTTATATTAATGATTTAATTTATATTCGGGAGCTTGATTGTAAATGTTGTACCCTCTCCCTGGCAGGAATCAATCAAGACAGATCCACCATGCAGTTCGGTAAACTGTTTAATAATATCCAGCCCAATTCCCGATCCCTTTTCACCGTTTGTGCCTGTGCGAACATTCTTGGGGCCATCATCAGTAAGCAAATCTGGAAGCTCATTCTCAGGAATGCCAACCCCATTGTCTGAAACCTTAATTTCGACCTGGTCCTTTTCAGTGTTTTTGTCCACCCCAATTGAGATCGTCCCCCCTTCGGGTGTAAACTTCAATGCATTTGATATCAGGTTGCCTACCACCTGTTCCATCTTCTGTCGATCAAGTCGTAACTCTATCTCCTTGTCGGATTCAAGGTCAAACGAAATTTTTTTCGTCAGTGCCGTCGGTTGGTGTAGCTCAATGACCTCTTTTACCATTTCATCCACATTGACCTGTTCGGTGTTTAACTCTGATATACTTCTTTCCGCAGTCCCTTTATTTAACAGGTCATTCACCAGGCGCTGAATCTTACGCCCGCTTTCCTCGATGGAATGATACATCGTTTCTCGATCCTCCATTGATAGATCTTCTGAGCTTTCAGAAAGCAGTTGGGCCACACCAATAATGCCGGTGACGGGATTCCGAATATCGTGGCTTAAAATGCGCATCAGCTCATCTTTGCGTTTATTCAAGGCATTAAGCCGCTGTTCCCGCTCTTTTAGTTCATCAATTTTTTCCTCAAGCTCGTCTTGTAACTGTTTAAGACGCACGTGAAGATCAATTCGGGCCAGAACCTCTTCGCGCTGGAACGGTTTTGTGATGTAATCTACGCCTCCCACATTGAATCCCTTAACCTTTGAATCGGTCTCGGACAGCGAACTCAGGAAAATGATAGGGATATCCTTCGTTGATTGCTGATCCTTGAGCTTTTTGCAAATTTCGAAGCCATTTAGATCCGGCATAATCACATCAAGCAAAATAATATCGGGAGCTTTTTCAGCCACGATATCCAATGCTTTGCGGCCATTAAGAGCCTCCAGAATTTTATACCCCTCCTTCTTTAAAACATGGGATAATAGCCGTACATTTTGCTCCGAGTCATCCACTATTAAAATGGTGGTGGTGTCAGAATGATCTGGCATTTTTTTACGTTATTCTAGCTTGTTGGATGATGATATCTGGATAGCGCAATGTAACACACAATTCATTGTTGTCAAATTTCAACTGATGAATATATGTGTTTATCATATTGAACCCCAAGACATTAGTTCATACAATACATATTTATGCAAAATTCTACGAGAACCACCCAACATTTTCGTCTTTTTAGCTTCATCACATTTATATGCCTGGCACTTTCTAGTCTTGTAAGTGCACAAAATAAAAATGAAAATCCATCTGACACCCTTCAAGCTTCACTTGAAGCGATTGAAATTCAAGCTACCCATTCGGCCCTTAGCAGCGAGCATCCCCCCATTTCGTTGAGCGTACTACGAAATGACCAGCAGACGCTCACCCATAAAGCCCCGGTCACGATGGACGACCTGTTTGACCAGGTACCGGGCATTTGGGTGAACGACCGCGAAAACTACGCGCTGGGCGAACGCATTACGGTGCGGGGCATCGGGTGGCGCGCGCAGTTTGGCGTTCGCGGCATACAAGTGGTGATGGACGGGGTTCCCCTCACCATGGCCGACGGGCAGGCGATGCTTACGGTCGTGGACCCGATTTTTATCCGACGTGCCGAGCTGATCCGTGGCCCGTCTTCTATGTTTTGGGGAAACAGCAGTGGCGGAGTGCTTTACCTCAATACTACTCCCCCTGCAAACACAAAATCGCCTTTCATGGTGCGAAGTACCATTGGCTCCTACGGCTTAATTAAAAATGACGTGCAATTTTCTCAACGGTTTGGGAAGCATGGAATTAGCGGGTATGCCTCATACCTAAATCAGGGTGGATATCGCGACCACAGCGAAGTCACCATTGGTCGTGCGGGCGTTACCGGATCCGTTGACCTAAACGCAAACAGCCGGATCGAATATTTTGGCGCCTATGCCAATATGCCCCAGGCCGAGCATCCCAGCGGGCTGACCAAGCAGCAGGCACAGGATGATCCGACCCAGGCCAACCAGGGATTTCAAAGCCTGGACGCCGGCAAGCAGATCAGCCAGGGACAGTTTGGCGTAAGCTTCTCGAATCAAAATTCGCTCGGTTTCCTTAAGGCAACGGCCTACGGGACCTACCGGGATCTGGAGAATCCCCTGCCCTTTGCCATCATCACGCTCGACCGGCGCGCAGGCGGTGCACGGGCTACCCTGCAGCGGGATGCGGGCCGGTTCTCATTCAGTTTTGGGGCCGAAACCAAAATTCAGCGCGATGATCGCGTGGAATATGACAATGATGACACGCAGCGCGGCGGCATCCAGGTTGACCAGATTGAGAATGTATACAATCACGCCGCGTTTCTAACATCAACCTATACGCTGAACAGCCTGAAATTGCTCGGTTCGGTGCGCTACGACTGGATCCGGTTTGACACCGACGCCGGTTCCCCGGACCAGTCAGGGGAACGCGACTTCCAATCGGTGAGTCCCGGGGTGGGCATTAATTATTCCCTCGGCAATGTGGAGTTCTTCAGCAATCTTAGCACGGGCTTTGAGGCGCCTACGACTACCGAACTGGTAAATCGCCCAGGAGGCGGAAACGGCTTTAATCCCGATATACAGCCGGAACAAACGCTTGGTTTTGAGCTGGGAAGCCGCGGGCAACTGTTTTCATCCAGACTCTCCTATGATATCGCGCTCTACAACCTCTGGATTTCGGACCTGCTGTTCCCCTACCAGCTGGAAGCCAACGGTCCCACTTACTACCGCAACCAGGGGGAAACCGTGCACCGGGGAGTGGAGGCCAATGTACAATATGATATTTCGCGTTCCCTGCAGGCGGGCCTCACATACAATCTTACCGATGCAGAGTTTACCAAAGCCACCCTTGACGGGGAGCCCCTGGATGGGAAAGCGGTGCCCGGCGTGCCGCAGCACCGGCTTTCGGGCGTGCTGCACTGGCGACCCGGAAACTTCTGGCTTACCACAGATGCCCAACACGTAAGTGAATTTGCGGTCAACAACAGGAACACCGCCTACAATGATGCCTACTGGGTGGTCAATGGTCGTGTCAGCTACAACAGCCTGCCCGTTGGTAGCGGAATCACTGTTACCCCATTCCTTGCGGTTAACAATCTCTTCGACGCCCGATACAATGGTTCGGTGGTAGTCAACGCTTTTGGGGGACGGTACTACGAGCCGGCGGCAGGTATAAATTGGCGAACGGGACTCAGTCTAGAATTCTGATTTTGCCTACCTATACCTTATTTTTTCAATCCAACCCAGACAAAACAGCTATATTTAGCAAAAAATCACCTCATATAATAAAAATTTAATGCTAAATCGCTGTTTGTTAAAAATTTGTAACAAATTACCCCTCTGATCTCTCCTATATTATCATCTACAGACAAAAGTCAAAAGTAAAGACTTCGGAGGACAACAATGTTAAAGCATGTCATCTTTTTAGGTATCCTGTTTGTAAGTAGTTACCTCTATATGACTGAGCGTACTATTACACACGGTCCTGGTGTGGTAGCTCCATCTGAACCTGTCCAGCAACAGGCTTTTGGGATAAAAGATATCAAACACAACGGTTTCAAAGTTAAACCATTGGCTGAATTTAATATTGAAGCCCGCGTTCTATCCAAAGCCCGATACCACGATAAACTTGCCGAATTTGCCCCACTAGATCTCGTTGTAGGTTGGGGACCAATGTCTGACGAAAAGAACCTAAATGAGATTTTAATCAAGCAGTCTGAACGCTATTATGATTGGCAAATAACCCATCAGCCGATACCACTGCACAAAATGGTCCAGAAGTCTGCCAATATTCACCTGGCTCCCTCCACCCCGGAAATAGAAAAAAAGATCTGGGATATTCGGAAGGGTCATATTGTAAAATTAAAGGGATATCTCGTAGAAGCGAGCACCCAGGACGGTTGGTCACTGAAAAGTTCCTTGAAACGAGATGACTATGGTAAAGATGGATCGGAACTGATGTGGGTAAAAGAGATTGAAATAAAATAACCAATTCTGCAGCAGCCTCTTTAGGCCGGGGGCTGCTTGCAGCAATTACTGTTGAAACTCCTTCCTAAAGTAGATAAACTTGAAGGCTCTCATATCAGCGATTTAACCCAAAGTTTTCTATGCACTGGCTCAAAGAAGTCTTCGTAGATATCATTGTCACCCTGTTCATTATTTCGGCAATTTTTATTGAAACATCATGGATGCAGTGGGTAATTATCGGTTACACTACTCTTATGCTACTGGTGAAAATTATCGTCCTTGTCGGTGACAGCTCGATGCAGCTAATCCGAAAAACTGCAACAGACGCCCCGGACTGGGTTCCTCACTTGCTCTATGCCCTGAATACCGGATTCCTGTTATACGGTCAATGGTGGGCAACAGCAATCGCATGGGGACTGATATGGATTCTCTCCTTTATTGCCCAGCGCAAGCTTAACGCCATGAGAGGCCTTGCCTAACTATATCTGGTAACTGGAACATTCCTGTATAGCCTCCTCAAGCCC
Source organism: Aliifodinibius sp. S!AR15-10 (assembly GCF_031569985.1). Lineage (NCBI taxonomy): Bacteria > Pseudomonadati > Balneolota > Balneolia > Balneolales > Balneolaceae > Fodinibius > Aliifodinibius sp. S!AR15-10. The sequence continues at coordinate 94,899 of NZ_JAMQKA010000008.1, read as the reverse complement.
ATCTTTTATAAATTACATCAGTAAAAATCTGAAGGCAAGGTTAAGAAAACGGTTTATCACTTACCCGTAGCTATTAATCTCACAACTACAGACCGCGGATAGTGCTGTCGCCTTCAGCTAAAAAAAAGAAGATGTTGCCAAGCCCGTGGTGTAAACGCATCCCATCTGTGTACTCCTAAGTTTATGTATTAATAAATTTGTATTCAGTTAAAAACTAAATACACTATATTCGAAACAAACCTAACTTTATCATAGAAAACTGTTCATCAAATATTAAATACGTGTAACTCGTTGGCTGCCATTAACTTATAGATTTGTAGTGTTTATATATATACTGAAAATATCCCATTTTGGGTAGCAAATGGGTAGTAAATTCCGGTTGATTTTTAATTTTAACAATTCTCTTCCCAAAAAGTAGACAAATAAAAAACTCCCAGTACATCTTTCGACATACTAGGAGTCACTAAAGAGAACCTATGTAATTAAAGATTTACTTTGTAATGTCCGTTTTAATTGATGTTATCATGTAGACCTTTTAGGTTTATACAAGAAAATCACAGAATTTTTAATTTACTTTATATTTATTGTCAGTTAACCCAAATAAAACATATACAACATTATGAAAAATCTATTATTAACATTGTCACTTTTATTCACACTAATATTAACATCAAGTTGCATTAACGATGCAAACACTATCAACAAAAAAGCAGATGTTGAAATAACAGCACTAAAGAGTATAGAAGGACAAACATGGTCTGAAATTAACAGTACATTTAATGGAGACCTTAAAGAAGGAAATAAACTCTATATTTACGGTGCTACTTTAACAGATGGTAAAGATTATAGAGTTACAGTTACATTAAATGGAAACTATTGGGAATTGGAGTCTATAAAAACTCTTTCTGAATAGTTACTACCTTTTTAAATTTAGGTCAGTGTGCCAGCAAAATACCAGAAGAAATCTGCTGATGCACCTGACCTATTTTCTATAAATACATCATTATCTGCGTTGTAAAATATAGTTGCCTGTCCATCTGTTCCACTTGTTCCAGTAGGTTCACCAGTTATATTATCACCTTCCCACCTATTTCCAGCATCAAAGTTTTCTAAGTGGTTTAATCCAAGTGGTTGGAGTCTCAACCCAAAACTTGCACCATATTGTTCATACTGTGCAAATACCATTGCTATTGCTCCAATTCCATCCGCTATCTGAACATAATCATCATCTGGTATTGTAACCCTATTACTGAAAAATGATGTTAATTTAACAGTACCATCTGCTTCTGCGTAAAAGTCTGCATTAGTTCCACTCTTATCATCAGCACCTGCAAAGAATGCTTTAGTACTTCCAGCACCTGGTTGCATTCCTGTGTATTCTCCGGTAGTGTTTCCGCCGTAAAATTTGTCATCTTCGAATGTCCACCCCGCTATTTGATTCGTAACAGACCCCATTTGAAATATAGGATTCCCCGAAATAGTAGGACCTCTCAATTCATAATCCCCATTTAACTCACCCATTACAATTCTATTATCTGTACTATTACCTACAGAAAATCCATTAAATGATGTTGTGTAAGCATCGGAATTACCCATTGCTATCTCTTGCCCACCAATAGTCTTTTTTAGTGTGTCCGCATCAAAGTCAAAGCCTGCTATTTGCTGAACATTACTTGTACCGTCCGAGCTCATTTCAAATACTATACTACCAGTACTTAATCCTGTTCTTACTGCAAATCCAGAATGGGTGGAACGTCCGTATATATTTCCAAATTCCGCCAAGAAGTTATTTGAAGTATCAAAGACGTTGATGACTGGTTTTGTATCATAGTTGGCAGGAGAGAATGCTGTACCGTCCGACAGTATATTGATGCTTCCGCCGGTGATAGATTTGTTTATTCTTTTATCGCTGAATGTCCAACCTGCTATTTCTGCGCCACCACCATGAACATGGAATACTTCTGTCGAACCTGAACTAATATATATTCCATATTGACCAGAATGTCCGGTTCCTGTCAACTCACCTATTTGAACTTCATTATTGTTATTATTGTCTTTGGAATTTAAATAAGGATTTCCACTTTCTATGTTCATGTACACATGAGAGCCACCGCTGTTTTGAACACCTATGAATGGTCTTGTCTCATTGTTGAAGAATCCAGTTATTGCTACATCGTCTCCACTGCTCCATTCATCATTTAAATCATTTCCGATGGATACTCTAGTACCTGTTCCAGTACGTTCGAGTTTATTTGCTTCAAATGTCCAACCTGCTATTTGTGCAGTAGAAGATGCAGCATTAAAATCAAATACAGTGTTTCCGCCGTATCCCATTTGAAGTGAACCAGAGTTTAAGTCAAATCTTGTTCCACTAGTTCCATCCCAATTTTCCGACTCAATACGTCCTGTTCTTACAAAACCACCACGTATTAATGTTTGCCCGTCTCTGTTTCTCTTTCTGCTATCATAACCAAGAACAGAATATTCATCTGTGTTGTCATTTGTTCTAATATAGAATTTACCTGTTCCTGTGAATTTCCAACCCGTTGCACCACTGTCAAAAGCAGTTCCACCACCAGCATCCGAACCAGTAGTGATTATTACAGGATTGTCTCTTGATGCTGCTGTTAAATCATGAGTTGCCCAAACACCATTATCATTTGTTACCGTTACTTCACAAGGTTCAATTGCAACTATTATATAATCTGCTACAGGATGGTGTACACCATATGTATCTCCACACATTTCATATGGAACACCTTGCTCCGCGTTTGTTCCAGCACCATCTGCAAAGTGATTTACTGAAAATGGTTCATCAGAATAGGCATATACACCACTCACTGTATTAACAGTTGCCGAACCTATCTTATTGATATAAGAAATATCATGTATTAACACTTCCTTACTCATTGGAGCAAGAAGCATTTGGTCAGATGTTCCCGATTGTTTAAAAATGCTTATTGGTTTGTCAGATTTTATATAATATGTATCACCATTAGCATCTAATCCTACACCAGCACCATATCCATCGTTTGTTTCGTCTAACGTATAAACATTATTTGTATCTTCATCTGTTTCTTGAACTGTAAAATTAGTACCGTCAGAAAAGTCTTGACTGATAGATGCCGAAACATTTGCTTCTCCTTGGAATGATACTAAATAAAATGTATGTGGTCCGTCCCTATCTAAATGAACACCAAATAATTTTCCACTATAAACTTCCGATGGAATACTATCTGCTCTACTATGAATAATGTTGACAGGTTTATTTACGTCAATTAAATCTCCTTGTACAAGATTTAATGTACCATTATCACCAGCACTACCACTTTCCGTTAATTCTCCATTTACCCATATCTTTGTGTTATCTTCAAAGATAGCATAATCCATGAGTCCATCTCTAGGAACTACTCTTCTAGATAAAGCATACATTGAACCTTGCTCTGCTATATCATATTCTGTTGCTCTGGATTGGATTGCTCCTTGTATTCTTAATAGTCCGTCAGAATTCCAACGGATTTTTTTACCTGCTAAATTACCACTACCATCATTGTCAAATTGATATGCGTTAGTGCTATCTAATTGTGTGGAATTGATTATCTGTCCTGATGAGCTAAGTGTCAGATTACCTGCGGAAAGTGAAGTGTTATCGAATGTCCAACCTGCTATTTCTGCGCCACCACCATGAACATGGAATACTTCTGTCGAACCTGAACTAATATATATTCCATATTGACCAGAATGTCCGGTTCCTGTCAACTCACCTATTTGAACTTCATTATTGTTATTATTGTCTTTGGAATTTAAATAAGGATTTCCACTTTCTATGTTCATGTACACATGAGAGCCACCGCTGTTTTGAACACCTATGAATGGTCTTGTCTCATTGTTGAAGAATCCAGTTATTGCTACATCGTCTCCACTGCTCCATTCATCATTTAAATCATTTCCGATGGATACTCTAGTACCTGTTCCCGTTCTTTCTAGTTTTTCACTATTAATGGTAAATCCACCTATCTTACCACCATCAAATAAGACATTCGAACCTGTTATCTGTCCGTTACTTCTCATTATCAGTTCATTATTCGATGATGAGATTGCAGTGTCTGATATTCCAAAACCACCGATGTTACCAAAGGTTGCTGCAATTCCACCTTCCAAGTAAACAGAACCCGATGCCCAAAGTCCGTACCCGTCTAGTGCTCCAAACTCTGGTGAAGTTATTCCGTCTAATCGTCCGACTCTTACTTTTTCTATACTTCCCGTTCCATTAGTGAAGTCTGCAACTGCATCCATTCCGTCACGTACTCCTATGAACGGTGAGTTGCTGTCGTCTGCCGTTAGGTAGATGTGTCCCTGTCTATCAGTGTCCGACGTGTTACCTAGTCTCACGTACTCAAATCCTGCGGAAGGTACTGAACCTGATAATAGAGATGCACTTACTGCTCCGTTATTGACTACACTGTCAACCTGTATGAATGATTGATGGAGAGAATTACTGTCCGCATCAAAACGTTGTGCTAATGCTATGTCATTTTGTTGGAAAGAATGACCATAACTGCTACCAGTGTCGAACGTCAAGTAGTACTGGGAACCTGCGATGTTGGAAGAACCAGATACTTTGCCGGAATTTGCTATTAGTACACTTCCGTTTGTTGCTCTTATTTGGTGTATCAATAATTCATATACATTGAATGTCCCACGTACTGTCAAGTCTTGGAACTCTGCATCTGCGTTCTCATCTATTCTCCATCCTGTTCCGCCAAATCCGCTATTGAATACGTCGTCAGTCAGTTTTTGGAGATAGGTTGCGTCATCCTTAAACTGACTTGTCCCGTTGACGTTTAGGGTGTAGCCTTGGTGGTCTTGAATACCAATACCAACACCAGACATTCCAGTTAAGAATATCCTATGCCCAAAATCATTAGTAATGTTCAAGTCCTCTCCTGAATCCATAAAGATTCTAGCATCTACTGTCCCTACTCTTACCCACTCTATACCAGAAGTGGCCACTCCGCTCCTACCTAATGTAAGCCAATGGTCGTTACCATCACCATCATCGCCGATTTGTAATTGAGAACCAGAGGTAGGACTATCAAAGGACGTCGCTGTGTTTAATAGCATTTTATTAAACTCCACATCATCACTCGTCCGCACAGGTTGATCCATGAAGTAGATGTCGGTGAGTTGGCCTACCTGTGTTTGGATTTGGCCTGACTGGATGTCGATATCGCCAGATGTTACATTGAAATCTCCACTTCCAGATTTTATCTCTGCTAATACTGTACCTTCAGGATATTCAAAGGTGAATGCATCATCATCCCTATTTGTTAAAAATGATTCATCGGAAGCACTATTATCTTCATTAAGTAATAAGATTCCAGGGGCATCAGATACACCTGTGGCACCTACTGATAATCTGATTTTTGCAGTTGTCGGGACTGAACCACCACCGACTATATTCAATGCTGGAGTTGTATCTGCATTTATGGTTATTTGTCCATTGCTTGTCATCCCTGCCTGTGCGGTGAGTAGGCCTCCTGCTGTTAGCTGGTTTATTTGAGTAATATTTCCAGATTTATCAAGTCGGAATATTTCCGTGTCGGAAGGAACACTATCATCATGCCAATAAACACGAATACCTTCACTTCCTGGTGCTCCTGCTACTCTCCAATCAAAATAATCTCCGGCATCCCAAGCGGCCTCCCTGAGTAGTATATGCCGTGGATAACGGATTTTGTCATTTCCATTAATATCAAAATCTAGGTTGCCTCCGCTTATATTAACAACCCCATTAAACGTACCCCCTGCAAAGGTAGGTGAATCCCCAGTACCCAATGCCTGTTCTTGTCCTAGGGTGAATAACTGTGTTCCGTTGATGGTGAGTAGGTCAGATACATTTAGAGAACCTGATATATCAAATATAAAGTTTGTATTATCCCATGTCAGTCTATCGTTATTTTCTGCTGCTCTACCATCTCCGTTAGCAAATAATATACTATCTTGTTGATATACATCGTTTTGTTGCTCTACATCAACAAATATAATTCCTTCACTTGCATGAGAGCGTATGACATACCCAATTTTCCAAACAAAATTAGGGTAAGAAGGTTCAACATTAGTTATTCCTCCTGCGGTTGTTGTGGATATAAAGACTTCATCTCCTGCGCTGAACGCACTTGTATCTAATCCTCTAACTCGTCCGAAAGTTGTTATATAACCAACACCGTTATTATTGATATTATTTTGAGTAACTAATCCTATAGTTGAATCAACCGTATCTATTGAATCTGCTCTTGCCAACCTTATTTCAGGGTTATCACCTGAACTACCAGAAACATATACTACATCACCATTTGAAATAGAACTACCTTCGACATTCTTTGCTCTTAATACACTCTCTTGACCAATGTTAATAGTTACTTCTGATTGGTCGTTATAGTAACTTAAAGCATTCTCGTCCGACTGATAAAATAATCTACCTTCTTTATGTGCAGGTAAAGAACCTTCAGGGAATAAACCTACATCTATATACCCATTAGCAACAATATTGTTGAATTCTACATTGCTACTAGTTCCTAATGCCTGGTTATTTCCATTTGGGAATATCTCACTAGCGAATATTATTCTATCAAATGAACCACTTATACCAAGTTTCTGACCCCACTTGTCATTACCTTCATCCCAGAATAAATAGGCATCATTTGAAGAACCACGTTCAGCATATATTCCACCATCTAATGTAGGTGTTCCACTTTGGGAAGCATTAACTGCTATGTACTGGTCTTCTACATGAAGTTCATTAGTAATAGTGTTATCTATACTACCTGATACTTCTAAATCATTTATTATTGCTTTATCAACTCTTAATATTCCTTTGTTAGTACCGTCGTCCGCAAGAATTTCAATTGCTCCACTGCCATCCCCTTGAACTCGTCCATCACTATCCATGTCTAAATACTGTTGGATAGTTACAGAACTATCAAAAGTCTTTGAACCTGAAACATTAGTTATTTCAGACAATTCATTTGCTATCTGTAAAAACCTATCATTACTTTCGACTGTAGAATAAACATCTAAATTACTTCTCATTGTTACAGGGTCACCTTCAGAAAGGTTTTCAGACTCATTGAAGTATCTGTTATCTGCTTCCTCTTGGTCAATCCCTGAAACTGTTGATGTCGAAGAACCTACAGTTGAACCTGCATCATTTTCACCTATCTTAACATACTCTGAAAATGTGTCATTAGATGCCGTTGCCCATTGAAGTCTAATTAAATCTCCCCGCCATTTAGAATCTTTTCCAGACAGAGTACCATTTAATAAAAAGTGGTTATTAGACCTGTATGTCAGTACATCAGTAGGTTGGAAAAGGGCAAGTAAATCAGCATCTAAGTTTTTATTAGAATTACGCTGCATATTCATGATGTTTGTCATCACGAACTCTTCATAAGATACACCTGTACCACCAACGTGCTTAAAGTCTGTTAATGTCCTGTGATTTCCTCCTGTTAAATAACGAATTGCAGAATTAGATAAACTATCTATACCTCTGTCTGGTCCTTCACCAAATATTATCTTTTCCAATTCAGCATTGTAAGTATAGTTTCCAGTCCTTTTTAATCTTAGGTTCCTAGAAGCACCATCACTTACTGCATCCCCGTTGATATAATAAGACGACATATCAACCCATTTAACTTCATCAGGGTTTTCTCCACCTTCCACCGAACCATATTGCATTTGTACAGTGAATTGAGAACCTGATACAGTTTCAGGAATATTTTTACTTCTTTGCTGAAAACTTTGTGATATATACCCCGGACCAAATCCAGAAACATTAATACTACTATTACCTTGATTTGAACCCCAAGTACCATCGTTAATATCCATCTGATGGTCACCCACTGAAACAAGTATGTCCGCAGAAGCAGTTACAAAACCAGATTGTGTAGTCTGTATTTGAACTTCTCCTTCAACTCTTACAATACTTTCAGATGCCTGCTCTATTCTCATTTTCTCTTCTGGAAAGACAGAAGAAACAAACACAGAATATTCAGGTTCAAAGAGTAGATTTTGTATAGCAGTTTTGTGGTTATATTCTAACTCAAGTTTCTTAACTGCTGGATAAGGTTTGTTTTTAGATGTGCCTAATAAAAATCTTTTATCCTTATCTACATCAACCGTTAAATCAACGTTAGAAGAGGAAGCAACTAAACTACCTGTATAATCATATTGGAATTTTTCAACCGAAGCATTGTCTTTTGCTAGATGTGATAAATCGTAAATATTCCACTGGTTATTCCATTGTCTTAAAACAAATCCTGGTGGAAGTATATTCTTTAGTGCTTCAAGTTCTGTTATTGGTTCAAAAGTACCATTAGAAAAAGAACTAAAATCTTGATTTTGAAACTCGTCATAGTAGACTTGGTTAAAATAATCATCTGTATCGCTTAAATTATTTGCAGACCAATCATTGTAGGATACTATATCAAGATTTAATTCAGTTGAATTATTTAATAGATTTGATATACCAGTTATATATTTATTATAACTTATATCTGAATTGGTAGGAGCATCGTTACTTTCAAGTAAGTGTAAATCCTTTGCTGTTATAGATGCGGCAAACGGGAATGGTCCTTCATTATAATCTATTAAATCGGGGATAACATACCCTGTCCATTTAATATTACCATCCTGCTTTAATCTTAGTCTGTACTTCTTTTCATCACTGTTGAAGATATCATCAAGTATAGTTACATCAGATAATTCTTCAATCATTAGATTTAATACTAATTCACCCTTTTGTATAGGGTTATCCCATATCTTTTTTACGTCCGCTCCGTTGTAACTGAATTTAAACGGTTTTCCGCCATCACCATTCTTTAGAGTAGAACTTCCTCCGTAATTTCTTTCAAGTAGTTCAACTCTAAAAGTTGTAAAATTCCCGTTGATGTGTGTTTTATTAATTATATGGTACTTACTCTTGTATGCCATAATCTCTCTTGTTTTATTCTCTCTTTAGTAATAGTTTCTTACATGCCTTACTTCAATTCTCTCCAACTCTGTGCCCTTCTTAATGGTAAGACATGGCTGTTATATTGAACTCCTTAGAAGGGAAATGCGCTACCTATTTATTCTGTGGTTGACTTCTTTCTGATTACGGAATATCTCTTTACCGTCAAGATTTACAACATTTGTAATCATTTGTCCTCCACCCATTCCGCTAGGTAAAGGTTTAGGTTTTGGTATTACCGTTTCTCCTGATGATAACATAGCAGGGAAAGTATCATTAGGGAATCCCGGTGGTACTATACCACCATCTGCCATACCTTGTGCTTGACCTCTTTGCTCTCTGTTTTGCATTCTTTTGTTAATTCCTGCGGATACTCCCGTAGCAATTGCAGTCAGAGCAGCACCACCGGCAAGATATAATGCACCGGGTCCTTGAGTACCTGGTATTAATAACATTGCTGAACCCATTGCTATTAACATCTGACCCAATTGTTTAGCAAAATCAGCAACAATTAATAATATTTTCTCTAATCCTGTTGCAAATTCATTACCTACACCTGCCATTGATTTACCAACTGATTGCGCAAATGCTGAAACAGCAGATGTCATTTGACTTGCCATGAAGTTATTAAAATTCTTTCCTGCCTCCTGTGCATCCATAACAAACTTTTCAAATAGATTTGGTCCTTCCACCATTGCTGCTTCTGTTGCAGTCTTAAATCCAGTGGTGGCGGCAGTCATACTTTCCAAATTAGAAATATGTCTATTTGCCTGTTTATCATTTACTCCTGCATCTCCGGTCTCATCTTTTGATGCTGAATCACCTGAAACACTAACATCACTTACTCCCAATCCTTTTTTTAGATTTTGAAGTTCTTTACTTAATGTTCTTGTACTCTCCGATGCCTTGTCAGTTTTAAAAATATAGTCTTTAAGTCCTGTTAACCATCCTCCTAATGTATCTTTTATATCACCTAAACTTTCTCCAAACCCTACCGCTCCATCTTTTGCTTGAAGTAAGTTTTTATAGGATTTTTTTAGTGCTTTGTCACTTTCTTTAAGATTCTTATTAACAGAATCAGACATTGATTTAAGGAATTGGTCTACACCTTCCAATGCAGGTGATAAAGATGGAGCAAGTCTATCTGTAACTGCTTTGAATGAATCTAAAATACTACGTGCCATTGATACGAAAGCATCAGTTATAGATGCAACCAACGACCATGCTGAATTACTTAAACTTGCCCATAGATTTTCAAGACTTGCTGTAACAATATCCCAATTATCAATTATATTTTTACCAACTACTATCAACCCTGCAAGTCCAGCAATTACTAATGTTACAGGAGACATCAACGCACCTATTACAGTTGCTAATGTTCCAAACATTGATAAGAGTGGTCCAAGTGCTGCAACTATACCTGCTATTGCAATTCCATATTCAATAGTTGATGAAGAAAGGTTAGAAAACCAATCAAAGACAACTGAAGTCTTTTCTATAAGATTATTAAATACTGGTATTAGTTTACTACCTATTTTAATCCCAAGGTTAGTAAGTTTTTGTATTGATTTATTAAATTTTTGTGTCACTGTTTCAGAGACAGTTGCAAACCCATCATTTACAATTTCATTAGAATCTGCAATGTTTTCAACAATCTGATTATATTCTTGTCCCTGCGAACCTGCTGTACCTAACACTGCTGATAGTGCTCTTACATTTGGTACAAGTTTACCTAATGTTTCAATGTTACCATCAGAACTTTTTATTAAATCGGTGAGAGTTTTTGCTAACCCCTTCTGACCTATTTGTTGTCTTATCTCTTGAGCAGATGTTCCTAATTCTTTGAACGCTTTTCTTTGTTTAGGAGTGGTTTTAATTAAGGAATTAAGAATTGAACGTAGTCCTGTAGTTGCTTCCTTTGCACTAACTCCCAATCTCGTGTAAGTAGCGATTGAAGCACCTACTTCACTAAATGATACTCCCATTTGAGATGCTGGTCCTAATACCCTACCTAACGACCCTGCTAATTCTTCTGCTTCAAGATTACCTTCTCTTACAATAGCAGTAAGTTTATCAGTTGCTTCTGAAGCACTAATATTTTCTTTACCATATGCATTTAAAATAGCAGTGGTTGTCCTTGCTATTTGTTTCGTCTCTCCCAATCCAATTGCTGATGCTTTTGCAGATTGTTCTAATACTTGAAGTGCTTGCTCCCCTCTTAAACCTGCTGAAGTTACTGCAAACAATGCATCTGCTAACTGTTTAGAAGATTGTCCAGTCTGATTAGATAGGTCTATAACTGAATCTTTCATTCCATCAACGGCAGTAGAAGAAAGTCCGACTAGGGTTTCAATCTTAGTCATTGATTTTTCAAAATCTGCCGCCATCTTTAGAGAAGCACCTGCGGCAATTGTTATAGGAGTGGTGATGTTTTGAGTCATACTTGACCCAATACGTTGCATCTTTCGTCCAAACCTTTTGAATCTTTTCTGTGCTTTATTCAGGTTCTTTTGAAAGTTCTTTATATTTGCGCCTATGATGAATGAGACGTTTCTCTCTGTACCTGCCATGCTTATTCTCTCTTGATTTTATATAAGAAAACTATACCCCAATATTCCGTGGAGTATAGTTTGTATTCTCTCTTGATTATTATTCTGATATCATATCTAGGGATGCTTTTACTTTATCGTAGGATATATATTTTGAACCTGGTTCCTTTAATTTGTCCATTTCCCAAGGAAACTTTTGTTTCTGGATATGCTTTGAAAGTTTTCCTGAAAGACCTGCGGAAATTCTTGATGCGTTATACCGTAATGCTGAATACAATAGTTGTCTATCAACACTTAAAGACTCTTTATCATATTCATATTTTCCATGAAGTCCGTTAAAGAATTGCCTTGGAGTCATGTCTAATAGTTCATCAGCATTTAGGTTTAAGACTCCTATACCTAACTGATAAATTCTGTCCTGTGTTAAAGGTTCAGGTTCTTTACCTACTTTTTTTTATCTGCTAATTCCTCTCCTGCAAATGCCTTCATAACTTTAGAGTTATTAAAGGTTTCTTGCAGTTTTATGAATAGTGATGGTTCTTCATCTATAGCATCTTCAATTTCATCTGCTGTCAATGGTTTACCATCAAAATCATTATCCTTTTTAGCACCCTTTTTGAATGCTTGTTCAAAGAGTTTCAGTAAAGAATCAAAGTTTAATAACACTTCTGTATTTGCATCTTCAAGTGTCTCAACATTTGACCCATTCATATAACTGAAAACTGCTCTGAAACTGAACTTTATAGGGTATTCCTTGTCGTTTATTTTGATATATTCTATCATCTCTTTAGTTTATTTTATGTTATGTATTATGCTGTTACTGAACGAGTAAGTGCACCATCTCCTTCGAATTCCCAAGATGATTCAACTGCTTCGTCTGAACCCGCCACATCAAAGGTGAAACTATTTACAAAAGCATCGCCTGAATAAATAACATCTCCTGTTGTTGGTGAGGATGGTCCAAGTTCAATACTTCCTGAATTAGTTGTATCTATGAAGTCAGAAGTTATATTACCTTGTTGGGAAGAACCTGAAACATCTTCTATACGGTGTGCTGTTAATGAAGCATTCCAATCTTTACGACCTCTTATTTTATCATTCCATTCTCCGGAATCAATATCAGATACGTTAATTGTTTCTCCATCGACAGTTATACTAAAAGAAAGCACACGGCCTACTTTCGTCCCGTTATATTTGAACTCAAGTTCTCTACCTTTACGGATTTCTTCTTTATCTGTGATTGTTGGCATTTTATTATTCTCTCTTGATTAAATTGTTGTTATAATTTCTCTCTTCTATATATATGTATTGTTAGAAGTCGGTTTCTTCTGTAATTATTTATATGGTTAAACACCTATTAATAGAAAGGGGTATATATCGACTAGGTGTTTTTTTAACTTCTTAGGAAGGGAATGTCAGAGTGATATATTACTTAAACCGGATTTTTAACTCTATAGGTATTGCATATGCTTCTTCTTCCGGTAAATAATCGTCATCATTAATTAATTCTATTCTTACATACTCAATAGTTTCTCCACCAAAAGTACCTGATTTTTCTGATAAATTATCTTCTATAAGTTGTGCTATTTCCATCATTTTGCTATACGTCTTTGCGTATACGTGTACATCAAAGGAATGGTCTACAATGGAAATCCCATCATTGTCATATTCTCTGTTAGAATTAACAGTTCTATAAGTTATTGCGGGAAACCCTGAACCCTCGTCTCTGACTATTGGAGTTACTCTGTCGTTAATCTCATTATTGATTTCAGTATCACCAGTGATTAGTGAAAATATTGCTTCGTCTTTTGCCATCTTATTTCATTTCCTTTTCAATTTTCTTAATAATACTTGCTATAAAATCTGCTTCGAACTTCTTTACTCCTGAATCCCATGAACTACGTAAAAACGCATATTTACGTGCGGGTACTTTACCAGTGGGTATTTTACCAGTTACTAATCCAAACCTTGTTGCTGTTCTAAATCTTTCTACAGTCCCGTATTCTAAAATTCCAGCAAGTCCATAACTAGAAATATTAGGAAATAAGGAGACATCATTTTTTACAACACCAACTTTAAGGAAAGGTGTTTTAGTTTTTGCTGTAGTCACTCCTATCATTTCTTTTAATCTACTTGATGGAGAATTATTCTGCATCTTCTGTATGATAGGTTTTGTTTTTCTCCGTCCTGTACTCTTTAACCACTTATTATCAATGGAATCATGCATATCTGATAATAAATCTAGTGCTTCATCGAACTCTTTTTGGTCTATATCAACGTTTATATCACCCATTCTCAATGAATTCCTCTAGTTCTTTAATTAGCTTTTCTACGTCCCCTTCTTTCCAATTATACCTGTCTGGCATTAATTCTCTTGTACTTCATTCTCTTTGGAGTCATATGATATTGCTTCTTTATCGGACTCCTTAGAAGGGGAATTTGAGAACAAGAGATTCTTGTATTCTTGTACTGATTTTTGTCCAATTCCATCAATTGACTCCGCATATCCCAAACGTGGTTTTAATTGTTCTTCTGTATAAATACCATGCTCGAATAATATTTTTCTATATGGGTATTCTTCACTTAGAAATGGCCATTCTGAATTATATCCGACCGCATAACCCTCACTTATTAATTTATATGCTTCTTTTGGTGAAAGTTTTACGTAAGTATCTTTTATAAATCGGTGTTCATTTTCTGGAACTTCTTTTATCAAAATTTTAATTGGGTTGTCCATAATTATATATCCTATTTACTGAAAATTCTCACTACATAGTCTACTCCAAACCCCACAGCAACCATTGCGGCACTTAGGTAGTACCATATTTTATTTAATTTCTCTGTATTTTCATCAACTTGTTCTTCAGTTTCTTCAAAACGGTTATCTACTTCATTTTCTCTTTCCTCTAGTCGTTTGTCAATTTCTTTTTGTCTCTTTTCATACCGTTGAATAAAACCTACTGAACCCATTTTTTCATCTCCTAAAAATGCTGATTCTATTCTTTCAACTCTGTTATCTAACGTTTTTAGTATCTTCTTTTCTTCACCATTCATTTTAAATTTGTTGTTTATTTTAAAATTGTCCTTCTGTAAATTCCGATTCAATATATTTATAATTTCTTCTACCTTTTTTGAAATATGGGTTAATTGATTTAATATCCCATGTCCTACCATCCCAAACTAATCTATCAGCAGTATCTATATCTTCTCTATGTCTGATTACCCAATCGACTTTTTGGACTCTCTTCTTTTTATTTCCTGTAGTATCTTCATCGCCTGATTTTGGAATAGGTTTTGCCCATACCGTAGCAATTGAAGAAGTTGCATAGGTTATTTCACCGTTATTTGCTCTGCTTCCACTTTTAGATATAAATTCTATTCTCTCAACTAATTGTTCAGTCATTAATGAAACCTACCTATCTTTAATCCAGATATTAGAGTTCTAATTGATTTTATTTGCATTGGGTCTAAGTTTTCATCTACTGTCATTGGTAAATCTCTTTTCCACAATATCAATGCAATCATTTTAATTGATGTCTTAAATCTTTCAGGAACATCGCTTTCACTTGTTCCATATCCTATAGTAAAATCAACACGTACTGGATAATCATTACTGTCTGCGTTTTCTAAATCCGGCAAATTATCACCGTGAAAGTCTATTCTTACAGGATTTTCTTGTTTATAAACAGTGTATTCAGTTGATGATAACGTTTGTTCATTCCCATCAGTATCATCATATTTAACTGTTAGTGAACCACTTTTATAGGGTTTTTTAGGGATTTTAATATTTTCGAAAGATGTTAGATGCATTCTATAATCAGTATCTATTAAATTATACCCTGTCTGTTTCTCTATTACTTTTTCACTTGCATCAACTAACCCTGTGATTAAAGAATCTTCAACTGTTCTATCTTCTCTAAAGAAATCCTTTGCATCACTTAATGAAACAGAAGCAGATACTGGTGTACTGGTCTGCTCTAATGGATACTGTTTATCTTCTTTTCTTGTATGGTAGTATACGTGACTCATAGTCGTTTATTTAATTATCTCTTCTCTATGTATATGTATTGCAGGTTTGCTGTTTCTTCTGTTATTTTCATTTTCAGACATAAAAAAAAAGACCCACTGTTAATTCAGTGAGTCTTATATAACAGTTATGGTAAGTAGTATCTTATTTTACATATTCAAATTTTTGAGTTTGATATATTTCTTTGCAATGCTTAAGAACACTTGATGCACTTATATCAAAATACTCTGCTGCTTCTTTCTGGGAGTCAAATATTTTATCTGTCTTAACATGTCTTACCTTTGTGGCATTTGGATTATTTGAACCTCTTATATCATTATTTTTATGCCATTCTTTTCTTGCTTCACTCATTTTTTGAATTGTTTTTTTAGCAAATTTCCTACCTTTAAGTGTTTCACTAATTTTTTCTTTATGTTCTTCTGAAAGTTTTTTGCCTTTATGTGCTTCACTCAATTTTATTCTAACTTCTTTCGGAATATTTTTGCCATACCAGTATGATTTCTCTCCGCTTTTATCTACTAAAAATACTTTGTAAGAATATGGTTTACCATTAACGCAATTGTCAAACCTTTCCCTACATTTATTTATTAGTACCTCTTCCAGTTGATATGCTTCAACCTTATCTGTAAATATTCCTAGTATTTGCTTTTCTAAATTGTCAGTATTTGGTTGCCAAGTGTTATCACTATAACTGCCCATGTAGTTATCGTTTTCAGGATTACCTTCACATTTTCGACAACCTATGTAAAATTTATCAGTTGTCCTGTCTATTATTTTATATATGTAATATTTAATAGTCATTGTTTACTCTCCTTAAATAAAAAATGGTTGACACCAACCACACTACTAATTGATGCCAACCATTAAAAATATCTTTGTAGTGTGTTTGTATTAATAAATATAAGTGTAGATGAAAATTGTCTCAATAATTTGGAGAAATGCTTAAATAAAAAAAGGTTCCTTGCTTTTACACAAAGAACCTTAATTATTAGTTATTATTTACTATTACGTTATATCGACCTCGTAAAACGCAAAACTCTCGTCATGTGCTATACCTACATCTACATAAGTATTCATCACTAATCGAGTAATTCCATTAGTTGCCTGTGTATAAGGGTCAGGTAGTAACTCAATTCCGCCCCACATGCCTATCAAGACATCATTGAAGTTTCCAAAGTAGAATGGTGAGAATGTTGAACCATCTGCTACAAGATTAGTTGCAGAAGCATTATATCCATTCACTTCACTGTCTTCCCATACATAGATTCCTGAACCGGAATCTTTTTTGGTTTTCTTAGCAGCAGAACGTCCTTTTGCACTTGCCAAATATGCTAAACTACCAACGTTAGCATCTTTAGATGCAACTTCACCTTCTAAGTCAATTACATCATTATATGCAAGCGAACCTGAACCGTTTCCAGTGGAACCACTTATTTTAGTTGCGGCAGAATGTATTCCTGTTGGGGAAGCACCTGAACCACTAATTGCGGCACTTTCTATACCACGTTGTGCAGCAGAAAGCAATTGTCCTCTTATTCTACCTTCTACAGAAGGAGAAGTCTGCTTTAATGCCTGATTAGAAATATCTACAAAAGTTCCACCACGTTTTGGTGATAAAGTTACATTACCAAATGTAGGAGTACTTTCAGAATTAGAGTCAGTTTCACCTTCCCAAGTAAATGTTGGTGAATTTGTCTCTTTACTGAATTTAACGTCTCCTACCAATCCGGTCATAAAGTCAGCACCCAATTGTCGTAGAATCAAACGTTCATTCAAATCTTCAATGAATGCCCCTCTTTCGTCATATGTGAGGTCTCCACCTTCAGTACTAATTGTAAGGTCATTTCTAATACCTCCGCCTAATACGTTCGTAGGAAGTACTAAACCGTTACCACCTTGCAATGTTACACCTGCGGCAGATGCTTCATTTTCTGCTTCTCTGTTAAGTTCTGCGTAAAACCCTTGTTTATAATTGTCTAATTGACGTGGGTTAACAGCATATTTAACAGCATCTATGAAATTGAAATTCTTAGGTTTCTTATTAGAACCGTCATTATGATTGCGTAGTGCATCATCTTTACGTTTTTCTTCTAGCATTTGCTCTCTTGCTAGTATATTAGAACTCTTTTCATAGTTCTTTTTTGCTTCGTTAAATTTCTCTTGAACACCTTCTGGAAAATCTTCACCTTTATATTCTTTGTTTAGATTCTCCATCGTTTCAAGAGCTTTATTCATCTTCTCTCTTTGTTGTTTTATTTTGTCCATCTTATTGTTTCTCTCTTGATTTTAATTAAAATTAAAAGGGAGCATGTTCTCTCTTGATGGAGAACCTTTTACCCTGTTGTTATTATTAACTTCTTAATAGTTCTGATTTCATTCTCATTAACTCAAGTTCTCTTTCTCTAGTTATATCAGAACTGTCTGTTTCTTTATTCTCAATTTTTTCTTCTTTACTGTCTTCGTCTTTTAACTCTTCCTTCAATGCTTTCAGTTTTTCAAGTCCTTCAACTTCAACACCAATGGTATAAGTCATTTGCTTAGAATTATTTTCTTTTTCCTCTTCTTTCGTCATATTTTGAGGAACTGGAAGTTTTAATTGGTCAAAAACTGATTTATCCATTGCCACTTTTTTATATTTAGGTTCAACTGCTTTATCAACTAACCCAAAGTCAACTGCTTCGTCAGCATCTAACCATCTACCATCTCCACCGTTTTCACTCATTAGTTCCATGTAAAATTCTTGGTCTTTATTTCCTCTCTTTGCATATATATTGGAAATAACACTATCAGTCTTTTTTAAGTCCTTTGCTAGTGCTTCAAAATCAGTGGTGTTACCAATTCCCATTGTCCAAGCACGATGAACTAACATCATTGCATTAGTGGATATCTCTCTTTCATCTCCTGCCTGGAATATTATAGTTGCTGAACTAGCACTCATTCCCTGAATTTTAGTTTTTACAGTTGCTGAATTCTCTTTCAACAAATCATGTATTGCTAATCCTGTATCAACTGAACCACCTAAGGAATTTATATTAACTTGAATTTCATCTACATTTAATTCAGCAATTTCCTTTAATTTATCTCTCATATTCTGAACAGTGTTTTGCTCATCTTCTGGCGTAAATGGGTCTTCTCCAATTACTCCGTCAATAGAAATTGTTGCAATATTTTCCTGTTCATTCTTATCTATAGAGATATTCAGGAAACTATTTTCATTCTTCATTTTTTAACTCTCTTGATGTTAGTATTAAATTATTTTCTCTCTTCTATATATATGTATTGGTAGAAGTGTGTCTCTTCTGTAATTATTTTGACTCGTCTAATATCTTATTTAAAGAATCTCTTAGGTTTTCAATTGCTTCTTCATCTGGACTTTCTTCTCCTAATATTCCCATATTCTTTTGTTGCATTCTTATATCTAATCCAACTGTGTCCATATCTAGGAAATCTAATGCATCATCAATTGTGAAAATACTTCTATCAATCATCTGAGAAAGGAAGTCCCCAGTATCTGCAAGTGATGCTCTTACTAATTGTTTAGTGTCAATTAATACTGTATATCCTTGTTCCTTTTCACTTTCAGTAAAAAGTTTATTCCTTATTTCATTCTGAAATAATTTTATCTTAGGGTTTAAGCAGTTGTTAACATAAGAACGGGCATCTGCTTCCTTTGCTTTGTAACTCGTTGCTTCCTTATCAGTTAAGAAACTTGATGGCATTTGCAACCAACGTGATATATCTTCAACCGTTGCTTGTGCTCTCTCTATTAACATTGCATCAGATGCTTTCACATCCAATGACTCATAGTTCCAACTACCTTCAAGTATTGCTGTTTTAAACCAGTTCTCTTGACCGTTATATACTTGTTCAAATTCTTTTCTTACTTGGCTTTTTGCTTCATTTACAACTGAAGGTTCTGTTCCTAATGAATCATCTGTAGATAGTATCCCTCCTATATGGGCATTATTCTCAAAGTATCTATTACTAAAATTTTGAACTGATAGGTGTCCTTCAAAACTATTTCTTGCCCCTGCTTCTAATACTGAAAGACCGGAATAACCATTTAGAGTAAAGTCATAAATATGTATAACATCCCTTGCACTATACATTCTATCTATGTCTTTGAATTTATAGAATACTTCTCTTGTACTTTTATCTCTAAAGATGTCCGTGTCTTTTGGTTTCTCTATATGAAGTCCTGTAATATTATTTCCACTGCGTTCTATTCTTGCAAATCCATTACCATATACTAAAGCATGAACTATTAATAACTTTTTGAAATGGGTTGCTGAAAGGTAGGGTGATGATTGATACTTTAGTATCTCGTTAAGTTGGTGGTCTAAATCTTCTGTATTACCATTTTCATCACGTTTGACAATATTTATAGGTAGGCTAGCAATATGATTACTTATGATATTTACACCACTATAGAACGCAGATAACTCTAATGACTTTCTATCTGTTGCAGTTACACCTTTTGTATTAATACCAAGGTTTCTTAACAACCAAGGTTCAGGGTTTTTAATGGTGCTTGTCTGATTAGAATAATTTTGAATTGCTCTTGAAAAAATGTTCATATTACATACATATAGTTAATTTCTTTTCTCTATATATATGTATTGGTAGAAGTGTGTCTCTTCTGTAACTTATATTTCTTCTTTCTGTTTTCTCATTTTAATGATTCTCTCTGCTATTGGAGATAGTTTTTTAGTCTCTTGTGATTTATTCATGTCTGAAATTACATAAGTCCAAATTGACATACCTAGTGTATCAACTCCATCAATTCTTTTTTCATCAGAAATCTTAATAGGTTTAATAGTATCATTATAGGAATGTTCTTTAATAGCAACATTTTCCATACACCAACGCATTACTTTATTTCCGTTATGCTGTATTCGTTCATCGACTATTAACTTTTCCATTTCTTTCATTGCTATATTCCAATCTTTATATGATGATTGATTGAAGTTGATAAAATCATCATCAGTTAAACCCACTGCCGCCAAATCTTTAATTATAGTTTCTGACTGATATGGGTCATATGTTACATATCTAACATTAAATTCTTCCCACATTTGGATTATCTGGTCAGTGATGATTTCATATTCTATACTACTTTTCCCTGCTACTAATAAATCCCCCATGTCCTTCCATTCCTGTATTAAAGAAAGATACTTTTGAGACCTATCATCATCCCTGCTAAATCTATCCTCTGGCAAAAAGAAATAATCAAAGGGATATACCTTTACATTATTTATTGAATTACCTTCGAAGAAAGTGATTTTAACGTTTGTCAAGTCCAATCTTTTAGATAAGTCAAATGATATAATAGCAGGTAAGTGGTTTACATCTTCTATTGTCAATCCTTCTTTATGACATGCATCCCATTTCTCAATGTCCATCCATCCTTTATCACTGCGACCGAATAGATTCAGGTTTTTAACTAGTACATCATTCTTAACTCTTACTTTATTTCTTCCCTCTTGTATCCTCTCATTGAAATGACGTTGAGTTATAGATTCATCAAATAATGGGTTTGCTTTTCTCCATATTTCTTCACTATCCCAGTTTTCCTCATCCCCTTCGTCAATGGTATAAATGATGGATAAAATATTATCTCGTTTTTCTTCCCCTGATAGTATTGCTATATCTCTTTGGTAATAGTCATATCCTACTGTGTCCGTTCTAAAACCTGCTGTTGATATATTTACAAACAATGGATTTAATCTAGTGGTGGTTCCTGCCTTAATAGTATCCACCATTTTGAAATCAGTATTATCTTTACTCTCGTCAAAAATTGCACAGGAAACGTTTAACCCGTCTGCTGTATCTGATTTTGTCGCAATGGGTTCATAGTATGAGTTATTATCCAGACACTTAATTCCTAAAGATGCTATTGAATGATTTATATTAAAGAGTTCCTGTAATTCTTCGGAATTCTCTATCATCTTTTGTGCTGAATTCCAACTTAACTTTTTAGAATGATTGCGGTTAATGGCGATGTTATATACTTCCGTTGCATCCCCTTCAAAGAGTAAAAAGTAAAGTGCGATAAAAGCACCCATCATGGATTTCCCATTCTTTTTACCCATGAATATTGATGCTTCAGAGAACCTGCGAATTGCTGTATCATGTTTGCGTTCAGTATGTAACCACCCAAATAATTGCCCTAATATGAATTTCTGGAAAGGTTGAAGGACAATAGGTTTGCCGGAGAAGTGTCCCTGAAAATGTTTAAGATAGGATTCTACAAAATTAAAGAAGTGGTGTGCTGCTTCAGGTTCAAAATAATACGGGAAGTCCTCTGTATTTTGATATTCTAAATCCTTCTGAAATCTGTTTACTGCTTGCCTGGTATATATACACGATGGAATATCACCGTTAAGGATTTGTCGGCAATACGTATCTATGTCATCAATCCCTGATGGGATAATTTCTATTTCCATTTTAAATTTTTCCTCTCTCTTGAATATTTGAGCAGGAGAGCAGAATTGCACTGCTGACCTTTTCCTTGGAAGGGAACTGTTCTTCTAACGTGAACTACTCCTGCTTTGCTTTCTTAATCTTATCTATCAAACGTTCTATATCTTTTCTACAAAATTCTTCATCTTGTGCCCAAAACATTGGGTGTTTTTCACATATTTCAATTGCTAATTTTCCTATAGAAGTGTTGTAATCATCCTTAACTGATTCTATTTTATTTATATTCATCTCTTAGAAATTTTTTGCTCTTAATGAACGTAGTTTAGTTTGCTTTTCATTCTCTTTTTCGTCCTCTTTATCATCACTTTTGTAAGGATTTTTGAACTCATTTTTACGAGGATATATCCCCAAGTCATCTTTTAATTGCCGTATCTTGGTAAGAACTGTATTTAATGTTTTATGGAGTTCTGAATCACCACTTTTGTTGTTCAATTTCTCTTGTATTTCCACTCTCTCCTGCTCTAAGACACATAAACTCTCTATTATGGGTAAAAAAGCAGGTTCTAACACATCTCTTGCCATTAAATAGCGGCAATATAATTCCCAAAATTCAGCACCGTTATCATTTAAAATTTTTGGTGTGTGCGGTTTGTATTGATACTTTCCATTTTCCATTATTTTACTCTCTTGATTGTTTATTTACCGATTGTAGTCTTAGTCCTGCGACCCAGTGTTGTTTTTTATAAAAAAAATCAGGCGGGGTTGTAGATTACAAGGTCTGTTGTATATGTCAGAATTTAGACCCCCCTTGCGTTATATCATCCCATGCATTAGTCATATTCCTACCTAGATTAGTCTCTCTTGTACTCAATTGCGTAAGTAGTGGTATGATGTCCCTAAGTGTTCTATCTCCTTAAACAGCGAGTCTATTTGTTATTATCTTCTGTTCAAGTTATAGTCTTGTTCTCTATCTCTTTCTAATAGTAAGTCCTTAAGGATACTTGCTATTCTTTTAATATCCTTATCTGTCGTACCTGATTTGTTTATTATTGTCTGAAGGTATTTAATGTTATTCATTGTTATTAGTGTCCGACGAATCTAGATTAGTTAACATCTTACGTAATTCCTCTGTAGTTACTCCTGCTTCTTTAACTGCTCTTGTTAAATATTCTATTCTGTCGTTTATATTATTGTCCATTGATAAATCTATTTAGTGAATTGGCTATTGGTATTAATTCTTTTTCTATTGCCCGTTGAAGTTTCTTTATACTAATATCTAATTGCATGCTTTTTGCTGAATAACTTTCTGGTTGTTCTCTTAGTATTATTCTATCAATTCTGTCGTATAAAGGTTTTTTCATTAGTAGTCGCGACTCTTTATTTGCTTTCTTTAGTTCCTTTGCCCTTTCAATTATCCTATCATATTTGTCGTTATCTGTCACAGTAAATATATATTTGTAATCGCCTCCGACTTTTTGTGACCATTCATTATTAGAAGGTAATTCATGAATATCACGTTCTATAGAAATATCATAGTTATCTGCTCTTTCAATTGTATAGATGTATTTTATTAATAAATCTCTTTTAGTTTTGTTTTTTTTATTGTCCGCTGCTTTATACTGTTCTTCTGATATTATGTATTTACTCATTATATTAATCCTATCTTGTTTAAGTTTGTCCGTTAGATTGTTCTTTTAATATTCTTTCTACGTCTGCTCTGTTGCGTAAGTAGTGGTATGATGTGGGTAAGGTGTTCTAACTTCTTAGGAAGCGTATTTCTTTAGTATATCTTTTAACTCAATTCCTGCTATGTTTGCTCTCTTTGCACTGTCTGCAAACTCCTTTGCTGCAATACTACTATCCTGTAATGCTTTACTTATTTCTTTAATACGTTTGTTTAATTCTTTGTCTTTAGTCATACTATGTTATTTATTATTAGTGTCCGTTTCGTTCTAAGTATTCATTTTCTTCAATTGAAAGTACTCCTTTTTCTACTTGGTAAAATATAGCTTCGCTACATATCATTTCTAATAGTTTTAGTTTATCATAGTTACTACTACTATCTAACATATCTTCTAATACTGTTATTTTCTTATTAATTTTTTCAATATACTTTTCTAGGGATTCAATACTGTTAACTGTATCAGGATGAATATGCTCTAAATCATCTTTTGCGTGATTTAATTTAAATTTTTCTTTCCCAATCTGTTTAGTTATTTCTTTTGTATATGCTATTCTTATATAATCCATTGAATTATTGTCTGAAGGTATTTAATCTTGTTCATTGGTATTAGTGTCCGACTCTTTATATTCTTTAATCACTTCTTCAACTGCATTCTGTGATACTGATAACTGATATGCTATTTCATGTACTTCCCAACCCCGTTTGCTAAAACTGATTATTGCATTGCGTTTAACGTCTTTCATTGTTCTTCTCTTTCTCTATTGTTATTTCTTTATAGCATGTCCTACATATATAGATTTCTTTATTGTCATTAAATGTTGTGATGTTAAGTAAGTCCGTGCAAATGTTATTGCATTCTGGTTGGGTATTCTCTTTTATTATTCTCTTTACCTTACTTAATGGAGTACGTACATATTTTGCTATTCCCTTTACTTTCCAACCTTTTGCGTGAAGAGATAATATTAATTTCTTATTGGTCATTCTTCATTCTTCTTACATTTCTCTTGTTCGCAATTACAATCATTTTCTTTATTCTCTAGTACGTCCCATATAGGTGCTGAATAGTATTTACTAAAGTCTTCTGTTCTGTCTCTGTCTCCTTTACCGTTGCTCATAGTATTATTATTTTAATTAGTGTCCGTTGGATTATTAATATTTACCTTCCTTAATTACCTTTACTATTGAATAATCGTTTTTCTTTTCTATTTTAATTCGAAGTGATTCAAAATTTATATCTCTTGCATACATTGATAACCTATATTGTCCGATATTCAAATAAAATGGAAGTGATATAGTATTCCATCTTTTTCTATTATATAGGTACTTAACTAGTTTGTCTATCATTTCAGTATTCCTTTAATATTCTTAATTGATTTTTCTCCAAGTGCATATACACTGAATATGAGTATTAAATTAAATAAAGTGTCGGTTGCTATCTCTATTTTACTTGTCTCAATATCTACTGCTAATTGTCCTAACACTATTACTATTAGAAGTATCATCACTATTAGCAAATATGTCCGACTCTGACTGTATTTGAGTCGGTGACCTTTTTCAGTACTTCTTGTCTGTAGTAAATCTTTTATCATTATTAATTGTGTCAGTTTGTTTATCTATATGTATTAAATAATTACCTTTTCTTCTGTTGTGGAACTATACCTCCATGTGATGGCATCAACATCTTTACCACTAAAGTCAGGAATAAAGAGAACCCACTTCCACAAAAGTACATCCACGAATGCCAACTTTTTGTTGCTATTATATCGTAACTTCCAAAAACTAATAATACCACTGATGTTATTAATGTGAATATGAATGCTATCACAATTGAAGCATGCATTATTATTGATATAATATTCTCTTCTTGCTGATTTTGTTTAGTCATTATCGTATTGATTTTTACTTTCTTTTCTAGTTTTCTCTGTATGTTCTTGTTTCGTGAGCCATTGGAGGTTACTTTCATCATCACTTCCGCCATATCTTCTACTTTTGATGTGGTCACAAACGTCCGCGACCTTGATGATACCTTTTTCTAAACTCTTTTCACTTAATGGATTTTCTCTTTCATCAGTAAAGAATTTAATAAGTTCTTCCGGCGAATTATCTTTATTGTTTTCATATACTTTGAATATAATTTTCTCATGCTCTGCTCTTTTCTTTTTCCTATACTCTTCACGGATGTCTCTCCACTTTTTTGTCTGATAAAATTCTCTTGAAAAGTCTAAACCCGTTTTAGGTTCTACAACTTTATTTTTTTCTCGAAAGTCTGATGATTTCATTATCTGTAAATACCCCTTGGGATGTGAACATTAATTTCTGTTTCTGGTTTTAACTCAACACCATTATCATATAACCTTCTAATTTCTGTGTATATATTATTCAGTATTGTCTTGCACTTATAGTATCTGTTATAAAATGTATCTTCATCAAAGTCCGTATTTTTATATACCAGTTTTGCAACGTCCGTTAAGGTGTTAATACTTTCCGTTTGCTCTTTTAAAGTCTGAATAAATGCTCTTACAATCTCTATATCTGTTTTATTCTTAAATATGTCTTTATAGTTAAATTCTAACCATTCCAAATAACTATAATAGATATATCCAGCATGATTTTTATTAGCTGTGTCCGTTGGTATTTCAAACTCGTCTAACTCTTCAATGTCAAATGTGTTTTCTGTTTTTCTTGCCTTTTTCTCTAGTTTTATGAGATGGTTTTTTATAGTTGCAGTGAAGTAGAAGAAAGAAGCATTACGAGATGGGTTATAGTACTTATTATTATGTTGTCTGGATTGGACTAAAACTTGATATACCTTTACATGCAATACATTAAATAAATCTTCTCTATTTAATGCCGTTCCAGTAAAATTATATCGGTTGATGATTGCTTCAATCATCCTTTCTACCGCAGGGTGTATCTGGTAGGTGTAAATCTTATTTATTTGGACTTTACTTAACTCGGAATTGGAGACAAAGGAGTCAATTGCATCTTTTGTCTCCTTCGTCCAATACCAATTACTTCCTTTTTTATCTTCTCTCTCTCCTGATGAACTGATTGTTTAATCCTCTTATTATTTATTTAGTTTACGTACTTAAATTTCTGTGTTTTGGTATTTCCTGAAGCATGAAAGTAAACTGACTGTTTGGTTACTCCGAAGTGCTCTGCTGCTTCTGTTAGCGTATCAAATTCTTTACCTGATGGAATATGCTCAATTCGTCTTGCTCTCGGATGATTTTTTCCACTGAAGTCGGCATGGTTTTCTCTCATTCTTTTTCTTGTTATTTCAGAGCATTTTCCATACCTACCACCTTGTTTTAGATTGTACCCTCTATATTTTCGATTTGCCAAATAGTGATTCATCCATTCCTGTTCTTTTTCATCAAGTTCTTCCGCTGAATTAGCAGTATCAATTTTGAAGAACTCAAAAAATTCTTCACCTAATTCATTCCAATCTTGCTGCAAATGTCTGTTGTAATGTTTATTCTTTTTTAGTTTAGATACATGGTCAGATTTTCTTGTTTTGAATGGTATGCTACATGCACCTATGTAAGTTTCTGTTGTCAGTGAATTTTGTATTCCGTAAATAGTCATTGTTAGTTGTCCTCTTTGTTTAATAGTTTTTTTTTGGTTATAGATTTTTATTAAAAAAAGAAGCAGGAAGGAAAATCTATTGAAAAAAACCTCCCTGCTCTTGCTCTCATCTTACACTATGGAGAGCATCACTTATTAGAGTTCCTTATTTAGTCTTATTCCTGTCAGAATTAGTCTCTAAGAAGGTCAATTTATTTGTCAGTGTTATGATGTCACAAATTCTAAAAAGTTTTCTGGTAAGTCGTTAACGACCTCTGGGAATTCATCAATTGAGACTTCAACCCATTCAACTTCTGCGACTTTTTCTTTTGCTTTCTCGGAGTTCATCACTTCATTTTGGTTAATTTTAGTTAGCAATTCTTTATGCTCATTTGCTAACTCATTTGTTTCTTTTACAAACTCTTCATTCTGTTGGAGTTCATAACTATTAGTAACCTGTATGCTACCATCTGGCTGTTCAACAATATTACCATCATATTCTTTGATGGTTTCCAATCGTTTCTGCTGAAACTCCTGTAGTTCTTTCTGTGCTGTTTCGTCAAGTTGCGCAAAGTCCTCTTGGATTAACTCAATGTTAGAGTCAATTTCTTTAAGGTTTTTACGGAGACTGAATAAGAGTTTAGTGCTCAAATCATTCTCTTGTTCAATGAAGTTTTCTATATCTGATTTTATGTCTTGTAGTTGTGTAAAACTATATTTCATTATCTCTTGTAATTTATTTTTAGTTGTTATTAGTTTTG
The DNA here is from genome assembly GCF_031569985.1 of Aliifodinibius sp. S!AR15-10. Lineage (NCBI taxonomy): Bacteria > Pseudomonadati > Balneolota > Balneolia > Balneolales > Balneolaceae > Fodinibius > Aliifodinibius sp. S!AR15-10. Next base: position 66,875 of record NZ_JAMQKA010000008.1, on the reverse strand, counting down.
TTTAATTCTATTTGTTTAATTCTATTTAATATCTCTTCTGGTGATTCATCCTCAATCACAGTTATTTTATACGTCTTAGTAGTAACTATTTCTTCATTCTCCCAATCAACTGGATTTTTTATTTCATCTTTTAAAGTAACTTCTATGCTTCTTTGTAATTCCTTTTCTTCTAATTTTGATAATACTTTATTTAAGTCTGATTCCTTGTATTGTATTTTCATAATGTTATTTCTCTTGTGATTTTTTTAGTTGTTGTTAGATTTTTCTTGTAAATCTTTTAGAAGCAAGTCCAATCGAGTATCTAACTCGTCCCACTTACTTTTATACTTTTTTATTTTCTTTTCTAAATTCTCTGCTTTCTCAATAATATTGTCAAAATGTTCTTCTGACAATTCTACTTGTTTTAGAAGTACTCTAGTTTTGATTTTGATAAGTTCTTCTTGCGTTTCTCTTAAATCGTTATTCATTCTTTAATTTCCTTGTTTCTTTGTCTTTCAATAATAAATATAACCCCGACAAATTTCTGTCCGTTTTTCTTCAATTATTTTCTACAAACTCAAATTTAGGGTTTGCTGCTTTACCTGAAGTATGATATCCAACTGCTTGTTCTGTAATATCATGTGCTTCCGCACATTCTTTTCTAGTTCCATATATTTTCTTGTTACAACAATTGTCTTGTAAGCATTGAGTTGGTTTTGCCGTTGGACTTAATGAACCACTCATGCCATGCATAGGATTTAATGAACCTGTTCTATTAAAACAGGGATGATTTTTTCCACTGAAGTCTGGTCTATTTTTCCCTTCCCAGTATCTATGATTATTTTCACCACTATTTGACTTTCTTATCTTTTCCCTTGTTTCTTCTTTTAGTTTATATCCTGGATAGATTCTGTTATATCCATTATTTCCCTTGGTTTGCAATATGCTCATATAAAATCTTTCATCTGTCATCGCTTCTTTTTTTGTTTTGTTAACTATTTCCAATGGAATGCATATATTAAATGATTCTTCACCATATTGGTTATAGTCTTTTTGCAAGTCTGAATTAGGATGTGTATTATTTCTTAATTTATATAAATGGTCTGCTTTTCGATTCCCTAAGCAATATTTATCTGTATTAGCACATCCTATGTATAATTTATCTAATACAGTATTATTTATTGCATATATAGTATATTCATTTATTTCCTGCATTTTCTTGTAGTTCATTCTAGTTATTATTTATCTAATTATTTTCTGCAAACTTAAATTTTTGTTTATTTGCCTTTCCTGACGTATGATAGATTATAGAACTCCGTGCACAACTATGTGCTGATGCGCATTCTGTTATACTATGATATATCTTATTCCCACAACAATTGTCTTGTAAGCATTTAACTTTTTTTATTTTACTTCTTTTTCCGTTTGATTTAATCAAAGATACTTTGTCTCGATATTTCTTTAACCATTTCTCATGTTCTTTTCTGCTGAAATCATCTCCTTTGTCCGCCATTTCCCATATATCATCTATTGTCAGTGTCTTTTGGTCTGTATTAAAATCTGTCAGAGTGTACATATTATATTTTTTATTAGAAGGATTCATGATGTTCAAGTAATTAGATTTCACTGATATAATTTTTTTAGTTTCAGTGATGTAGTATTCTGGGAAATTTGGGATATGATATAGTGTCTCTCCTTTATATGATTTTCTTATCCTGTCATATTCTTCCGCTGAAATCCATTCTAAATTAGATGCTGAATTATTTCTATAGTCATTATCTTTGAATTTGATGTGCTGATAATTGTTAGGATTTGAACAGAAGTACTTTGCTACTAAATGTGGGAGTTTAACTATGTCTAAATTCAAATCATTTGGTTTATCTTTATTTATTCTACCATCGCAAAGAACTGTGCGGAATCTCCCGTCACGATGCTGGATACTTCTTAAAGTCCTTATCTCTCCTTTATATTTTTTTGATACATACCCGTCACGATGAACCCAATTGTTGACGAATCCCTCTATTGGTTTCTTGTTCATTTTCTAAACAAATTTAAATTTAGGGTTTGCTGCTTTCCCTGAAGTATGGTAATGAACTGAACTTGATTTCATGTCATGTGCTTCTGCACATTTCTTTCCAGAATTATATATTTTATTATTACAGCAATTATCTTGTAGACACTGTGTTTGTTTTGCACTAGAATGGTTTTCAGAAATTTTATCTCTTGTTTCTTTGGTGTGTTTTTCTCCATAGAAATGGTGATTTTCACCGGATATTGCTTTGCTGATTTTTTCTCTTGTTTCCCTAGTGCGTTTTTTACCTTTCCAGTATCTAGAATTATTTTTACTTATTTTATCTCTATGTTTTTTTGTTAATGTCTTTCCTTTCCAATATCTAGAACTATTTTCGCTGATTTTATCTCTTGTTTCCTTTGTTCGTCCTTTACCAATCAATGATTTACTTATCTTATCTCTTGTTTCTTTTGGACGGGTTTTTCCATACCAATAAGAATTTTCACCACTTTTATCTTCTATAAAGAATTCAGCAGGTGTCGGCACTCCATTGACACAATTATCAAATTTTTCTCTGCATTTATGGATTAGTTCTTCTTCTAACTGGTATGCTTCAACTTTGTCTGAAAATATTCCTAGTATTTGTTTTTCTAAATTGTCAGGATTTGGTTGCCAAGTGTTCTCACCAAAACTTCCCATATAGTTATCATTCTCTGGATTACCTTCATATTTTCGACAACCTATATAGAATTCTTGTGTTACTATGTCTATTATCTTGTAGATATAATATTTAATGTTAGTCATTGTTTACTCTCCAAATAATTCATTGAATTCAATTTCAGTTTCTTCTATTTCTTCATCACTTCTTATACCTTTACTTGATGTAGATTTAGTACCTGAATATCTATTAGATAAGTCCACTTCTTTATTATTCTTTTTAGGTGCTGAACTATTATCATATAGATGAATATTTTTATCTGCTAATTTTGCTAAGTCTTGTAAGAACTTGTTTTCAGGTGCTGAATAAGTATCATCTAATTTATCTTGAAGTATTTTTAGATATTCTTTTGTAGTCTTGTTAAGTACTTCCGATGGAATATTATCTACATCTTTATGCTGAAATATTAATTCTTCAAATTTAGTTTTTTCAAATGGTGTTATGTCATCTGCTGAAATATTATTATTAAGTTCTTCCGACTCATTTTCTTTTTTTAATTTTTTATTTTCAGCATCTTGATGTACATCTTTACTAGAAGTTTCTTTACTAGATGTTTTTTCTATTTTATTTAAAGAAGTGTCTTTTGTCTGTGAAGATTTTTCACTACCTACTTGTGAACTTTTTTCACACCCTTCTTGTGAACTTTTTTCACATCCCTTATGAACATTGTTCACATGTGAACTTTTTTCACTACTTCCTTCTTGTGAAGATTTTTCATAATCTATTTTGTAAATAGTAGTTTTGCATTTTTCTTTTTTGGTTTTAATCAGTCCCTTTTCTTCTAAACTGTTACCAGCATCTATAATACTTCTATTACTCATACCAGTTATTTTCTTTAGTTGTGAAATACTGATAGCATCTTCCCATTTCTGCCATCCAAAAGTTTTACGGCATATTGCCATTATCATTTTAAATTCAGTGTTCTTTAAATCTCTCATCCATTCATCTATAATGATGTTTGGTACTTGTGTATGGTTTGGTAATTCAATACTCATTTTTTGTATCCCTTTTTAATTGTTAAATAAAAAAAGGTTAGCAGTTCGAATGGAAGATTGGGATACATACCATTTTTACTACTAACCTTTATATAAATAATTTCTTTCAGTATGTATCCCTCCATCCTTCTATAGATAAATATAAGGTAGATGCATTTTTCTTTCGATTTTTTGGGTGATTGCTAAATTCCAACGTTATTTAAGTTTATCAGTGTTTGACTTAAATAATTTAACTAGCATATACTACCGTAGATAAAACCCGTAAAATTATATTTAGTAATTCCCGTTTTTGGCTAAATATATTAGGTGCATTTTATTTTAAATATTTGAGACTATTTTAATATTTGACTTGACAATATGCCATGTACATCATAGTATCATCATAGAACATAATTGATAAATAAATCACTTACTGATATGAAAGCAACAAAACATTTCAATAACATCAACGACTTAAATGAAGAACAGAAACCTTTTAGAATTGTAGATAATAAAGGAAACATCATTGCAAACTTCTTCACTAAAGCAGATGCAGTTCAGTATTTATTAGGAAAGGAAAACAGATTTCTAATGACAAGATATGAAAACGGAAAGTATGACCTGTGGAAAGTCACTAATATCTATGGTGGTTTAGAACATGTTCTCTAAATATAACACAAACCAACACACAGAAGGGACATTGAGAGATGTCCCTTTTTTTATTGCTATACAAAATTGGGTGTTGATGTTGACGTAAATCTTTTGACTATTGTCGCAAGTTGAAAAATGAATTAAAACAAAGTCGTAATGGATAAATATAAATATCGTTATTATACTCACCCATTAAATGATGTTGATAACAAACAATTGGAAAGAGAAACAGAAACTCCCGAACAACTTTTGAAAGATTTGAATATTAAAGAAAACACTACTGGAATGGTTCACGTAATAAATAAAGAAACTGATTCAGTAATGTGCAGATATTCAATAGTTGCTTTTGCTACACTCTATCATCATCCAGTTCACAAAGTAAATTATACTTCTTAATAATACCTAAAACCAAACCCTTATATATTATGGCGAAATCAAAAAATAACTCCGACGACGTGTTTAAATTGGAAACAGTAACTCTTGATGAATTCAAAGAAGTTGAGAAAAAGAACCGACATCAATCTGGTTCAATGAAGGCACAACTTGTTGCTAGGTTGGAAGAATTGGAACCAGGCGGAGAAGCAATCTCTGTTTCTTATTCTAAAAAATCCCGTGCCGGTTATATTCGGGGAATTACCTACGGTCAGAATAAGGATGTCCTTTCTGATAAAGATTACAGTTATAGTATTGTTCAGGATAAGGAAAACCAAAAAATGTATATCAGAGCAAAAATGGATAAGGAAGAATAAAATTCTAACTCTTAATAGATAACCCACTGTCATTCAGATGGTGGGTTTCTTTATTCATTCATTTTTTATATATACAGATAATTTAAAATCAAAAATAATATCACTATGGAAAAAATAGATGGAAGAACAAAATTCGGCAAGTTTCTTTATGGAGATAATCTACATGAACTTATTGGGTTTTTCAACTGGATGATAAAAAATGGTAAAATTAATGATTTAGATTTTAGAAATGGTAGTGTAGTGTTTCATAGCCCCGAAAGTGCTGATGAATATTCTGGAAAAATTGATTTTACAGAAAATTCAAATCTTAGTGATACTCAATTATCACTATTCAGGAATGCTATTCGTCAATTATCCCAATGGTGTGATGGAAAATCTTATGGTAAGTTATCTTATTCAATTGATGAAGAATTTAATGAAGTTTTCAATATCATAAGCCAGCCAGGAGAATTCAGTAAACGAATTATATTTAATACTGTAGATACTCTTGATACTCTTTATAAAGAACATCATGATGAACTTATGGTATAAATTAATAATATTTATTGAACCACTGGAGTTGATTGCTTCAGTGGTTTTTTTATGTCTGTATATTTCCCTTCTAAGGAGTTCGAATAAACAAGCACTATCATATAACCTATCTTTACTGGTCTCTTCTCTGTGCCCTGTCTATTGCGTTCTGGAAGTGATTATCTCTCGTAGTTTCCTGTCCCACTTTTGAAGTGCTTCTCTCTTTTCGTCAAAATAAGAATATCTATTATAGATTGCGGTGATTGAGTTATCTCCACCTGCTACTTTGTGATTTAGGATTTTACCCAATATATCAGATGGAACTTTCATCTTTGCCATATTGGTGGTTATTGTTCTTCTAATATCATGCGGTCTAAAATCTTTAATACCTGAATTATCCCTAATGCTTTTAATTGAATATTTAATAGATTTGATATGTTCACCCTTGTTTGGTTTTCTAGGTGATTCAAACACGTATTCACTACTACCTGAATATTCTTTCAAACCATATATTAAAGATGCAGACCATTCTAATAATGGTATTTCATTCTCTCTTTTCCCTTTGGTGTCTTCCGCAGGAATTAACCAAACACCATTTTCTAAATCTATATCTGCCCATTTCATTTTTAATGTCTCTCCCCTGCGTTGTCCAGTGAGAAAAAGTATTTTATAGTAAACTTGTGTAGGTTCATATTTTAATTCATTAATTGCAGACCAAATCTTTTTAATTTCATCATCTCTGTACCATCTATCTCTCCCACCTTTACCATTAGTCGGTGTGTATTGTGGGATATTCTTTGCAGGATTTTTATCTATAAGATTTCTTTTCACCCCAAAGTTAAGCATTGTATTTAATAAAGACTTCACATTATTGGCAGTGCTTGGGTGTCCTTGGGTGTATGCTATATCATCCAATAGGTCTATGTATGTAGTCTTATCAGTGACAGGTATGGGTTCATCTTTTAATTCAGGTAAAATATGTCTTTCCAATATACCTTTATAGTTTCTCTGTGTGATAGGTCTTAATTGCGGTAAGTAGATTTTCTTAAATTTATCTGCTAACTCTCCAACTGAAGTACCTAACGACTTGCTTACTAATTCTTCTTCTTTCCGACGTAATTTTATATTTTCATGCCTGTCAACCTTATCCCAGGTTTTTGGGTCTCTTCCTATTTTCACATCTTGTTTAACTCTTATTACCTTAAACCGTGCTTGCTCAACATCCATTGCGGGATATTTACCAAAAGTCATTCTTGTTGTTTTTCCTTCGAACTCATACCTGCAACAAAAACTTTTTGTACCATTAGGAGTTATACGCAGTATTAATCCCTTTAATTCTGTATCATAATATTCAACCGAATAATTTTTATCATTCGTGACTTGTTTAATGAACTCATCAGTAAGTTTTTTCTTTGGCATAACAGTTAAATTTAATCAGTGTTTTGGGTAGTTTTGGGTAGCTGTTGGGTAGAATAACCCTAAAAACACGTAAATTCAACAAAAATGGAAAATCTAATAATAACTGTAAGTCCTTGAATACCAACAAGTTAACAAGATTTGTTCATTTATTTATTGACACAACCTAACTTTATCATATACTTAGGTAGTCGATTTATGTTCTTTGTGAGGCCATTTAAATGGTTCAGATACCTGTCAGAGTATAAAATAATCGATTTCATCCATTGATTAATACAGGATGGAATGCTTCAATTCAGGTTATGTTTTATGATTGAGATCCAAGCTTGGGATGAAATAGTAATATTCACTTCAATTTTAAACTTAAATACCAAATCATGCTTAAAAAAATAGCCCCCACACTATTTATAACATGTTTAGCACTATTAGTAGCGTGTAGCAGTAATCAAAACCAGCAATCGCAACAACAACAGCTTGATACCAGTGCATTCTCTTTTGCCGAAAATAACGGAGGCATAACACTGCCTTCCGGCTTTCAAGCGGTAGTGGTGGCCGACTCCGTTGGCAGTGCGCGGCACATCACGGTTGATGATGACGGAGATATCTATGTGGCTCTCGATGAGACTCACAATGGCAACGGTATCGCTGCTCTCCGAGACGAGGACGGGGATGGCGTCGCTGATCGTACCGAATATTTCGGTAATCTAACCGGAACCGGAATCGCACTGCACAACGGCTACCTCTATTTTGCTTCAGATACCTCCGTGGTACGTTATTCGATGGAGGGGGTTGACCTGGTGCCAACTTCTGAACCTGAAATGATTGTAAGCGAGCTACCCACTCAAAACTCTCATGCAGCCAAACCGATCACATTTGACGGAAATGGCAACTTGTATCTCAATGTGGGGGCTCCAGCCAATGCCTGCCAGGAACAGACCCGTACCCCGGGATCGCCGGGACAGGAACCATGTCCCCTGCTTGAATGGCACGGTGGTGTTTGGCGCTTTGATGCCAACGCTATGAACCAGACACAACAGGGAGATGGCTATCGCTACAGTACCGGGCATCGCAATGCCGTTGCTCTTGAATGGAACTCCATGGCCGACAACCTTTACCTGGTTCAACACGGGCGTGACCAGCTGAGTCAGCTCTGGCCAGATTACTACAACAATGAACAAAGTGCCGAGCTTCCTGCCGAGGAGTTCTTCAAAGTTGATGACGGCGACGACTTTGGATGGCCTTACACCTATTATGATCAAATCAAAGACCAAAGAGTGGTCAGCCCTGAATATGGCGGAGACGGTGAAACTGCAGCCGAAGAGGGCCAATACGAAGATCCAATTATGGCTTTCCCAGGCCATTGGGCGCCCAACGACCTCATTTTTTATAGCGGAAACCAATTTCCGTCAGAATATAACGGTGGTGCTTTCATAGCTTTCCATGGGTCATGGAACCGCGCACCCCTTCCACAAGAAGGATACAGGGTCACATTTGTGCCATTTGACGGAGATATGCCCGCGGGAGACAGTTACGAAACATTTGCCAACGGTTTCAAAGGTGCTGACACTCTCCAATCTCCAAACAACGCTGATTCGCGGCCCATGGGTCTTGCCGAAGGCTCGGACGGAACACTTTATATTACCGACTCTCAAAAAGGCAAAATTTGGCGTGTTGTCCATACCGGGGAAATGTAATTCCAATCTTCGGGCATAGCTTTTCAATAGATCTAAAGCCGGTTCCATTTTGGAGCCGGCTTTTTCTGTGTGATGATGCATAAACATGATATGAAGTTACCTGGTATTTGAGAATCCGATTTTTTAATTCCAAATACTTTTCAGTTTCTTACTGGAGAATTTTCCAAAATAATCCATCGTAATACAATGGCCTCCTCATCCAAGAAAGTAATCTATGCTGCACTTATTGGGAATGCACTAATTGCCGTCACAAAGTTCATCGCTTCGGTGACTACTGGGAGTTCAGCGATGCTTTCAGAAGGGATTCATTCGCTTGTTGATACCGGCAATCAACTGTTGCTGCTACTCGGATTAAAGCGTGCCAAGATGCCGGCTGACGAAGAATTTCCTTTTGGGCACGGCAAAGAGGTCTATTTCTGGAGTTTCGTGGTAGCAATAATGATTTTTGCTGTCGGTGCAGGCATTTCGTTGTACGAGGGTATCCACAGCCTGATGGATCCACACCCTGTACAGGATCCCTATATCAATTACATCGTACTTGGGCTGGCAATGGTCTTTGAAGGCGGTGCATGGTATTTTGCCTGGAAAGAGTTTAATGCTATGCGCGATAGTCGGGGATATTTTGAAGCAGTTCGAAAAGAAAAAGATCCCACCACGTTTGTGGTTCTTTTCGAAGATACAGCTGCCATGCTGGGACTCATCGTTGCCTTTGTGGGTATCGGCCTTGGACAATATACAGGTAACCCTGCATGGGACGGTATTGCATCCATCGTTATCGGGCTCATACTGGGACTTACGGCTGCATGGCTGGCTTATGAAACCAAGGGATTGCTGATCGGCGAAAGCGCGGACAAAGAAATTGTAAGACAAATCCGGTCAATGGCTGATGATTTTAAAGAGATAAAGCGGGTTAACGAAACTTTGACGATGCATATGGGACCAAATTTTATCCTTGTGAATATAAGTGTTGACTACATGGACGGTCTTGACTCTCAGCGAGTAGAGGAGTCGATCTCCCGGTTAAATCGACAGATTAAAGAGCAATTTCCAAGGGTAAAACGAGTATTTGTTGAAGCACAAGCACTTAGTGACCGTCAAACGTGAATAAAGACGTAGTTTAAGATTCAAATGATCAAATTTAATTATTCCCATTTTATATCCTAACTTCTGAATAATCATCGCTTACGGTCGAGCCATAAACATTCACTGAATGAAAACAAGGATTCTAAAAAACTGTACTCTCACCATTCTAGAAGCGACCCTGTTTGCAATCTTATTTGCGGGAGTTGCATCGGCAGTAAAGGCTCAAAGCGTTACAAAAAATGACAGTTCTTCCATATCAGTTACTGAATTCTATAATGAGCACAAAATTTCGACTGCAAAATCGGGAATCCATGAATATTCCTTTTGGGGTGGTTATTCTTTTCACTCCTCCAACGGGGTTTGGGGTAAAACGTCAGGGGCTAAACTCAGTGTCCTGGGCTTGCGATATAATCGTAAGCTCCTGAAATTTCCTCACAACTATCTTTTAAAGTATGTGGTTGAAATGAATATGCATGTTCAATATCAGCTTTCAGGAGAACGACAAACGTCACCCCCTACCTCAATTTCCGGTTTTGGGTTAACGCCAGTGGGTCTGCAGCTAAATGCGCGACAAAACCAGATCGTACAGCCATTCTTTAAATCATCCACAGGTTTCATGTATCTCTCTGATCCTTTCCCAAATGAGCTGGGTACAAATTTTAATTTCACTCTTGAGGCGGGTGTGGGCCTGGAGGTAATGATTACCCCAAACTCCTTCTTCACAATTGGTTATAAATACCATCACATGTCAAACGGCCAGTTTGGGCAAATCAATCCCGGGGTCGATTCAAATGTATTTTACGGGGGCATTACATTCTATTAGGAGACTACCCCTAAAACAACTATTCAAGCTAAACGTTCTAGAGCATTCCCTCCTCCAAAGCCTAAACATTTTTAATTCCGGTCCGTATTGGGCACAGAACGTTATCCCAATAAACAGATACCAATCATGATTAAACGAAGTGTTCCTTTTCTATTCATTTTCAGCATGGCATTTACATCTGGGTTATTTGCTCAAATTCAGGATGGTGAAGAACAAAGCCGTCAGCCGGGGCTTGAGTACAGGATGTTCCGGGTCGCATTCGTACCTGGTCTCAGTAGTAACGGGATAGATGCAGATCAGTACATTTCAAAATATTCATTTAACATTCTGGGCGGTTACAATGGCGCGCTCGAGGAGGGATTTGAGCTGGGCGGCCTGGTAAATGTCAACAAATATTATGCAGAGGGAGTCCAGGTTGCAGGGCTGGGCAACTACTCAGATGAAGAGACCTCTGGCATACAGTTATCCGGTTTGTTCAATATAAGTGGAGAAGAACTACAGGGTGTCCAGGTAGCTGGCCTCACCAATTACGCTTCGGATGATGTGCAGGGTATTCAAATATCCGGACTCCTCAACAGGAGTGGTGGTGCATCACAAGGTATCCAGATTGCGGGTATAGCCAACCTGGCCACAAATGACATCCAGGGGCTTTTGTTTAGTGGCCTGGCAAACATCGCTGGAGACAATATGCAGGGCATTACCAGTAGTGGGATACTCAATTATTCGGGTGGCGATATGCAGGGGCTAATGTTCTCCGGCGTCGGGAATTATGCAAAAAATTTCCAAGGTATTGCCGTAAGCACCATAAATGTAGCTGATGATTTTCAAGGTATCCAAACCGGGGTGATCAATGCTGTCGGCTATGGCCAGGGCATTCAGCTGGGAGTTATCAACTATGGCAGAAAGTTTGATGGTTTGCCTGTGGGACTGATCAGTTATTACCGGGATGGGCGCAGCGAACTGGACCTTTGGACCAGTGATGGAGGATTTACCAAGAAATATGTAGGATTTTGACATGAATGTTTACCAAACCAATCCGAACCAATAGGCTTTTCGTATTGTTAAGGTAACAGCAATACAAAACCAAGGAATGTATGGATATTAAAACTTCTCTCTTTTTCATTATCAGCCTACTGCTGGCTGGCGCCTGTACATCCAAACATGACGCCCCCAAACATACACATAGAGCCACGGTGGATATAACTACTAGCCTTGCGACCCAACCCCAGGATACCATGGCACGCTCCGACATCACAAAAATTCATAAAACCGAAGAAGAGTGGAAAGAACAATTAACTGGCAAAGAGTACCGGATACTGCGTGAAAAAGGTACTGAAATTCCCTTTATCAACGAGTATTGGGATAACAAGAAGGAAGGAATTTATTACTGCGGGGCTTGTGGACTTCCGCTTTATAGTTCAGAGCATAAATATAAATCAGGAACAGGGTGGCCCAGCTTTTGGCAACCTATACAACCCAATGCAGTTGAAGAAAGAGAAGATAACAGCTTTTTTATGACTCGAACTGAAATTATTTGTGCGCGATGCGAATCTCACCTGGGACACGTTTTCAAAGATGGCCCCGAGCCTACCGGGCTGCGATACTGCATGAACTCAGCTGCACTTGACTTTAAAGAACAAGAGGTAGATTAACACGATATAGGTGATAATTTCAATCCCGAATAGTATAGATCGCTGATGAACTAATACCCGGGGTAATATAGAGAAGGCACAAAGTAGTTCTCACTTCTTGAGATCCCCCTCTATCTGCGAATTTACTTAATCTTTATTTTATAATCGTCATTTTGTGTATGGACTGCCAGTTAGCCCCCCTGACCTTCAAGATATAAAAGCCAGAGGCAAGTGCATCGGTGCTGAGCGTGATCCGATCAGCAAGTGTTTCCTCCCGTTTGGATCGAACACGTTGGCCTAATACATTAAACAACTCAAGGGAAACATTGAATGCCGGCCCATTGAATGCTATGGTAAGTGGCTTCCCGCTTTGTTGTGGGTTGGGATAGGCAAATGTTTGCGGCTCCCCCTCTCCTGTTGTTGCCTCACCCTGGAAATATTGTTCGGCCTTCTGAAAAGCGGCCACTCCAACCTTTATACCTATGCGACGCCCAGGGATATCATCGGCCGGTGGGTGGATGCCGCCCCAGATGCGCGACAAGCTGGTCTGATCCGAGGCGTCCCGGTAGGTTGCCCACTGTAGCGTGACATCGACACTTGGCCCCTCTTCAAACACCAGGAACTCATTTTTGGGTGCGTAAAATTCTCCCATTCCCCCGGGAAAATACTCATCACCGGTGATCAGAGTCAATACTTCAGCGGCAGCACGCGAAAATGTGGAATGCCCGGAGATGTAGCCCGCAAAAGGCGGGGTCACAAAGGTGGGGCGCTGGTAGGGCCACCAGTTTTCTGCCAGTATCCACCCCACTCCTGCAGCAATGGTCTCTGGCTGATCGATATATTGTGGTCCACGCCAGGCATAAAGCTTTATTTTCCCAACATTCTGATTAGAACTTCCCGCAAGTGGATCGCCCTCTTCCACTAATTCTATATAATTCTCAATCAGAGGGATACCTCCGGGATGATACCGTGGCTGGCCTGGGTCACTGCCCTGACCGAGTTCCGCCATATACCGGATAGCCGATACCGGGCGCACATAATCATACCACCCCTTGATTCCCCATGCTGCAATGGCCGCATCGTGAACTGCACCCCCAAGTGAAAAATAGGCTTTGACATCCCATTCCAGCTCTCCCAGCACTGGTCCGGTTCCCTTGAACCGTTTTTCTAGAAGCGGGTGATCATTCACATAGTTAAGAATAGAGAACCAATGACCCGGAGGTGTCTCCGATTCGGGTCCGTCAGCCCAAAACTCGGCAAGCACACGGGCGTAATCTCCTCGTGGGACCATTTGCGGTTCATAGGGTTCACCCGTATATGGATTACGTGCATGCCCCCTTCCCATATCTCCCCCTTCCAACAGTTTATAGAAATACGGGTATTCCTGAACCGTTTCGGGAAGTGACTGAATATTGCCGATAGAGCCTGGTGATATATCCCACAATTTATCATCGTTTGAAGCCAGGTGCCCTGACCAAACCGCAACGAGTGCAAAGCTCCATTTATATGCTTCTGAGATTTTCCTGGTCTTGGTAGTATCCAGTAGTGGAGGCGGTCCCGGATCATGATATACCCAGTAATTACTCCCCTCCCTTTCATAGATATCAAGGTCGATGTTACCGAGAGCAAAACCTACAACTTGTCCCCATTCAGCACTTAGAAATTCAGGTACCTGACCCGGCATCGTGTTCCGGATTGATCTACGAAGACCTCCAGAGATAATGGCTGCCAACGGTTGGGATCCACGATATCGGGATTACCAGGCACTTCTGGCAATAAAGGTGGATTAACCGGCTCATAAGACCGGTTGGCATAGTTGTTTTGCTCATTGGAACCATCCTGCAGGCCAAACTCGATGAGTCGATCAGCAATATAATTCCCCAGTGCAGCCGCCCCCCTGAAGAGTAACTGGTGGAGCTGAAGGAAGGATCAAATCCCAACGCTCGCATGAGTGAATCAAACCGTGCAAATGACTGGTCAGCACCTGGCGACTGCTTAAAGCGGTGTCTCAGCAGCCGGAATACGGCGTACGAGATGGTCTCTTCTCGCGCCTTTTCAATATCTGCCGGTGTAGTAATTCCATCGAAAGGACAGTAATAGCCTCCAACGGTTTTGCCGAGAAAATAGGGCTTGGCGACATAGTCATAGACAGCCCATCCATCATACATGGCGATAGAGGCATGATAAAGGTTACGGGCATGCACGGTAGGCCGCGCAAAATCGGAACGAATTGACTCCAGCAGTATTTCATTCCACTGACGGGCTACAGAATGCTGAGCATACGCTATTTTGGGAAGCATAATGGACACAAAACTGAGTATCGAGACAGCTATCAGTCTACAAGTCATACGAATACGCGCCTCTTTTTAGTTTCTAAAGAATAGAAAGAGTGTTTTATACCATACAAATCCACCTGACATAACCCATGGGGTCTACTTATAAAGGTTATTCATTTTTATTCACAGCCGCATCTCATTTTAAAAAATTCGCTTAACTCCTTCAGAATAGCAATAGTTAGGACTGCTTTTGATTTCAACAGTTTTTATGACCTAGTGGTGTGGCTGATATTTAATGCATAAGAATCTGAATACAAAAACCAGAGCTGAACATATTGAAAGAATTAGCTCACCCCAGTTGCTTCTTCAGAGTAGGTATCAAGGAACTCCTTCAATTTTAACACGTTTTGTTTTGAGCCGATATAGATGGGTGTTCGTTGATGAATAGAACGAGGTTCAATTTCCATAATCCGATTCTCCCCGTTGATAGCTATCCCTCCCGCCTGCTCAATAATAAAACTCAGGGGATTGCACTCATACATCAGGCGCAACTTCCCGTTCGGGTATTTACTGCTGTGAGGATAAATAAAAATACCGCCCTGCATTAACGTTCGGTGCAGGTCGGCAACCATAGAACCGATGTAACGGGCTTTGTAAGGACGCTTCGTAGCGTTGTCTTCTACCTGGCAATATTTGATATACTTTTTTAATCCCAGATCCCAGGAGTTGTAATACCCCTCGTTCAGACTATAAACCGTCCCATACTCGGGCATCTTTATGTCGTCATTGCACAAAATGAATTCCCCGATGCTTGGATCTAGTGTAAAAACCGAAACACCCAAACCCGTTGTATATGCCATAATAGTACTCGATCCATACAGGACGTATCCGGCTGCTACCTGTTTAACACCCGGCTGCAGGGCTTCCTCCTTGCCGAGTACATCCTTATCCATTTTTCTCATGTAGACCGAGAAAATACTACCGATAGACACATTCACATCGATATTTGAGGAGCCGTCCAGGGGATCCAGGTAGACGATATACTTTCCGGCATCTGCACTGAGACGTACAATACCATCATTTTCTTCAGAAATAACCATGCAGGTGATATTCGAACGATCAAGGGCTGAAATTAGCTGATCGTCAGCAAAAAGATCGAGCTTTTTAACGGATTCGCCGTGAATATTTTGCGAACCCTCTTCACCAAGAATATTAGTGATGCCCGCCTTATTTACCTCACGAGAAATAATCTTGGCCGCCAACCCGATGTCTCTCAACAGTTGTGAAAGTTCACCCGTTGCGCCGGGAAAACGATTTTGCCCTCTAATGATGAATTCTTCGAGTGTTATTACTCGTTTATTCCCTTTATTGTTCATAAAAATGAGTCAATGCCTGTTATGTTATTTAAAATATATTTTTGCGAATTCCTTGTAACACATCCCATAAGTAACCGATTACTTACAAACTAAAATATATTTCTATAATATTCCGCTCTATATTTTTCTAGAATTTTGTAAATATGCGGTCTGCTCCTACCCGTGAAATGCAGATAGAATTCATGAAATTTTATCTGTATATACTTGGGTAAGAAATGTGACGGTTTGTATGTGTAATCAAACCATGCTTTTTTATTACACATAGGGAAGCTGTTAGTATTAGAACAAAAAGTTTAATCCTACAAATAGTTGATAATATATGTTCAAGATGTCTGGTAAAACTGCGGTTGTTACCGGGGGCGGAAAAGGAATCGGGAAAAGCATAGCAGAGGTTTTTGCCCAGCAAGGAGCAAGCGTGCACATTTTAGATCTTGACCGGGATTCTGGTCAACAAGCAGTAGATGAAATAGAAGATTCCGGTGGGAAAGCCTCCTTCCACAGCTTGAACGTGACCGACCAGCAGGCAGTTGCTAATCTGTTTGATCAAATATTTGAACAGGAAAACAGCCTGGATATACTGGTAAACAATGCCGGTATAGCCCATATCGGTACGCTTGAGGATACCACTGAGGAAGACATGGACCGGCTGTTTGCAGTAAACGTCAAAGGCGTGTATAATTGCGCCCTGGCGGGAGTGAAGAAGATGAAGCAGAGTGGCGGAGGATCAATCGTGAATATGGCCTCTGTAGCTGCATCGCTGGGCATTTCGAAACGGTTTGCGTACTCCATGACCAAAGGTGCAGTGTTGACAATGACCTATTCCATAGCCAAGGATTATATTGATGACGATATCCGTTGCAATGCGATCTCCCCAGCGCGGGTGCACACTCCTTTTGTAGATGGATACCTAGAAGACAAGTATCCAGGCCAAGAGGAAGAAATGTTTGAACAACTCTCGCAAACACAACCTATCGGTCGCATGGGCAAACCGGAAGAAATCGCCGCCCTGGCGCTCTATTTATGCTCTGACGAAGCGGGCTTCATCACCGGCTCCAACTACTCTATCGACGGTGGGTTTACGACCTTAAACACGTAGTATATTTTAAGCTTGCATAGGATTCTTGATACTAATGTAATGCTCTAACAATTCATCAATCTGCAAAACCAGTGATGAGATGGAGCAATCTAATTCCAAAAATCTAAATCACTTTAGTTTAACAATTAAAAAAGAACGACAGATTACATGAAATTAATTCGCTTTGGTGAAGTTGGGCAGGAAAAGCCCGGTTTGATATTATCTGATGGAACAAAAATTGATGCCAGTGGATTTGGTGAAGACTTTAACCGGGACTTCTTCCAATCTGGTGGTCTCGGCAGGCTGGCAGAATGGGTTGCAGAAAACGCAGCCTCAGCGCCTAAAATTAACGATTCCGTGCGCCTGGCCCCCCCGGTGGACCGCCCCGGCAAGATTGTCTGTATCGGGCTTAATTATGAGGATCACGCTAATGAAGGCGGAATGGATATCCCCGAGGAGCCGATCCTCTTTTTTAAGGCGACCTCCTCTGTTGTAGGGCCCAATGACGACCTGGTAATTCCCAAAAACAGCAAAAAAACGGACTGGGAAGTTGAGCTTGCCGTAATCATCGGGAAAGATGCATCATATGTTTCCAAAGAGGACGCGATGGATTATGTGGCCGGTTACTGCGTGCATAACGATTACAGTGAGCGGGAATACCAGCTGGAAAAAGGTGGACAGTGGGTCAAAGGTAAAAGTTGCGACACATTTGCCCCACTTGGCCCTTATATTGCAACCAAAGATGAAATTGATGACATTAACGACCTGCGACTGTGGCTAAAGGTAAATGGTGAACTCAAACAGGATGGTAGTACCAGCAAGCTCATTTTCGATATCCCCTACCTGGTAAGCTATATTTCACAGTTTATGACGCTGCAGGCCGGAGACATTATTTCAACCGGAACGCCTGCAGGCGTGGGACTTGGATTTAATCCACCACAATATCTGAAGCCCGGAGATGAGGTTGAGCTGGGTATTGAAGGGTTGGGATCATCCCGACAAAAAGCAAAAGCATATAATTCGTAAACGGACAACATTATGTCGTTTAAAGGGAAAACAATCGTCATAACCGGCGGGGCAAAAGGGATTGGCGCCGGTTGTGCAGAAATATTTCATCGTGAAGATGGACAGGTTGTACTCCTGGATGTTGATGGGGAAGCAGGGGCAGAATTCAGCAAAGAACTTGGGGATAGAGGTATATTCATAAAATGCGATATTTCCAGTGAAAAGGAAGTTGAACAGGCCTTTGATCAGGCAGCCACTCATTTTGGAGGTATCGACGTGCTGGTGAATAACGCTGGTATCCTTCACTACGCCACGGTCACAGAAACCTCAGAAAAACAGTGGGATTCGCTCATGAATGTGAATCTAAAAGGGGCATTCTTTTGTGCAAAATACGCTATCCCCTATATGCAGCAACAAGAGACGGGCGTGGTTGTCAATATATCAAGCGTGCAGGCGTATGTCACCCAGGAAAATGTGGCGGCTTATGCCACCTCGAAAGCGGCTCTGATCGGATTAACACGCAGCATTGCGGTAGATTACGCCCCTGACATTCGCAGCGTGGCGATCTGTCCTGGAGGCGTTGACACCCCGCTGAACAAAGATGCTTTTAAAAAATCGGCTGATCCCGTCCGGGCACGCCAGGAAACGATTGACATTCACTTGGTGAAACGGATGGCCAGACAGGAAGAGATTGGTGAGCTCGTGGCCTTTGTGGCCAGCGAAAAAGGCTCTTTTATTACGGGACAGCCGATCCGGATCGACGGCGGAATCGGGTTGAAAGCGGCAGGTAGTAAAAACGACTGATCACAGCTATGGGAATTCCAACCACAGAAGCAAAGCTCCAGTTCAAGTATAATGCCACGCTCGGGGAATGCCCGGTCTGGGATGTTGAGAAGGAACTTCTGTATTGGGTGGATATCCTTTCCGGTGAGCTGTATTGCTATGACCCTAAAAAAGAAGAGAATTCCGTTTATCAAATTGATGAACATGTGGGGTCACTGGCCCTGCGTAAAAAAGGTGGTGCGGTATTGGCCCTCAAAAGTGGGTTCGCTCTTTATGATTTTGGGAAACAAAAGATAACCCACCTTACCGATCCCATAGCTCACCTGCCCAATCAAAGGTTCAATGATGGAAAGTGTGATCCACAGGGGTGTTTCTGGGCTGGAACGCTATCCTATGATGTACAACCGGGCGTCGGGAGTCTGTTCTGCCTGAACCAAAATTTTACAGTCAGTAAGAAACTGGGAAAACTTACCATTCCCAACGGAATGGCCTGGGACACAGATCCTTCCACCTTCTATTTTATCGATTCTCCCGATCGCACGATTTACTCTTTTGACTTTGATGAAAAAACGGGGGAAGTCTCGAAGCGTTCGGAAGTTTTTGAGCTTGATGAAGAAGATGCCGTTCCTGACGGCATGACCATGGACACGGAAGGGAAACTCTGGGTTGCGCTCTACAATGGGTACAAAGTGCTTCGCATTGATCCTGATAATGGAGACATCATGCACCAGGTTTTGTTGCCCGTTCCACAGGTAACATCTTGCACATTTGGAGGCCCCGAAATGAACGAGCTGTATATCACAACGGCCCGCGAACATATGACGGATAAGGATATTGAAGAGTTTCCCCTATCTGGCTCTCTTTTCAAGGTTACGCTCCCCTACAAGGGAACTCCACCGGCACGATTTATGGGATAAGGATTGTAAAGCGGTATCGCTCGATTCAAGGATTTTTAATGACAAAATATTCATATAATAAATACACAAGATTATGAGCTCTGACGACAATAAAAAACTACGCAGCAGGGATTGGTTCGGGAAAAAAGGTAAAGATGGTTTTATCTATCGAAGCTGGATGAAAAACCAGGGATTTCCCCCTGATGAATTTGAAGGGAAACCGGTCATCGGCATCTGTAACACATGGTCGGAGTTGACTCCCTGTAACGCCCATTTCCGCGAGCTGGCCGAATCGGTGAAACGAGGCGTTTGGGAAGCTGGTGGATTCCCGCTGGAATTCCCGGTGATGTCGCTCGGAGAAACCTTGATTCGTCCCACGGCCATGCTTTACCGCAACCTTGCCAGCATGGATGTTGAGGAATCGATCCGGGCCAATCCATTGGACGGCGTGATCCTGATGTGTGGTTGTGACAAAACCACTCCCTCGCTGGTGATGGGTGCTTGTAGCGTCGATATTCCGGCGTTGGTCATATCTGGCGGGCCGATGCTCACGGGTAAATTCCGCGGCAAGGATATCGCTACATCCGACGTATGGCGCTTTGCTGCCGACCAGAAAAAGGGCGAGATGGACGATGAAAAACTCAAGGCTGCCGAAGGTGCTATGTGTCGTAGTCGCGGGCATTGCGCGGTTATGGGTACCGCCTCCACGATGGCCTCAATGGTTGAGTCTTTGGGTTTGAGTCTACCTGGTAATGCCGCCATCCCGGCCGCCGACTCCCGCCGTAAGGTGATGGCCCACCGTTCCGGCCGACGGATTGTTGACATGGTGGAGGAGGACCTCTGCCCTTCTGATATCCTCACCAAAGAAGCTTTCATTAATGCGATCAAAGTAAATGCAGCCATCGGTGGATCAACCAATTTCATTGTGCACCTAACCGCTATCGCTCGACGCATCGGCGTGGATATCAAGCTTGATGATTTCGACAAATATGGCAGTGACATCCCCCTGCTTGTCAACTTGCAGCCTTCCGGCGATCACTTTATGGAAGATTTTTATTACGCCGGGGGACTTCCCGTAGTTATCAAAGAGCTGAAAGATCACCTGGACGGCGATGCGATCACGGCCAACGGCAAGAGCCTGTATGAAAACAACGCCGCCGCCGAATGCTTTGACCGCGACGTCATCGCCTCTGTTGATGAGCCGTTCCAGGAAGAAGCCGGAATCACGGTGGTGAGAGGTAATTTATGTCCTGAAGGAGCGGTTATTAAAACTTCTGCCGCCTCTCCAGAACTCCTCAAACACCGCGGAAAAGCAGTCGTATTTGAGAATATTGAAGATTACCACGAACGCGTTGATGATCCTAACTTGGAGATCGACAAAGATTCGGTAATGGTACTCAAATATGTCGGCCCCAAAGGTTATCCCGGCATGCCGGAAGTAGGAAACATGGCACTTCCCCAGAAATTACTTGAAGAAGGGGTCGAAGATATGGTGCGGATCTCTGACGGTCGCATGAGTGGAACCGCTTTTGGAACCGCCTTCCTTCACGTTTCGCCCGAATCCTACACCGGCAGTAACCTCGCGCTGGTTGAAAACGGGGATATTATCGAGGTGGATGTCAAGAACAAGCGGTTGCACCTGGATGTACCCGAAGAGGAGCTGGAAGAGCGACGTAAAAACTGGTCGGCTCCAGAACACGAAAACTATGATCGCGGCTATGGGAACCTCTATATCAACCACGTTGAACAGGCTCACCTGGGCGCCGATCTCGACTTCCTCGTTGGTAAATCAGGCAGCGAAGTCAAGCGGGAATCGCACTAGAGTCTGCATTTCTCACTGGCTGTCACTAAACAGGGCTTTGCTTTTCCTCTTTAGTCACTTATATGAGTTCTGAATGCAGGGATTTTCTGGACTTTTAGGTGTGAGCTAATACTTTTGTGTGTACAAATCCGCCGACAGGCGGCAGTGATGGGTAAACGGGGCTGAAGCCGTTAACAAAGAACCTTGGCAAATATGAGATGACGGATTAAGTGAGGGGAATAAGGTTGGTGGCAACTCATATGGCGTTCATTCTCCGTACGCGGTAATGTCCGTCACCCCGACACGTAATGTCCGCCTGGCTGACAAGTAATGTACGCCATCCGTACATAGTTAGGTACGTTACATCGACAAGTAATGTCCGTCGGACGTACGTAGTAGGGGTACATCGCCCGTACCCAGTAAGGTACGTCACCCGTACGTAGTAAGGGTACGACATCTGTACGTAATAAGGGAAAATCATTATTTATTTAAAGAGAACTGCCATTTCGAGAGATTCAGCGACCATCGGCCTCCAACAGGTGTCGGGAGGGAGCCTGAACAGCAAACGAGTGGGGAGATCGCCGCGTCGACCTCATCATTGAGGCAACAAGGATCAAAAAAAGCTCCTCGCGGTGACAGTTAGTATTTGAGTAATTCTTATGCTCAAATTCAGGTTTAAATAAGCAAGCTGTTGGGGCACGGTGCACCGTGCCCTTACAATAAACTCGAATATCCAATTAGCCCGCATTTCTCATCAATAAAAGCATTTTGGATCGAAATGAAGTACTGGAGCAGGCATCTTCATTCATAGTCTAAACCAAATTTATATGTGCGATCCCACCATCGGATAGGTGCTATCCTGCTAAAAGATAACATTAGAAAGTCCCTCTCATATACTGGCAGAGGGACTTTCTTGCGGAGTTTCGTGAATATTACCCATAGCCTGTCACTGTGAGCTTTTGGGTAGACGTCCGGTGCGTATTTCACTCAGCTATTTTTGCTTATGATTCAACTCCAAGATCAGATGGAAGGTACTTCTGCAAAAATGGTACAGTCCACTTTTCAAGTGAGCTGCACCTCCTTCTTATTCCATTTAAAAATATGAGCTGGATGGAAGTTGTCATTACGGGCTACAACGACAAAATCTCTGCTCCAAGAAACCGGGCTTTTTCACCCAATTTACGCTCTATTCGAATAACTTCATTCCATTTGACCATCCGTTCTGAACGTGTGAAAGAGCCGACTTTCAGCTGTCCGGCGTTGGTGGCCACAGCCAGGTGGGCAATGAACGGGTCTTCAGTCTCCCCAGACCGCGCTGAAACCACTGGGTTCCAACCCGAAGCTTGCGTCTGCTGAATACAGTTAAGAGTCTCAGTCACCGTGCCAATTTGATTCAGCTTGATCAATACGCTGTTGGCCAACTTCTGCTCCTGCCCCTTTTTGACCCGTGCAATGTCAGTCGTAAAAAGATCATCCCCGATGATTTGTATGGAATCCCCAAAAGATTCCGTAAAGCGCTTCCAGTTTTGGGTGTCAGTCTCAGAAAAAGGATCTTCGATCGAAATGATGGGATAGGTCGAACACCAGCGGATTATAACCTCATAAAACTGCCCTGGAGATAATGACCGATTTTCGAGTTGCAGGTGATAGTTGCCCTCCTGGTAGAATTCGGAGGCGGCGATGTCCAGTGAAAGGTGAACATCCTCCCCAGGCGTGTACCCTGCCCTTTGGATTGCATCCATCAAGGCATCGAAGACCTCTTCATTGGTGTCGAACTCCGGCCAGTATCCTCCTTCATCAGCCACACCTGCAAGCTTGTCTTGTTCCCCCAATAACTCGCCACACTGGTGAAATACATTGAATGTCATTTCCAGGCACTCCCGGTAACTCTGTGCCCCGGTGCAGATAATCATAAAATCCTGGATATCAATGCGCCCGTTGGTGTGAGCCCCACCGCCTATGATCTGAATTTCAGGGAGCGGCAGTAGATTTCCTTCACCATCAGCCAATGTTTTAAAGAGCGGCAGATCCTGGACAGCCGCCGACGCCCGTGCCAGGGCCATCGATACAGCCAGGATCGCATTGGCGCCTAATCCGCTTTTATTGGCCGTGCCATCCAGGTTGATCATTACGCCATCCAGTGTTGCCTGCTCCTCAACCTCCCTGTTGATCAGCGCAGGCTTGATCTCATTTTTGATATTATCAATCGCCTTAAAAACAGATTTGCCCGCAAACTTCTCCATATTCCCGTCACGCAGTTCCAAGGCTTCGTATTGCCCGGTAGAGGCACCTGAAGGAACGATGGCCGAGCCTTTTATCCCGTTTTCCAGTTCTACCTCGGCTTCAATTGTCGGGATTCCACGGGAATCGAATACCTGGAAAGCGTCAATATCTTTAATCTTCAAACTGAGTTTCTTTTAGTGCAGATTTCCATTTCATATTAATCTCTGATTGAGAAAATAATTGCTTTGGCAGCCATTCATGTACAAACGATCGGATAAACGCCTTCTCCCCTTCCTCCAGGTACTCCACCGGCGACTTACCGTCCACTCTTGCCAGCATGAGCATCTGCAGCAAACGGCCTGTTCTTATCTCTAAATTCTGATTTAGATTATTAACGTTGTTGAAATAAACCTTCCATACCGTTTCCGTTAAATCTTTGATCTCTTCATGTTTATAATAGTGATGCAGCATTTTCAGGTACAGGTGATTCAGGAAAAACGCCAGGTCGAACGCCGGATCACCAAACCAAGCCACTTCATGGTCCAGCAATACCACCCGGTCTCCTTCTACCATAATGTTTTTGGGACTAAAATCGCCGTGCACCAGGGCCTCCCGGTGGTGTTTGAGTCGCTCAGCTTCTTCAAGAAAAAGCTGTTTGAGTTTGGGATGGTGCTTCCCCGTGGTGATGAGATAGGGTTCTGTCCTCAGGCTGTGAAAATTGGACTCATTGTCAAACTGCTGTTTAAGATCATGATTTTGCCATGATTTTTTGTGAATGCCGGCAAGAACTCCAGCCGCATTTCGTGCGATATTGTGATCAAATTCACCTTTCAGCATCTGTTGTTTCCAGTTCTGGAAATCCTCATCCAAGTACTCCATCACAAACAAATGGTGCTCCTCGTCACTATAGAGCAATTCTGGAACGGCATTTGGCTGGTATTTCTTCATGAACCGGATAAAATCCTGTTCAATATTGTTGCGTGCAATGTCGGCGAACCAGTCGTCTTCCACCTGCAATTTTGGGAGCGCCTGTTTTACGACGTAGGAATGTTGACCATCCGTCACAAGCGAGATATCAGAGGAGACGCCACCGGCTAGGGGTCGAAATTTGACAGGAGATTCCAGAACAAGATTTTCCTCACGCAGCAGGGCTGTTACCAGTTTTTTATCCATCTTAACCCGCATTTCTCACAATATTTATAGTTTGTTACTGTAAAGTGCTGTTAATCGTGATTTTAACCAATAAAATTAGCCAGATGTAAAATTAACACTATGCAGATTGCTACGAAATTTACACCTCAACTACGTTGAAGGTAAAATCGCTCTCCTACGCACAATGCTTCGGAGAGTAAACTTGCCTTCGCCTGCCCTCCATAGCTTTATGTGACGGTGGGCCTTGCTGAGGAACAAATTTCTTGGTGAGAAATCCGGGTTAGTGCTTTGAATCAAAAAGTGTTGACACCTTTACCCAAAAGATGTCAACTCTCATATAGTTCTAAAACTAATTTTGTCTTCACTGCAAATCCTGGTCGGTCACGCCACCATATGTCTGTCGGATAATTTTCCCATCGCGAATTACGAACGTGTCGGTAGCAAAACGCAGCTCAAATTGATCAGTGGAAGCTTCCCACAGGATATACCCTATATCTTTTACTACCACACTCTTGTTGAGCGTAAGTGGATCCTGATCGGCAGGAAAAGCCTCAAAAGCATTTATAAAATTTTGACGAATTTCATCCAGCCCCCTGTATGTTGCATCCGGGGTGATTAATACAGATTCTTCGGTATAGTCGGCCATCACTCCTTCCAGGTCGTTTGCCTTGAATGTCTCCCAATGATGTTCAAGTACTTCTTTGGTCACTTCAGGATCGATTTCCCCTGAATTTGAACTATTCTCCGGCGCACAACTTATGATTGAAAAGAATAATAAAAGAAATGAATAAGAGGCGGTTTTTAACATGATATCCTTTTTAGAAATGTAATTTAAGTTAACGGTGGATTTATTTTTATCTATTCTTCCCTATTCCCAAAAGCTTTTGATATAGGTCTTCAGCCTTCTGCTTTAAGGTTTCGAGCGTATCATTATTATAAATCACAAAATCAGCTCGATCTTTAAGAGCCTCAAAATCCTTCTGGTTTTCTATTCTTTCCAATACCTGCCGGCTGGACACCTCATCACGTTGGGTAACCCTGTCAACGCGTATCTCCTTGTCAGACAACACCAATACAATATAATCCAGGAAACCGGGCCTCAGATTCTCAAATAATAGAGCAGCCTCATACGCAAAAAGTTCATATCCCTGTTCTTCTGCGGCTTGCTTAATGCTATCGCTTTTTTGGGGTATCCTGGGATGGACAATGGCATTCAGTTCCTGGACTCTGCCCTTTTGAAAAGCCTGGGCAGCCAGATACTCCCTATTTATCTGACCGCCCTTGTGGTAGGATTCCTCACCGAACGTTTGCTTTATCTGTTCGATGACCTTCTCATCCTCCACCATAATTTTTTTTGCCAGATCATCGGCATTTAATACATAGGCGCCGAGCCGTTCCCATATTTCACATACCGTAGTTTTACCGCTCCCAATTCCCCCGGTAATGCCAACGGTAATCATAATAAATTTTATTCTATGGTGGTAGTAATTTTTTCGTCAGCTGGCTCGGGATAATCAGTTGTGTAATGCAGTCCCCGGCTCTCCTTTCGCTGCATTGCCGATTGTACGATGATATGCGCCACGCTGATTAAATTGCGCAGTTCACAGAGTGGCACACTAACCCGCGTACGCTGATAAAAATCCTCGACCTCTTCATTCAGCATATTGATGCGGCGCATGGCCCGTTCCAGCCGTAGATCACTGCGCACAATCCCGACATAATCCCACATCACCTGCTGAACCTCTTGCTTATTGTGGGAGACCAGTATCCATTCCTCGGTATTAACCGTACCGCTGGCATCCCACTCCGGTATCTTATCGTTGATTTGAAAATCATCGACAAGTTGAACGGCCTTCTCAGCTGCCCTGTCCGCAAACACAAGTGATTCGAGTAAACTATTGGAAGCCAGGCGATTGGCCCCGTGCACGCCAGTGCAGGCATTTTCTCCACATACAAAGAGCCGGTTGATGCTGCTGGCACCATCCAAGTCGGTTGCTACGCCACCACAAGTGTAGTGGGCTGCCGGCACCACGGGTATTGGTTTCTTGGTGATATCCAGTCCATATGAAAGACACGTTTCATAGATGGTGGGGAATGCTTTCTTAGTTTTTTCAGCGTCTTTGTGGGTGATGTCAAGGAATACACTCTTTGCCCCACTCTTCTTCAGCTGGTCATCAATGGCCCGCGCTACGATATCGCGCGGTGCCAGCTCCTCCCGCGCATCATACTGCTTCATGAATGCTTCACCGTCGGCATTTTTGAGGATTCCACCATACCCCCGAACGGCTTCCGAAATCAGGAATGAATCGGCCTCGGGAATAGCCAGTGAGGTGGGATGAAACTGGACAAATTCCATGTTCTCAATCCGCGCTTTTGCCCGGTAGGCCATCGCAATGCCATCACCGGTCGCAACAGCGGGATTAGTGGAATGCAGGTACACTTGTCCTGCCCCGCCTGCAGCAAGCACCGTCACCTTGGAAAGCATCCGGTGGACCGCTTCTTCCTTTTCATCCAACACGTAAGCCCCATAACAGGTTATCGGGTCATCTAGCTTTACATCTTTGCCAAGATGGTGTTCAGTGAGCAAATCAAGGGCAAAATGATGCTCAAAAACCTCAATATTGGGATGGTTGCGAACTTTGCTGACCAGTGCCCGCTCGATCTCCCACCCGGTGGCATCGGCAGCGTGGACGATGCGGTTTTCGGAATGTCCGCCTTCTCTTCCCAAGTGCAGTTCCCCCTCTTTGCGGGTAAACTCAGCTCCCATTTTAATGAGTTCTTCAATAAGCCTGGGCGCATTCCGTACAATACACTCAACCGCTTTGCGATTACAGAGGCCGGCACCTGCTTCCAGGGTATCCTCAATATGCTTTTCGAAGGAATCCTGCTCGGTGTTGAACACACCGGCTATGCCTCCCTGCGCATAGGCCGTGTTGGCCTCCATAATTTCCTTTTTTGTGATTATGCCCACCGAGCCCTTTTCTGCTGCTTTGAGGGCAAAGGTAAGTCCGGCAATGCCGCTGCCGATGACGAGAAAATCAAAATTATGATATGGCATCTTGCATCAGGTATGCTTTAATAAATTCATCGAGTTCGCCATCCATCACCGCTTCCACATTTGAAGTTTCGTGTTCGGTGCGGTGGTCTTTGACCATATTATAGGGATGAAATACGTAGGAACGGATTTGTGAACCCCATTCGATATTTTTCTTGGAGGCTTCCAGCTTCGCCTTCTCCCGCTCCTTGATCTGCTTCTCAAGCTCATATATTTTTGATTTGAGCAGCACCATCGCCTTTTCGCGGTTCTGCATCTGCGAGCGCTCCTGCTGACATTCAGCGACCACTCGCTCGGTTGAGCCGTCGGAAAGTTCTCCCTCCCAAATCAGGCGCACACCGGTTTCCACCTTGTTCACGTTCTGTCCCCCTGCGCCACTGGCGTGAAAGCGCTGCAGCTCCACTTCACTTTCGTTGATATCCACTTCAATAGAGTCGTCAACAAGTGGAGAAACAAAGACAGAGCAAAATGAGGTGTGCCTTCTGGAGTTGCTGTCAAACGGAGAGATGCGCACCAGCCGGTGAACACCGCTTTCCGACTTCAGGAAGCCATAGGCGTAGTCGCCCTCTACCTGGATGGTAGCACTTTTGATTCCGGCAACGTCTCCCTGCTGGTATTCGATAACCGAGACTTCGTGGCCCTCTTTCTTGGCCCAGCGGGTATACATGCGGTAGAGAATCTCGGCCCAGTCCTGGCTTTCGGTCCCGCCGGCACCCGGGTTGAAGGTGACGATGGCATCGCGATGATCATCTTCCTCACTGAGCATATTCTTAAACTCGAGATCGGCAAGCTTTTCTTTGAGCCTGGCTATCTCCTGCTCCAGTTCGGTGGCCACATCTTCGCCCTCTTCCTGGAACTGCTGATAGACCTGGATGCTCTCACGCAGCTCATTGAGCTCATCCCAGCTGTTGACCAGGCTCTTTTCGTGATCCAGCTTTTTCATCACCTGGCGGGCCTGCTCCGGATCATCCCAAAAGTTTGGGGCCTGGCTCTGCTCCTGCAGTTCTATAATTCGTACTTTGCGCTGATCATAGTCAAAGATACCCCCTTAGCGCATCCACGCGCTCAAAAAGTTCATCAAGTTCATCGAGGTTGATAGTGGTAGGATTACTCATAAGTACTTAGTCTTAAGTCATGGGTATTGAGTCTTGAGTGATTCTAAAATGAAATATAGGCACTGTTTTATGATCACAACTCAAGACTCACTACTCATAACTACTTTGTTAATTTTCCTATTATAATTCCAAGCGCAACTCCACCCACAAATGACATTAAAATCCCCTCTTCAGGATGTGAGCGGACGTAACGGCGGGCATTACGGTAATCTTTGCTGAGTTCATCTTCCACATGCCGTCGCTCTTTTTTCAGTCGGTCCAGCAGCTTCTCGTACGAGGAGATCTTTTCCTCCAGTTCAGCCTGCTGTTCAGTCGTCTCGTTTTCGGGTGTCGATTGATTCTTTGCCATGGTATTTTTGATTAGTTGTTAATCCCTTAAAAGATAATAATTACTAACTGAATCTCACGCCTCAATTTAATACTTCTTAACATTGAGGTAATCCTGTATTCATACGATATAAATATCCATCCCTTATATTACCAAATGATCAAAAAAGGTAATATATGTCTGCTATAAAACAACTGGTTCAAAATATTCAAAATCGATTTTTCGATTCCATTGTCACTAACCACCTAGTGTATAACACCTGCTGGGAGGACCCACGTATTGATAGAAAGTTGCTGAACATTAACTCTGACAGCAAAATTGTCATGCTTACCAGCGCGGGTTGCAATGCCCTTGATTACCTGCTGGATGACCCTGAAACGGTTCACGCTGTAGATGCAAATCCCAACCAAAATGCACTGCTTGAGCTAAAACAAGCGCTCTTTGAGCACGGGAGTCACGGGCTGCTTTTTGACTTCCTGGGCCGTGGATCCCACTCTGCGGCACGGCTTACATACGAGCAGTATCTGAAGTCTCATATCTCACCAGAGGCGCGGAAATTTTGGGACAAACATATTAATTATTTTAGTGGTAGTTCAAGTCAGCCCTCGTTCTACTTTCGTGGCACATCCGGCAAAATTGCATTGATGATGCACCGGCATATAAAACGAAAAGGACTATATACCAAGGCACTCAACCTGTTGGATTCCTCCTCACTCAAAGAACAGGAATATTATTACCAGGAAATTGAACCTGAGCTCTGGAATGGGTTTTCCCGCTGGCTGCTGAAACGCAATTCCACAATGGCGTTGCTGGGCGTCCCTGAAACCCAGCGAAATCTTATTGAAGAACAGTGGGACGGGGGGCTTTTCCAGTTTATCCGTGACTCTATGAAACATGTATTTACAGAGCTTCCGATACGTGACAATTACTTTTGGCGGGTATATATCACAGGATCCTATACTCCTACCTGCTGCCCGAATTATCTCAAACCACCAAATTTTAACAAGTTGCGAACCCGGTCTGAGAGGATACATCCTCATACCACAACTCTCTCAAATTTCCTGCAAACCCATCCGGATTCCTACTCACACTTTGTTTTGCTTGATCACCAAGACTGGATGGCCCATGCCAATCCCTCGGATTTAGAAGAGGAATGGAGACTTATCCTCGAAAATGCGGCCCCGCGAGCACGCATCCTGTTTCGTTCGGCCTGCCGAAATGTTGACTTTCTGCCCCCCTTTATCCAGGAAAGGGTAAAATTTAATACTGACCTGACAAACCGGCTGCATCATGAAGACAGGGTGGGTACATATGGAAGTACACATCTTGGAATCGTTGAACCTTAAAGATTGTACCTGTGGAACTGAACACCAAAGAAGAACGAAACAAAAAGCTGGAGAATTACTACCGGGTTCATTCCATAATTTATGACTGGACCCGGTGGAGTTTCCTTTTTGGAAGAGAAGAACTGCTAAATCGAATCCCGGATCTCCCAGCAAATCCCAGGATTCTTGAAATTGGTTGTGGAACAGGGAAAAACCTTGCCCACCTGGAATTCCTGTTTCCCGATGCCCAAATATACGGAATCGACTTGTCGGAGGATATGATTGAGCAGGCCAGTAAAAAGGTGAGCAATGGTCAACAGGTACAACTGATTAACGGTGCATATGGTGACAGTGAATTTCAGTTTGAACCCTTCAATTTAATTTTGTTATCGTATTCACTTTCTATGTTAGGCAGACAGGCGGAACCGATTATGGAGCAAGTCTATTCTGACCTTGCCAACGACGGCTATATTGCGATAGTAGATTTTTATACGACCCCATTCAATTGGTTTCAACGCTGGATGGAGATTAACCACGTAGATATGGATGGCCACCTGCTGTCACTTCTCGACACCTACTTTATGCCGATGATCCAACACCGTAAAAAAGCCTACCTTGGCCTCTGGGATTACCTGCTGTATATTGGAAGAAGAAAACCCTCTGCCCTACTTTAAAATTTTCTAAACGTTTTTAAGAGAAATCCCCGGAACTCAATTTGCTTAACTCAATAAGATATTATTGACTTGGTATTATCGAACTCTTGTTTTGACATCAAATACATACTCCAAGATCATATTTAACAAACAGATAGAGGTTATTTGCAATAATAGAAATGAACCAATAAGTGGTGATCTCTGAAATAGATTTAATTGCTGAAGTTAAGCTTGATACTAAATATTTTCTTCCTCTAAACGCTTGCACAACATAAGATTAAGCGATTTTATAACTTGGAATTCTTAAAAAAATCTTTATCATGTTTAAAAATTAATTTCTACGTACGTGTAAAATCTTATGAAGATACTCATTGTTGAAGATGACCGTGTGCTATCACTGATGTTGAGCAGAATGGTGCAGCGATTAGGTCATGAGTTGGTCAACAGTGTTACTATGGGTGAAGAAGCCATAGTAACTGTAAAAAAAAATGAGGTTGACCTGATTCTGATGGATATTATGCTTGAGGGTAAAATAGACGGAATAGATGCGATGAAAAAGATTCGGGAAAATAATGACGTTCCCGTTATTTACGTAACAGGTAATTCTGACAAGACGACGATTGAGAGGGCAAAAGAAACCGCTTTTGTTGCCTATTTGGTGAAACCAATTGTTTTTGACCAGTTAAAAAAGTCAATTGATAAGATTACCTAATGATGAAATAATTAAAATAATTTGTTACTTAGTAGTAAACTGGATTAGTTAGCAAGTAGAGAGACGGCGAGAAACAGACGACATTTATAAATTAAGAACCTAAAACAATGGGATATATCTACGAGAGGGGCTTCGCTAACTTCGGAGCTCTCATTTGCATATTAGTCATAATTCCGGTATTGGCACCTGCCCAACAGGTCTATGACATCATCAGCAAACACCAGGAAGTAAGCCTGTTTGTAGAAGCCATTGATAAAGCGGAACTTGGGCAACAACTCAACTCTAACGGTCCATACACCATCTTTGCCCCCACTAATAAGGCCCTTGCGAATCTGGAGGACCGAATAAAACGAGCAGACAAATCCTGGGCAAGAAACTTTGTTATGAATCATGTTCTTACCGGTATGGCCACCAAGCGGCAAATTGTTGCCATGTCCAAAGCTCCCACAATGGGGGGATTGGTCTTAACAATTACCCAAGACCAACAAAGCAACATTATGCTTAACGAAGTGACAGGCGGTGTTCGGATTGTAAAACCCAACATTCGGGCCAGCAATGGGGTCATTCATTTTATTGACGGCAGGTTGGAACAGGATTAGGCATCTACACTCCTCTTAAAGAGATATGTCCACTGCCGGCTGAGACGATCTTACCTTTTAAAAGTATCCTAATAATAACCACCCATACCATTTTTGTGATGGGCAGGGATTAGTCATTGGTTTCAAACTGAATAAAAAAGGTACCGTCATCTTCCGGTAAAAGTTGAATCTTGTCAATAATAGCGTCAATGTTCAGTGGTCCCTTGATGTGTGGAAACTTTTCATCACTATCACTTGCGCTTTCCATTTTAACATCTGCCTCTACACTGGCTGCATCAATCACAACAAGCATCAGTTCTTTCTCTCCCTTGAAGTATCGATTGGCTACTTCCTGAACCTGGCTCCCATTTGAACAATGAATAAAGCCCTCATCTTCGAGCGATTCCGGTTTATATAGCCCGGCATCCTGGTGGGCTTTCCATTCAGGTTGGGTAACAAGGTGAAATATAATATCGTCAGTCATTCTGGTTTTACTAATCTTCTTTGTTTTTGTTGTAAGCTAAGTGAACAAGGGCATCCCCTTTGTGAACGACGGGGGTATTGTTAATGCCGATAACCCTTCCGTCATGGGGACATACGGCGTTAAAGGATTCATTGCCAAAGGGATCGGTGATCCGTCCCAGCACTTGTCGTTTGTTAATATGATCACCCAACGCAATACGGGGACGGAACAGACCGGCATATTTTGCTCGAATCCAGGTAGACTTTGGATAAAGTTCGGTATCGTAGTCCTTTTCCGGTGCTGATTTCCGCATGCCCAGGTGTTTCATCATGCGAAGCGTTCCATCAATAGCCTGTTGAATCCCAAATTCGTCGAACCGCTGTGCTTCTCCCGTTTCATACACCAAAATATGCTTCCCTTTTCGATAGGCCGATTTCCTGAAAGACTTATCAATAAGGTTTGAATTGAGGATCACTGGCGGAGCAAACGCTTTTGCAAGCTCACGGTTTTTCTCAATATTCAGGGTACAGCGAATTTGTGGATAGTTGGCTCGAGAGGCGCCACCGGTATGGAAATCAATACCGTAATCTATCTGGGGAATAATTTTGTTCATCAGTGTATAGGCCAAGAGTTTTGCCAAAGATCCGGTCTTAATACCGGGGAAACTCCTGTTGATATCTTTTCCGTCTGGCACACCTCGTGCATTCTGAATA
Source organism: Aliifodinibius sp. S!AR15-10 (assembly GCF_031569985.1). Lineage (NCBI taxonomy): Bacteria > Pseudomonadati > Balneolota > Balneolia > Balneolales > Balneolaceae > Fodinibius > Aliifodinibius sp. S!AR15-10. The sequence goes on along the minus strand of NZ_JAMQKA010000008.1, from coordinate 33,107 downwards.
AAACCGTAAATATTAACAAGCGGTATCGCAATTACTGAACCCTTTTCCGGTACAATTAACTCCCGAACAATCATCCGCCGGATCACTTCGATCCCGTTGATTTCATCGCCATGGAGCCCGCCTGTCAGCAGGAGCACCGGCCCATCCTCATTCCCACGGTACACATGCACCGGCAGGTCGATATTGGTGTAGGTGGGAAGCCGTGCAATGTTGAGCTGAATCTGCTGTTGTCCACCCTTCCCGATTTTATGCTTGTTGATCGAAATAAAATCAGGCATCACTCTTTACTCTACGGCGTTTATTGGTTCTTGCTCTGTTTTGGGTGACCTTGCGCTCTACATATGCTATTATTTTACCGGCAATATTCTTTTTTGTTGCCTTTTCAATGCCTTCAAGCCCGGGAGATGAATTTACTTCCAGCACCAACGGGCCACGGTCTGATTCCAGCATATCCACACCAGCGATGGAGAGCCCCATAGAGCGTGTAGCAATAAGGGCAGCCCGCCGCTGTTCATCGGTTAATTTGATCAACTCTGTGGAACCACCTCGGTGAATATTGGAGCGAAATTCCCCCTCTTTGCCTTTGCGTTTCATAGCTCCCACCACTCTGCCATCCACAACGAAAGCGCGGATATCTTCTCCTTTGGCTTCGTTCACAAACTCCTGCACAATAACACGCGCCTTCATACTGTGAAACGCCTGTATCATCGATTCTGCAGCTTTTTGAGTTGGTGCGAGCACCACACCTACCCCCTGTGTTCCCTCCAGCAATTTGATAATCAGCGGTGTGCCGCCCACGCTGTCAATAATCTTCTTTACTTCTGTGGAATAGTTGGTAAAAACGGTTTTCGGCATTCCCACCCCTGCCCTCGCTAGAATCTGAAGGCTGCGCAACTTATCGCGGGAACGAACCAACGCCTGCGAGTCTACAGCGGTAAACACTTTCATCATCTCAAACTGACGGACCACCGCAGAACCATAAAAGGTTACCGAGGCACCAATCCGGGGGATAACAGCATCAACGCCGGTTACTTTTGTGCCACGGTAATAAATACAGGGATTATCCTTTTCACTTACGATATCGCATTTTAAGTGATCAAGAACTGTGGCCTTGTGACCAGCTTCCTCAATGGCTTCCACCAAGCGACTGGTTGAATATAACTTTGCATTACGAGAGAGAACGACAATGTGCATTTATAGTTAGTAAATTTCTTCTTTTGAATTCTTATTGGATAGATATTTCCGGGAGACATCCACAAGGAACCGGCCTTTGAGTAGTTTTCTTCCCAATAATACCGGGTAACTCATTTCTGAGCGATCAGTAAGAGACAGTTCAATATCAAACAATTGATTCATGAGCAGGATTTTTGTCTTTACCACATATCGCTGTTCGGTAATTCCGTTTGAGCTTTTTACTGTTTTCTCCTTGTAAATTGGGAGCTTGAATAACTTCTCGTTGTAGGTATCATGCGAAGGGTCCAGCAAGTTAAATCGAATATGGTTCTCACCTATCTTTTCAATATGGTGACAATGCAGGCTGGAAGTATATGCCCCTGTGTCCACCTTGGCATCCAGGTCAATCAGATCCCATTCCGGGAAACTGACGTGCTCAAGCCGGCCAATTATTTGTTCTGGTTTCCGTTTTTTGGACATATCACTTGCTGCACCTCCTGTTAAAAAAGGGATTCGTAAGTATACCATATATTCTGCTATCAATCATCCTGTGGGCGAATAATAATTTTAAATAACTATACCTGTAACGGCTTCTTTTGCAATCTCCTTGCCTGCAGCTATCGCCTGTAGTACCTACCCCCTTTAAAATCGTTTTAAAACCCTTAAAAAGTAGTTCAAGTCATTATTTTTTATTTATTTACAAGTATTGAATGGTATCAAATTCCACTCTACAGTTATTCCCAATGCAAGCTAAATTGCATATCGAGCTGTTAGGCGGATTTAACATGAGCTACAATGGTGAGCCCGCAACGGATGTGCACACTTCCCGCCTTCAAGAATTAATAGTTTTTTTAGTTCTGCATCGAAATTCAACGGTCTCCCGCAAACATATCGCTTTTTTGTTCTGGCCAGACAGTAGCGAGCAACAGGCTCTTACGAATCTGCGCAACTTGTTGTACCGTCTGAGAAAGGCGTTACCCGGTTCCGATCGGTTTATCTTTATTGATAATCAAAATTTACGGTGGAATTCTGAGAAGTCCCTGATCCTGGATGTAGCTGAATTCGAGCACTTGGCCAAGCAATTATTAACTTCCGATGACAAAATTAGTGAGATTGAGACCTTCAAGAAGGCTGCTGATCTTTATAATGGCCCCTTACTTCCCGGCTGCTATTCTGAGTGGATCGAATCCTACAGGAATCAGCTTCATCAGCATTACCAGGATATTTTACAGGAATTGATCCATCTGTTGGAAATACACCGGGATTATGAAGCTGCTATCTCATACGCTCGGAAGTTACAGCAAAGCGATCCGTACAGTGAACCTGCCTGTCGCAAGCTTATGGAGTTGTATTCGAAGAATAATGATAGGGCGAACGCGATAAACACTTATAGGGAGTATTTCGATCTGGTTCGAGAAGATCTTAAGAGCGAGCCTGCCCCGGAAACCCGGCGATTGTATCAACAGATTGTTGAAGGCTATAATGAGATCCCGCCACCTAAAGAAAGCATGCTTGATCATGATTGGCCACTGGTGGGTCGCGACCATGAGTGGGAAATATTGCAGAAACCCTGGAGGCAAGCCCTGTCTGGTCAGATGCAGGCGGTAATTATCAAGGGCGAACCGGGGATTGGTAAAACCCGGCTGGGCCTGGAGTTTATGAATACCCTCCGAAACCAGGGCTACCCCACCGCCTACAGTCGTTGCTACGAGGCCGCCGGGGCATTTAGCTACGGCCCGGTGATCGACTGGCTTAAAGAAGAGGCGATTCATCAACACCTTGGAGGATTAGACTCGTTGTGGCTGACCGAGCTCGTACGGCTTGTGCCTGAACTCCTGGCCGAGCATCCCGATCTCTCCCTACCCGGCCCAATCAGCGAACCCTGGCAACAGCGCCAGCTCTATGAGGCGATCGCCCGGGGACTGGCGGCGGGCGACAAGCCCCGGCTGTTGTTTATCGACGACCTGCAGTGGTGCGACCGCCAGACCCTGGAGTGGATTAGTTACCTTTTCCACAACCACCCGGACCAAAAACTTCTGTTGGTCGGTGCCCTCCGGCCGGTCGAGGCCGCCCCCAACGAACACCTGCAAACCCTCCTCCAGGTGCTGCGCCGCCAGGAACAACTGCAGGAGCTCTCGCTGGGCATGTTGAATGAGGAGGAAACGGAAGTGCTGGCTTCCTCGGTTGCCAGGCAATCTATCGCGGAGACAGCGGCAAAGCGGCTGTACCGGGAGTCGGAAGGTCACCCGCTATTCGTGGTAGAAGCGGTGCGGGAAGGTCAGTGGATGGACGAGGTTGATTCTGAAGTATCCTCCTATCAGGATGAGGTCTCATCCGATCAGCCGTTACCCAAAAAAGTCAACCAGGTGATATCATCCCGCTTTCGCCGCCTTTCCGGTCAGGCCCGGCAGCTGATGGGAGTGGCCGCGGTAATTGGACGGGAGTTTACCCTCGATATTCTCCGGCAGGCAAGTGAGCTGGACGAGCCAGCCTTAATTGAAGCCCTGGAAGAGCTCATCGGGCAGCACATCATGCGCCGGCAGCGCTCCGGGGAGTACGATTTTACCCATGACAAGCTACGCGAAGTGGCATATGGGGAACTCAGCGACGCCCACAGGCGCTGGTTGCATGAGCGAGTGGCTGCTGCCACCGAAGATATTTACACCGGCTCAATCAATGGACTTCAAAGCCGGATGACCTGGCATTACGAGCACGCCGGCTTGCCTGAAAAGGCTAACTTGTGGAAAGAGAAGGTGGACATCAGAACAGACCAGCCAGGTGCCGGTCCGGATCCACTTGAGCTGGAGGGTACCTCGGTTGGGCGCTACGAAGTCAGGGAGTATCTGGGCGGCGGGGCGATGGGCGTGGTCTACCGGGCGTGTGACACCCGGTTGGACCGAAGTGTGGCACTTAAGTTCCTGCCTCCGCACTTGTCGACCAGCGATGAGGCAAAGCGGCGCTTTGTGCAAGAGGCAAAGGCGGCTTCGGCACTGGATCATCCCAACATTGCCACGGTTTACGAGATTGGACAATCTAGCGACGACCGGCATTTTATTGCGATGGCCTACTACCCGGGGGAGACCCTGAAAACGAAAATCGCCCGCGGGCCACTGCCTGTCGGAAAAGCGTTAAATTATGCGGTGCAAATTGCTGAGGGCTTGGCTCGGGCCCACCAGGCGGGCATAATCCACCGAGATATCAAGCCTGCCAATATGATGGTGACTAATGACGAACTGGTCAAAATTGTAGATTTCGGGCTGGCGAAAGTTCAGCAGGTGGACCTGACGCGTACCGGCCAGACACTGGGTACGGCCGCGTATATGAGTCCGGAGCAGACGCGGGGAGAAACTATGACGCCTGCGACAGATATTTGGTCACTGGGAGCGGTCCTTTATGAGATGTTGACCGGTCAGCGTCCCTTTGGAGACACCAACAGCCAGGCTATCATCTACGCCATTCGCAATGATGAACCAGAGCCAATGGATAAATTTAATAAAGAGATCCCTACCGCACTGCAGGCAATCGTTGCGTGCTGCCTGGAGAAGGATCCGACCCGGCGGTACACAGAAACGGAAGAGTTGGCCACCCACCTGAGGGCCATCAGAGACAACCCATCCGCGCAGATAGCAGACCAAATCAGCTGGAACAAGTATCTGCTCCAGGCTTCAGGGATCTGCATAGTAGCTGGATTGTTCATCTTCGGTGCCGCTTGGTTCCTGACCTTCCGGCTGGGTCTTCCCGAATGGACACTTTGGGCAGCAGTCGCTCTGCTGGCTATTGGCGTGCCGAGCGCGGCAGCAACAGCATTGGTGGAGAGGATTCCCAACCCACCGCAAAAGTGTAAAGATGGATCTCAATTAGAATCTGCTGCATATTGGTTAAATACGGTAGCAGGACGCTGGCTTCGCTGGTCTCTCTTTTTCCGCTGGAACGCGCTGGCCTTTGGATGCCTTGGTGTGGTAGTGACCGGTTACATGGCCTCCCGAACCCTGGGCGTGGGGCCTTTTGCCACCCTCATAGCAGCGGGAACCCTGGAAGAGCAGGACCGCATCGTGCTGGCCGATTTTGCCACGCAGACGGTCGACTCGACGCTGGTCTATACGGTCACGGAAGCCCTCCGGGCGGATCTCGCGCAGGCGCCGGCGGTCAACCTGGCCGACCAGGCAAGGGTAACGATGGTGCTTGAATCGATGAAGCGGGCCCAAGAGGACCCCCTCGACTACGATACGGCTCGTGAGGTGGCCATCCGAGAGGGATTCAAGGCAGTTGTGGCCGGTCAGATCAACACCGTCGGGTCCGCCTTTGTCCTTTCGGCCCGACTGGTGGCAGCCGAAAACGGCCGGGAGCTGGTAACGGTGCAGGAAACGGCTGAAAGCGACGACACGCTCATCGGGGCTATCGAACGCCTGTCCAGGGGGCTCCGAGAGCGAATCGGCGAATCGCTATCTAGTATACGGGAAAGTCCGGGTCTGGGACGGTACAGGACGGCGTCGCTTGAAGCGTTGAAACGTTTTTCGTTGGGATACCGGGCTATTGAATATCGAGCGGACTGGGAAGGTTGTATTAAGTATATGACCGAAGCCCTTGCAATTGACAGTTTATTTGCCGCCGCATACTCCTTTCGCAGTGTATGCAATCCGAAATTAGACATGAAATTAGCCGACTTACGCCGGGCGTACCGGCTCCGCGACAGGATGAACGACTTTGGTCGCGCGGCAGTGACGCATGGTTATTACAGGAGAATTACTGGTGAGTTCGAGAAGGGCATTCAGGTATTGGAATCGCACTGGAAACTGCACCCTGAGGACAGCATACGAACGATGTTCTTCCTTAGCGACAATTACTCAAGACTCGGGCAGTACAATCGGGCTGAGGAGTTAGTACTTCGTGGTAAGCATGCCATTGAAATACTAGACACTGAGCTTTCGTTACAATGGCCTTTGAATCGCTTGGCATTTGTTCAGCTCCGACAAGGTGAATTCGATGAAGTCGAAAAAACCATTAAACTTTTAGAAGAATTAGAAGAAAAGGAACCCAATACCAGTACGACGTTTCCTATCCCTCTGCGAGCGAAACTCGCGTTTGTCCGTGGAGAATACTCTGCCGCTGTTGATTACGTGCGCGAATGGCGGAACCTGAATAGTAAAAACCTCGCTTCACATGCCGTGACGAGCGCGCATTGGGCTATGATTGCACTGGCCCAGGGTAAACTTACCGAGGTCGAGTTCCATTACCGCGATGCTATGGAAGCCAATGAGGTGCGTGGCGATCTGAACTGGTTTTACCAAGATGCACTGCGAATCTCTATGTCCCACCTCTGGCTTGCCAGCGATACCAGCCGGGCTTTAAGTGTGACAGAAGAGATTCTGACCCGCCATCCGCTGGACTCACTTAATGTGTTAAGCCGGGAATACCACCGGCTCGCCATCGCTTTTGCCCAGCTGGGCCAGCCGGCACGGGCCAAGACCTTACTTAAGCAAGCCCGGGATTCGTTACCTCAGGATATGCAGGGTCGCTTTAAATACGATATCCACCGGGCACGTGGCTGGATCGCGGTGGCCGAAGGACGCCTGGACGAAGCGGCGGGCCATTTCGAGCGCCTGCAAAAGAGGCCCACCGGGGAAAACCAGATAGACCGGTTATTTGCCCTCGGACTTATCTACGACCGGGTGGGAGCTCCCGATTCAGCCATCACCTACTACGAGCAATTGGTGTCGCGGCTATTCAAGGGGCTGGGAACACGTAGGTTGGTATCAGCCTCTGGCCCTTGAGCGTCTCGGGCAACTCTATGAAAAACGCGGTAAAACTCAGAAGGCTATCCGGTACTACACCCGCTTTACGGAGCTATGGAAAGACTGCGATCCTGAGCTTCATCCCCGGGTCGAGGAGGCCCGGAAGGCGCTGGCCAGGCTTACGGCTGAACCTGAACCAATGGGCAGCCGGTTATCTACCCTGGATCCCCATTTCATTGCCGTACTACCCTTTCGGAATTTGAGCGCCGATGGACCCAATGCCTACTTTGCGGACGGACTGCATGATGAGCTTTTGAATCAGCTGGCCCGGGTATCGACCCTCCGGGTAATCAGCCGGACCTCGGTGATGGGCTATGCAGGGCAAAACACCCCTCCCATCCAGCAGATCGCCCGGGAGCTGGGAGAGGGAAGCGTGCAGGTAGCGGAGGAACAGCTGCGGTTGCATGTACAGCTTATTGAGGCATCAAAGTCGGAAGAATATTGATTGACGCTTGAGGTACTGTCTCTTATCCACTCAAGAATCAGCTTTTCTCCAAAAATGATCATGTTTCATATTTGGACGAACCTCCCACACAAAATTGTCAGCGTTTGATGAATTTTTAATGATTTTTTCAAAAGAACTTCCAATTAAACGCTTTAGCAAACGCTCACCAAACGACCTCCGAATAGCTTACGGGTAGAACGCCATTAAAGGCAACACTGCCAACAAGATATAGGAGGTTATCATGAAACGTTATTCAACATTTAAAAAAGCCATCCCCTCTTTCCCTGTTCTCTTGCTTTTGTTTGCGTGCTATTTCGTATTTCCGACTAAAGCCCAGGGGCAGGGTGAATTTGATTACATAAAGAAGAAAGGCACGATATACTATGCCGTCCTTGAATTACCTGAAAGGAAATATCTCGTAATCGGAACTCGGACTCTTATAAATAAAAGTATGAAGATCGAACGGACTTTGGGAAATATTGGACAAATAGAACTAAGTGTTCTTCTTGGCAACGGTAAACGACAATTGATCAGAGGGCAAATAATGGATAATGGACGCAATACAACGTTTTACTCGCAGAGTTCGGCTCGGCAATTCGTGAGAAGACTTACCGAGTAAACGTCTGGTCATTCGATTAAGTCAGTTCGAGATAAAAACTGTCATTGAGGGATTCAGCAGCCATAGGGATCCTGACAGCTGGGAGGCAATCTCCCGATGGATGAATAAAACGGATGGGGAGATCGCCACGTCGACCTCATCGTTGAGCCAACAGGGTTCAAAAAAGCCTCCTCGCGATGACAGTTGTTATTTTGAATAATTCTTATGTCGAACTGAGATTATTTTGCCTTAAATACAGGATCGTATCTTCCCTGTGGATTAAATACTTTTGGAAGATGTGAATTGCAATATTTACACATTAGGCATATCTACCGTTAAAATATGAATTCCGAAAGTAACCAGATCCACAGAATGGAAATAGAAAAAAACACCCCGGAGATTACACTGAGCAATGTATCATTTTTGAAAAATGGTCAGATTGAGGAGCATGTCGATAAAATGGCGGGTGACATGAAGTTTTTCTCAATTTTTTACATCATCCAGGGCGTGCTGTTGTGCCTGACCATTATCGGGGCAATTATTGGGATACCGATGATTATCTACCACATAAAGCTCCATCAGTCGGCACGCTCGTATCGAAATTTTGTCAAATCAAATGACTTCTTTCACCTGAACAAAGCTTTCGAAAACCAGCGCAAGTTTTTCTTTTTCTATAAAGTGCTGCTAATCGTGATGGTCGTTGTTATCCTATTATACATTATCGTTGCCATCTACCTGTTGTCCCTGGGAATAATGTCGATGCCGAAAAATTTCGCTTAAAAAAAAGGGCCGAATGTGATATTCGGCCCTTAACAATGCATTGTATCGCCTGGCGAAATAAATTATGCTTTCTTACCAGACTTCTCTCTGAAAAGCATGAACCCGAGTACTGCAATCGTAAACAGGCTGACACCCAACAGGTAAGCCATCAAATTTGATTCAGGCTGTGCAATTGATGCCCAGCGGTTGGTTTTTTGGTCAATAGTGGCAATTTGAGAACTGCTAAGGACCTCGGTTCGTATCATGTTCTCGGTCCAGTACTCTTTCACCCGGGTATTCCAGAAATCAGCAAATTTTGTGTAATCCTGATACGTTTTATTTCCTGAATCCTGTCTGCTTTTGGTCAGCCCCTGCTCTACGTAAGTATTCAGCGCCTCAAACAGGGTTGAAGAGTTATTAAAATCCTGCACTTCAATATCTGCTTGTTGGAATGACTGCTGGAGTGAAGTCCACATGCGGTCATTCAATCCTTTTTCCCACTGATTGATACTCTGCTCAATCTCTGATTTGGTTTGCTGCGGATTCACACTGTAGGCCTGAGTAAACTTGGTGCCCACTTTACTCCACATCCGTGAAAACTCCTGTTGTACCGCTTTCATTCTGAGATAATCTTCAGGACGCAGATCCTGGTTCGCTTCCAGCAGTTGCAAACTTTCTGACGGGATGGCCCGCATCATCTTCAGGGGACTCTCCTCGGTATTCAGTTCATTCTCCGAACGAACATTTTCCATATCCGTCATGGCGTTCAGGCCAAGATCTTCATACGTAACAACCACAGAATCGATGAATGACAGGATCAGCTGATCACGCCGCTCCAGGTTCTCACGATAGTTTCTGAGTTGATCCGATAGCTCTTTTTCGCTGGCTATCGATTTCTGAATAGCCGTTTCCAGCGAATCAGTGTGGCTGTTAAGATTATTGAGCTTTTTCCCATAACTGGTTAGCTCGCTGTTCATCCGCTGCAGCTTATCCTGCTGCTGTTCAATTGTAGCAAGCTGATCCTGTGCTGAAAGCGCCCATTCCTCCAGTTCTGAAATTTGCTCTTCAAAGGTTTCAGGGTACACGGCTTTGTTGATAAGCGTTCTGTGATCGACATATTCCATTTGCAGAGAATCAATCCTGTCGCTTACCTGCTGTGCTTCCGAAAGCGTGGTTACACTTTCGAGTGACTGCTTTATCTCCTTAACTTGCTGGTTATACTCTTGCTGTATCTGGTAGTCTGACTGCACTTGCTGGGCGTGTGCAGATACTGAAATTGATACAAATGTCACCAGTGCCAACAATGAACCGGTATAATTAAGTTTAAATAAATTCATATCAGTTCTCCTCCCTGCTTGCTAATTCCTGATCAGTTTGCTTCACCCCTTCTTCAGTGAGCATATAGGTATCTTCAGTTTCCCTGTTCAGTAGCTGCACATACGTATCTCGTTGATTGAAAGCGGGTTGTTCAATGCCCTCTTCACTGATCTTGATTTTCTTCTTCAGTTTTAACTGATTCTTTTCCGGAGCCATCACATATACGTTTGAATAACCCGCGGCAGTGATATAATAAAATCCTTCTTTACCCCTAATCATCCGGACTTCACGGGTGGTAACCGAGCTGGTATCCTCGGTCTCGGCATACTGCAGTGGCAAGATGTTGAAACTTAGTCCATGTTGAACATCTTCCACGACCCCGTTTTCATTGGGCGTTAGTACTGTTTCAATTGGTTGGGAATAGTTTACGTCACTAATCACCATTGACTGCTTACAACCGGCAAACAGTAACAGCATGCAACCCAAACACAATGCTGGAAGTGTACGTAGCGAGTATATCATCATTAAACCGTCTTTAAGTATTAATTGGTTGTTCTGGTATGAACTTCAATTACTTATAGACGGCCAACTGACAATTTGTTCCGGGATGAAATTGTCAAACGCTGATCAGCACTTCATAGTGGGCATCAGGTGACAAAAGATCCCGACCCTGCAGGGCTTCCAGCTCCAGGATAAACGAATATCCCACAACCTGTGCCCCAAGCTTTTCAACCAGTTGTGTGGCCGCGCGGGCTGATCCGCCGGTGGCAATAAGGTCATCATGGATAATAACCTTAGCTCCATCGGGGAGCGCGTCGGAGTGCATCTCCACCTTGTCTTCACCATATTCCAGGGCATACGTCTGCGAAACTGTTTGGGAGGGCAGTTTCCCCGGTTTTCGTACCGGGATGAAACCTGCATGGAGATCTTGCGCCAGGTTTGTACCAAAGAGGAACCCGCGGGATTCTATCCCAACCACGTAATCAATACTGTTGTGCCGAAAAGGGCGCGCCAGCATTTGGGAGGTAAGTTCCAGCGTGTCAGGATTTTTAAGGAGGGGTGTAATATCTTTGAAATCGATCCCCGGCTTGGGGAAATCAGGAATATTGCGAATTTCAGACTCAAGCAGCTCAAGGACAGCTTCATTTACAGATTCCATGCGATTATTTTTTTACTTTTATTATTGCATTCGATTATAGCTAATAACCCGAATGGGAAGCAAATTTTTTAGTTTTGCAATATCATGCTTACTCCCTGTGACCAGGTTTGCGAACAGGTGGAGAAAAAGAATGCTATAAACTCTCTCAAAATCACAAATATACATGTCAACAAACGGTAAGTCCCCCATCATCCGCAAGTATCAACAATACATGATCAAGGCATTTAAACTGGCAGAACAGGCCTATGATGAAGATGAGGTCCCCGTTGGGGCTATCGTAGTAAAAGATGATAGTATTATCGGGAAGGGATACAATCAAACGGAACGACTTAAAGATCCCACGGCGCATGCCGAAATGCTCGCTATCTCAGCAGCTTGCTCAACAATAGAAAATAAGTATTTGACCGGCTGCACTCTCTATGTCACCCTTGAACCCTGCCCGATGTGTGCCGGGGCACTGGTCTCCTCTAAAATCGATCGCATCGTTTTTGGGGCTCCCGATGTCGAAGGCGGTGCGTGCGGAAGCCTGTTCAATATTGCCAGTTCAAATAAATTGAACCACCAGGTTGAGGTGATTCAAGGTGTGATGGAAGAAGACTGTAAATGGATACTTAAACAATTCTTCCAAGAGCAGCGCTCAAAGTCCAACGGAGAGAACTAGATATCCACTATTTGCAGCCATTCTTATTCTGACCAGATAATTTTACCTTTTTTTACTTAACCGTTAACCCTGAATTGAGTGTGAAATTGACCTTTAAAATACTTTGAATTTTATTGCAGATGCATATTTTAGGTAATGAATTTTTCCAACAGATTTTTCATTAATTATTACACTTAATTTTAAAAGAAAACGGGATTTATTATGTCAAGACCAGTAACGTTATTTACCGGCCAATGGGCCGATATGACATTGGAAACCATCGCTGAGAAGGCTTCTTCATGGGGATACGATGGATTAGAACTGGCTTGCTGGGGAGATCACTTTGATGTCCGCCGTGCGCTTGAAGAAGATAATTATTGCGAGCAGCGTAAAGAGCTACTGGCAAAGTATGATCTGAAAGTTTGGTCGATCAGTAATCACTTGGTGGGCCAGGCGGTTTGCGATCTTATTGATGACCGCCACAAAGAAATTCTGCCCAAACATGTTTGGGGCGACGGCGATCCTGAAGGAGTGCGCCAGCGGGCTGCTGATGAGATTAAAGATACAGCAAGGGCTGCAGCCAAGCTTGGGGTGCCGGTAGTCAATGGTTTTACAGGCAGCTCCATCTGGTCAAAACTTTATTCCTTCCCTCCCAACAAACCGGATACGGTAGACAAAGGCTTCCAGGATTTTGCCGATCGATGGAATCCCATCCTCGATGTATTCGATGAGGTGGATGTTAAGTTTGGACTCGAAGTGCATCCTACTGAAATTGCATTTGATATTGCATCTGCTGAGCGTGCCATTGAAGCGCTTGACGGGCGTAAGGCATTCGGTTTCAATTATGATCCCAGCCACCTCGGCTACCAGGGTGTTGACTATCTGGGTTTTATCGACAACTTCTCTGATCGCATCTACCATGTACATATGAAAGATGTGTGGTGGTCAGACAAGCCGACCAAAGCTGGTGTCTTTGGTGGACATACTGATTTCGGAAACAAAGACCGCTACTGGGATTTTGTTTCTGTTGGTCGTGGCAAAATCGATTTTGACCGCATTATCCGTGCATTGAATCGCGTAGAATATGCCGGTCCCCTTTCTGTTGAGTGGGAAGACAGCGGAATGGAACGAGAGATTGGCGCAAGCGAATCGGCCGATTACTGCAAAAAAATTGACTTCTCTGCTCCAGGCGCTGCTTTCGATTCGGCTTTCTCCGAGAAGGATGACTAAATTTAACATATGGTAAACAGTTAATCGTTAGAATAGCCATTTAGCCATTTTAATTTGTATTTTTACCCTTCTGATCCTCTTTGATCAAGGCATTTTGCTACTGATGGATCCAGGAGTCGGAGGTCAGAGAGGACTGAAAGGGGTTCATGCAGGGTAAAATACCGGGAATCATTTCAGGTCGATTTAAAAGATTACCGACCACCAACAAACAATTACAGAAAGAAATTTAGATGTATTTATTAGGATACGATGTAGGGAGTTCGAGCATTAAAGCCAGCCTCATTGAGGCTGACGGGGGTAAACTGATTAGCTCTGCTACCTCTCCAAGCAAGGAGCTAGAGATTTCAGCACCGGAACCGGGCTGGGCTGAACAAGACCCCGAGACATGGTGGACCCACGTCGTTAAAGCAACCAAACAGATTGTTTCTGAATCCGGTATTAATACCAGTAATATCGAAGCCATCGGCATCTCCTACCAAATGCATGGACTGGTGCTCGTCGACGAGAATAACAAATCCCTGCGCCCCTCCATCATCTGGTGCGACGGGCGGGCAGTTGACATCGGTCAGCAAGCGTTTGAAGAACTGGGAGAAGACTACTGCCTGGAACATTTCCTTAATTCACCGGGCAATTTTACGGCCTCCAAATTGAAGTGGGTAAAAGAAAATGAACCCGACGTCTACAAAAAGACATCAAAATTTATGCTGCCCGGCGACTATATCGCTATGAAGATGTCCGGCGATATTGCCACCACCACATCAGGCCTCTCCGAAGGCATCTTCTGGGATTTCAAATCGAATGGACTTGCGGACCAGGTCCTGGAGCACTATGGGCTTTCAAAAGATTTAGTCCCCGAGGTTCATCCCAATATGGCCGAGCATGGGGAGCTCTCTGCCGCTGCGGCTGAAGAGCTCGGGCTTTCCAAAGGAATTAAAATTTCGTACCGGGCCGGCGACCAGCCAAATAATGCGCTCTCCCTTAATGTTCTGAATCCGGGTGAGGTTGCATCAACTGCCGGGACATCCGGCGTGATCTATGGCGTCACAGACAAGCCGCTGCACGACGACCAATCCCGTGTGAACACATTTGTTCACGTAAATCATACCAAAGACAATCCCAGCTATGGAGTCCTGCTTTGTGTGAATGGCACTGGGATTCAATACAGCTGGCTACGGAATACGCTGCTAAACGGTACCTCCTACAGCTATGACGATATGAATGAAATGGCGGCCAAGGTACCTATCGGAGCGGAAGGCATCTCAGTGCTGCCCTTTGGCAACGGGCCGGAACGACCGCTCGCAAACAAAGACCTGGGTGGAAGGATTAATGGCATTCAGTTTAACAGGCACAATACGGGTCACGTGATCCGTGCGGCACAAGAAGGAATTGCTTTTGCCCTGAACTACGGCCTGCAGATTATGAAAGAGATGGGTATGGAGATTGAGACCGTGCGCGTGGGCCATACCAATATGTTTTTGAGCCCCGTCTTTGCAGAGGCGTTTACCAACGTGACCGGAAAAGTTGTGGAGATGTACAATACTGACGGCTCCATAGGAGCAGCCATAGGGGCCGGCATTGGAGCGGGCATCTATAAAGAACGGTCCAATGCATTTGCCGGTCTAAAAAAAGTGAAAACGCAAGCACCGGAAAGTGAGCTGGTTAACGCTTATTCAGATGCGTATGAACACTGGCATAATGAACTCGAGAAGGCACTTTGATTGCATCGCCGAGTGATTATTACTTTGAAAACAGATATAAACTAAAACTCAGAAAACTCAAGTAACCCTTACACTTTTATGAACATTACTACTGGTGAGAAAGAGTATTTCCCGGAAATTGACAAGATCGAATATGAGGGAAAGGATTCCGACAACCCACTGTCGTTTAAATATTATGATGAAGACAAAAAGGTTGCCGGAAAAACAATGAAAGATTTTTTCCGATTTGCCATCGCCTACTGGCATACCTTTACCGGAACCGGAGGTGATCCATTTGGTATTGGCACGCGTGAGTTTCCCTGGCTGACAGCGGATGACCCTGTCCAACGGGCCAAAGACAAAATGGATGCTGCTTTTGAATTCATCACAAAGCTTGGTGTCCCCTTCTATTGCTTCCACGATTACGATCTTGTGGATGAAGCCGATACTATTGCTGAATCTGAAAAACGGTTAAAAGCCATTGTCGACTACGCCAAGCAAAAGCAGGAAGAATCTGGTGTGAGGCTCCTATGGGGAACAGCCAACCTGTTTACCAATCCCAGGTATATGAACGGTGCAGCTACCAATCCCGATTTCCATGTGCTGTCACATGCCGCAACGCAGGTCAAGAATGCAATTGATGCCACTATTGAGCTCGGCGGTGAGAACTACGTTTTCTGGGGCGGTCGTGAAGGCTATATGTCGCTGCTCAACACCGATATGAAGCGTGAAAAAGAACACCTGGCCACGTTCTTGAAAAAAGCACGTGATTACGGGCGTAAAAATGGGTTTGAAGGAACATTTCTGATTGAGCCCAAACCGATGGAACCGATGAAGCACCAGTACGACTTTGATACTGAAACAGTGATCGGATTTCTACGGGAACACGGACTGGACGAAGATTTCAAGGTGAATATCGAGGTAAACCACGCGATCCTCTCGCAGCATACCTTCCAGCACGAGCTTGAAGCAGCCGCAGCCAATGGGTTGCTCGGCAGTATCGATGCCAACCGCGGGGATTATCAAAACGGCTGGGATACCGACCAGTTCCCCGTTAACGTTTTTGAATTGACACAGGCGATGCTGGTTCTTCTTGAACACGGCGGACTTGATACCGGCGGATTCAACTTTGACGCCAAAATCCGAAGAAACTCCACCGACCTGAAGGATCTCTTCTATGCCCACATTGGCGGTATGGACGTGATGGCGCGCTCACTCGAATCCGCAGCTGCCATCATGGAAGGTTCCGAGTACAAAGAGCTGCGTAAAAAACGTTACAGCTCCTATGACAGCGATGAAGGTGCCAAATTCGAAAATGGCGACCTAGGTCTAGAAGACCTTAGGAATTACGCTATCAAGAATGGCGAGCCTGAGCAAACCAGTGGAAAGCAAGAGTACTACGAAAACCTGATCAACCAGTACATCTAGTTTACATTCCAGCAATACAAAAAAGCCGGGCAATCATTGTGGTGCCCGGCTTTTTTTATTGAATTCAAGATGATGTTGATCAAAGGGTCAAAGGCTCAAGGTTAGAAGGTCTAGAGTATGATTTTTAATTCTATTCTTCGTATCGTTGAAACGTTGAGATGTTGAATCGTTGAAGTGATTCTTACCTCACAATACTTAGTACCGTTCGCTCTGCGGCGGTACCCTGGATTGACGCCCTGCGTCCAAACACCGTTAGGTTATTAGACGCAGAACATCAGGTTTCTTGATTAATACGAAAACTACAATTACCAGTCGAACTCAATTTTCTTGCCGGTTTCGGCAGATTCGTAAATGGCCATCAATATTTTGGTATCCCGCAGTCCCATCTCTCCTGGGACGCGGCTTTCTTTGTCATTGATGATACAATCGGCAAAAGCGTCCATCTGCAGTTTCTGCTGTCCCACGTTGGGAACGTCCATTACACCATTATGTGTCTTCGCCTCAATTCCGCCATAACCATAAGAAGGTTCTACATGGCAGAAACCATCGGTGGTATTGGCATGATGATAATTGTAGGATTGAGCATAGCTGCTTTCTCCTGTTGCTTTTACGCCTCCCGGAAATTCAAAAGTCCACGTGATGGTCTCCTCAACTTCATCAAAAAAATCAGGTTTGGTTTTCTTGGGCGTTTCTGCAATCACGGAAAGAGGGCGTTCTCCCATCGTGTAAAGTGCAGCCTGAACCGCATAAATACCGACATCCATAAGTGGACCGCCTCCGGCTAATTCCTTATCAATACGCCAACGGTTGGGGTCGGTCAGAGGAAATGCAAAACCGTTATTTATATCCGTAACCGGACCGTAGGGTTCATTCTGTCCTATGTGCATGACCTCTTCGTGATGTGGCTCAAAATGTAGCCTGTAGCCTATGGAGAGCTTGACCCCAGCTTTATTGCAGGCATCCACCATTGCCTGGGCATCTGCTACAGAAGTCGCCATCGGTTTTTCGCTGATGACATGCTTCCCCGCCTCTGCTGCACGAATGGTATATTCAGCATGCATAGAATTGGGAAGAACTACGTAAATAATGTCGATGTCATCGTTATCCGCAATCTGGTCGTAAGTCTCATAATTATAGATGTTGGAATCCGGAATATTATACTTTTCCCCATACTTTTTTTCTTTCGAAGGGGTGCCCGTTACCAGTCCTGTAAGCTTACAAAACTTTGTTTCTTGCAGCGCCGGCGCCAGTTGTCCCATAGCATAACTACCAAGCCCTACCAAGGCGATGCCCAGCTTTTCGTCAGCAGGCAGCGGATCCCTCTTTTCCCACTGCTGGTAATAGTACTGGTGGTGATCTCCAAAAAAGTTGCCGGCAGCCGATAGCCCGGGAAATGCCAGGGTGGCTCCCATCCCCAGTGACACTCGTTTTAAAAATTCTTTGCGTGAATATCCGTTACTCTTGTCGTCAAAACTCATCCCTATGCTCCGTTTTTATTAATCAGTGTTTATGAGTACTGTCAAGCCTTTCATAATAATTACTGGTCTAATTCCCGAACCCAGATATTGCGGAAACTGACAGTATGACTATGATCCTGCAATGCCAAAGGGGCTCCACCTTCATAAGCTTCATATTCCGGGTGACCGATATAAACGGTAGGCCCTTTCAGCTCGGCTTTGTTGTGAACCATAATTCCATTCCAAAACACCGTCAGGTACGCCGGTTTTGCCACCGAGCCGTCATCATTAAACTCAGGAGCTTCAAACATAATATCATAGGTCTGCCATTCTCCTGGTGCTTTTGCCGCATTCACAGCAGGAATATGTTGTTTATAGATGCTTCCCGCCATTCCATTGGAATACGTTTTGTTATTATATGAATCAAGCACCTGCACCTCGTAACGATCCTGCAGAAAAACTCCACTGTTTCCCCGGTCTTGTCCTTCCCCGCTCGGCTCTGGTGCTCTCCACTCTATATGCAGTTGCACACTGCCAAAATCCTGTTTGGTTTGAATCCCACCAGTTCCGGGGTTGACGGTCATGGCTCCATCTTCCAGCTTCCATTTCACATCAGAGCCATCAGGATGCTCCCAGTTGGAAAAGCCGGAGCCATCGAATAAAACAATTGCATCAGATGGAGGGTCCCCGTATGAAGAACCCGGGGTGATTTTTTCAGGCACCGGTTCCCAGACTTCCGTTTCTTCAGGTTCCATATCGCCATCCTGCGCCATTGAATTGGCGGCAAATGACAAGAATATGAGAGACAAGGCTATGGTAAAGGTGGTAAGTTGAGTCATCTTTGTAATTTGATTTGTTAATGTTGGAGAGCCGTAATCTATTCAAAATGAAGGATAGTTGCAGACTATGGTTACCAGTTAAATAGGCCATCCTTGTGAGGTTTTAACTGATTTTATATAAAGAACAATAGCGCTAATCAAATACGGGGGCGTTAGCGCAAGTACCTTTTCTGGACTTTACTTACCTGTATCGCTGCATAACCTAATGGATCACTAGTATTCCTACTGATTTTGTCAGGTGAGAATCAATAGCAAGATTTCTTGAACAAGAATCATATTATAACGTCAGTTCGATATAAAAACTGTCATTGTGAGGAATTCAGCGAAATCCAGCGGTAATCTCCTATGCGTAAACAAAAAACGGATGAGGAGTCGCCGCATCGACCGCATCGTTGAGCCAACAATTTAGTAATTCTTATGTTGAACTCAGGTTAAGCCGGGTCTCCTCACGAGGGGTTTTGAATAAACGCTGGTGAAAATCTCCTCTTTATAAGATTAACGCGCTTACCAAGACGACTATCTCATACATAGTGAGACCAACGTCTCATACTTACCGAGACCATAGTCTCGCAGACCTTAAGACTACTATCTCAGTGTGTATGAGACGACCGTCTCAATTAATTGAGCATATCCTCTGAAATGCAACAATATTTAGCGTCAGTTCGAGACAGAACCTGTCATTGCGAAGAGGATTAAGTGACCATCGGGATCCCGAAAACTTGCGGGAGGCAATCTCCCGGCGGATGAACAGAAAATGGACGGGGAGACCGCCGCGTCGACTGCAAAATGAAAGTACACTACTATTAAAGACGCCTCCTCGCGATGACAGCTATAATTTTTGTGATCCTTATATCGAACTGAGGTTATTATAGCTACCCAGCTTTTTTTGTTGAGACCGGGCAGATAGTAAATGCACCATCTAAGGCCGATCAGGAGGCGATGAAAATGGCGTAATTTCAATTTGGGATGACGGATTACTTTCATTGCCGCTGTCGTCAATGGCGGTAACCCTGTAGTAATATGTAGTCCCATTTTGGAGGTTCTCATCAACAAATTCCACATTGGTCAGCAGACCGCTGTTGACTGGATTTTTCGATGACACATCCGTAAAATTTTGCTCAGCACGGTAAAGATTATAGCCCTCCAGGTCATCATCACCAACGCTGCCCCAGTTCAGAGATACCTGACCGTCACCCGATTCCCCACTCATTTCGGAAGGAATTGAAGGTGGAGTGGTATCTTCCGTGGGTTCCTCTTGCGGAGGCGGATCTTCGTTGTCTTCATCCAAAGATGTCGGACCACCGCCACCACAGTTTAACAAAAAGAGGCTCATACCAATTAAAAGCCAACTGTTAAATGATTTAAACATGTCTCTTTGATTATTTTATGAGTAACATTTTTTGCACATATCGCATGCTGCCTATTTCAAAGACGGCAAAGTACATTCCACTGGCATGATTGGAGGCATCAAACTGTAATTGATACTTCCCGGCAGGACGCACTCCGTTAACCAACGTTGCCACATTTCGGCCGACAACATCGTATACTTTTACATTCACATGACTTTGCTGCGGCAGGGAAAATCGAAGCGTAGTATTGGGATTAAATGGATTGGGATAATTCGGCATGACCTCAACCTGTTTCGGCAGATATTGACGCTGCTTCTCCTCCAGGTATTCAGTACTTCCCATCACCAAAGTAAATGGTGTTACCTCTTTTTGAGGATTAAATTGAATTTCCGAACTGGCACTTAAATCGTAGGACTTGCCTGTAGCTTTATCAATAAGCACGATATTGGTCAACGCTGAACTACTGCCCTCACCTAATGCTATGTTGATAGATTTTCCTGGTGTGGCTCTGAGTTTCATTTCAAAACTCTGTCCTTGCGGATCAATCGATCGGTGGATGCGGGCAAGTGCTGCTGTTCTCCCCTGTACAATATTTTCAGCCATAAACCGGATTGTTGCATCTTCAAAATCACCCGGCGGGGCGACAATATCGACTGAGGGTTTCCCTTCCTTGCTAAATGAAACTGCAGCTGATGAGGTCTCCTCTCCATTCACCAAGGTTGTCAAACGAATTTCCTTTTCAGGTTCTTTAGTCCGTTCTTTGTTTGGTGCTTGTTCATAGGGAATAACCAGTTCTTCAAGTCCATGGTCGTTCAAAAAGTAGAAGGCTTCTCCCCCTTTTGCCGATGGGAAGAAGCTCATCTCACTGAACAAGCCGTCAAATCTCCAAACAGGCTGTATGCCTCCACCATTGGCAGATGCCACGCTGCTCCAGGATACATCGATATCCAGCGGATTCGAGATGATATTCCAGCCCTGATGTAGTGGTATTACGGCCTGTTTTTCGCTGTTTAACTGCACGGCCGAGATCGTCTGGTTGTATTCGAACGACTGTTGGCTGGTCACCCAAAAACCGTTGCCGGTCTTCATCCTGAAGGAACTGCTGCCGTCGTACTTTACCATGTAATCAGTCTGGTTGCCATTATCCCAGTAGGCCTGCCAGTCGACCCCGGCCTGGCCATTCAGCAGGTCGGAAAGTGACTCACTTACTTGCCCCGGCAGCGCCACCATCCGGTAATCCTGGGGACTGGCAGAGGCTCCAAACGAACGTGTAACCTGCGCGGTGACTTCTGTGGGAGGGGCAAAGAATGAGATTGAGAAACTCCTAACTTCGGACCACTCCCCATTACCGCTGCTGTTTTCACCGCGCACTCTCCAGAAATGAATACTTTCAGATAAAAAATTGTCCACCGTCGTAGTTAAATCACTTGTCAGTTCGTTTGCTACCAAGTCACTGAACAAACTGTCTGTAGCGACCTGCACCCGATATGACGCATTGATGTCCCCTTCTCCCAGGGCTTGGTTCCAGAAAAATTCTACAGGTGGCTCCAGGTCTGAAACATTGTCTGCGGGCAATTCAAGCAGCGGTGGACCGGGCACCTGTCCCGCCGTTGTGAAACCAAAAGCCTGTGAAGTACCGCCATCTCCCTGGCTGTTGATACTGGTTACCCGCCAATGGTAGGTCGTGGAAAAGTCCAGCCCGCTGAATGAAGCCTCAGTTGCAGAAACCGTTTTTGATTGGACCGAACTCCCAAAGTTTGAATCTGTCGATAGCTCCACCCGGTATGTATCCGCCAACTCAGCAACGCTCCAGCGAAGTGTCACCTCTGTTGCCACATCTGTGGCCCCGTCCGCGGGACTCTCCAGCACGGGAGCAGCAGCCAGGCCGCTATAGGTTGTGAAACTCCGCACTTCTGACTCACTGCTTTTCGAACCGTCAGAAGCTACTACTTTCCAATAGTAAGTTGTCGAATAATCGAAGGTAGATACCTCAAGCTGCGTCTCTATTGATGAATTGTCAACGGTTATGGAATTAAATTCTGAGTCGGTGGCCACCAAGAGCCTGTATCCTGTAGCTCCACTCACACTATTCCAGGAGAAAAGCACCGAAGTTGATGTTTCAGTGCCGTCAGTCGGGCTGGTGAGTGTGGGGCTGGCAAGCTGGCTCTCCGATCTTGTGGTAAAACTAAAAACGTTGGAGGTACCACCGTCGCCGAGGCTATTCGTTGCTGTGACGCGCCAGAAGTAGGTAGTTTCAAAGTCCAGGGCGGTGAATGTTGCCGACGTAGCGCTGACAGTCTGAGTTGAGACACCAAAACTAAAATCGGAACTAGTAGCGAGCTCCACGCGATATGAATCGGCATATTCCACACTATTCCAGTTTAATGCCACCTCTGTTTCCACTCCAGTGCTCCCGT
Source organism: Aliifodinibius sp. S!AR15-10 (assembly GCF_031569985.1). Taxonomy (NCBI): domain Bacteria; kingdom Pseudomonadati; phylum Balneolota; class Balneolia; order Balneolales; family Balneolaceae; genus Fodinibius; species Aliifodinibius sp. S!AR15-10. Next base: position 10,807 of record NZ_JAMQKA010000008.1, on the reverse strand, counting down.
CCCCTGGTGTTGTTAGTTGTGGAGTTCCAGCGCTTGCCATCTGGGTGGTAAAACTTCGCACTTCCGATTCCACCGTTTGGCCGCCGATGGAGGTTGTCACTTTCCAGTAGTGGGTGGTTGAAGAAGCAAAATCACCAAGTTCAATCTGTTCATAGGTAATCGCAGAGTCGACTACAACGTTGGTGAATTCCGCATCAGTCGCTACAGTCAGGTTGTATTCTGTCGCATCCGGAATATCATCCCAGGAGAACAGGATGTAGCCCGACAAACCGGTGGCATTGTCTTCAGGATAATTCAGGCTGAAAGAATAGTTTTTGGTAAGTGTTGTAAAACTCCACGTTTCCGACCAGGCTCCATTTCCCCCCGTACTTGTACCTCGCACCCGCCAGTAATAGGTTGTCCCATGCTCAAAACCACTGCTGTAATCAAAGGATGTACCTGTGAGATCGGTTTCCTGTGCTAGTGGAGTAGACAGGTCTTGATTTTTCGATAATATCAATTCATAGGAATCAGCCCCATCTGCAAAGTTCCAGGTGAGTGTTGTAGTAGTGTCGAGATCGGCGGCCCCATTTACAGGAGACTGCAACACCACCTGTTCAGGCGCACTTGTTTTTTTGATCGTTATGGCACCCGACTCCCTGGTTGCCGTCGGACTGCTGGGCCCCGGCTCATTGAACTGCATCTTTCGAAGGGTAAGTGGCGTGCTTTGGGCATCACCAGCCCCTGCGGCTGCACTAAACTTCAACCTAACGATATCCCCAGCCCCTGACATTGTGGATGTGGAGGCCATGGCCACTTTAACCACGCCATCCTTATCCGAACCAAAGACATTGAACCCTTCCGAGAGCGTGCCCGTTACCTCCATCTCCTGGAAAGTGGCTATTGTAGTATCATATTCCACCTCCATCTCGTAGGCCAGAACTCCCAGGCCGGTCAGATCCATCGTCTGTATAGGAACAGTCACCGTACCATCATCCAGGATTTCTACGTCAGGTATAGAAACCGTGACATCGTTCACCGTTACCGAGATGGACTCTGAACTGAAGTTATCGGAATCGGTGGCGGTTACGCTGGTAACCCCTCTCTTAAGCGCCTGTAGCTGCCCCGTTCCTGCATCAATCGACGCAATAGTCGTATCGCCGATCGACCAGCTATAAGGGGCCGTACCCCCGGAAAGAATCGAAAATGATTGGCTCTCCCCTTTTGTGATATCCAGCCCAGGAGGATCCACTTCAAGTACTGGGGCATCTATAATTTGCACCGTACCTGGCTGGACAGAAGCATTGAAATTTTCATTGAAAAAAACATTCTCTGGTGTGACATACGCACTTCCGGTTGATTCCCTGAACACACGAAACCGAATATTTAGGAGTGCTCCCTGCCCGGTTAATGGCTCTGAATCCGCAAAAGCAACACTGATGCCGTTATCCTGCTCAAAGATGGTTGGCGACGGTCGCCCCTCCAGGAGTGTGCCTTCTGTGTCGAGCGACAAGATCTCGATTTTTTCTGATGAATAGGTAAGATCAAACTGACCCGAGGTGATATCGAGTCCACTGATGTCCGAAACCATCACCTGCACGGTGTCCTCCAATGTTTGATAAACAGAGGCGTCTGACACGTGGACAGACAGTTCGAGAAGATTCGCCGGCTCCACGCGGAATATCTCGGTAGAATCTTTCAGCCCTGTGGCATCTTCTGCATATATGCGAACGGATCCCGATGCCACGCCCTGAACCTCTCCACTGGCCGATACCGTAGCGACTGCCTCATCAGATGAACTCCACGTGACCGGCGTGGTGATGTTGCCATCCAGGTTGAACTGCACGGTATTCCCCTCTACCAATGGGTCGTAGGGCTTTCGGGGGCTTAAGGCGATCCCCCTGACACTTACCGTGCCCTCTTGCGAGTTCACTACCGGCTGACCTTCATTCAGTTGCATATCGACAACACTGATCGTCGATTCCTCAAACTTCAGTGCTTCAGCATTTACCTTCACCTTCAAAACCAAGAGCACTCCTGAGCCCTGCAGTGTATCGGGGGTTGTGAAGGCAAATTTGCCGGTCGTGGTATTAAATTGTGTGCTCTGTCCGGCGAGCAGGGTCCCTGCCGTCTCAACACCCTGCAGTTCCACCACATCCGAGGAGAGCGTGAAGGTCCACTCCCCGGATAGAATACCATCAGTTTTTGCAATAGCACTGGTTGTAATCGGGAGTTCGACAATGGTACCGGCATCCACCGCCGTGTCGGGAACACTAACGGTTACCGCCTGTGATAGTGCGCTGGATACCCCGAGCCCGAGTATAATCAGCAGGACACTTAATATTCTTGAGATCATAGTAGTCACCTTTTAATAATTATCGACTGCAGTTCGGTTATTACTTGATCAGGGTCATTTTCTTGACCTGCGTAAAGTTTTGTCCTGCCTCACCCGCAATGCTAATGCGGTAGAAGTAAACCCCACTTGAAACCGAGCTACCGTCCCAGCTCAGGTTGTAAAGTCCCGCCTGCTGTAGCTTCTCATTCACCAGCACGGCAACTTGTCGACCAATAGCGTTGTATACCTTGACCGTCACCTTACCGCTGACCGGCATCTTGTACTGGATGGTCGTGGTGGGGTTAAACGGGTTCGGGTAGTTCTGCTCAAGTGAGAACGTTTCGGGAAGCTCGAACTCCTTGTTTAGGTTTTCCAGTTGCTCCCCGGCGGTTTCCCCGAGGTCTATATCATTCAACTTCAGCGATGTAAGCTGAATATCACCAGGCAACTTGTTTTTGTTTTCGTCGCTGAATGTAAACCGCAGGTGGATAAAGTCGTCCTCTTTTTCGGCTGCCTCGATCCCAGCCAGTGCCACTTTGGCAATCCCCTCCCTGGCATTGACTATGTTTGACCATTTTCTGGTCTGCGAAGTCTTCACCAATTCCACATCCTCAATCAAACCCTGCTCGTAGTCGATATTCAGCTCGGCGGCGTAGAGTGGAATGGCGCCCTTCGACCTGATTACCAGGTCATAGTGATTTTCAGTCACGACCGTCTCCATATCATAAAGCTCTTCGGGGTCTACTTTACGGATTTTCCCGGCGCCGGGGAAGCCGCTTATGGAGCCTACCACATATTGCAGTATGTATGAAGCATCCATTGCTGCAACGGAGCCATCACCGGATACATCGGCAGCGGCTTGTTGCGTAGCGCTAAGTGCGATCATGTCGACCACATGCTGCAGCACAAGTGAACCATCATAGGCCGAAATACTGCCCTCTTCACTTACATCACCCAGCAGGATGCCGGTTCGATCGGTAAGGAACGGTCGATAGCTAACCTCATTGGAACCGCTGATATAAATGCGGTCGCCGTTTCCTTCCACATTCAGGTCGGACCCCTGGTCAACAAATGGACCGGAAGCATCGCCCCAGTAATTATTTGTAGCCGTTACAGTACGCGACACGTACAATCCGGCGTCATCGTTATCATAGAAATTATTCAGGTGGATATTGGGGTCGGCCGAACTGCTCGCCACATTAATACCGTACTGGTTGTGGTGTATTTCTGAGTTTCGGATCGTTGGTTTGGCACCACTATAAGAATAGATCCCTGTGTTAGCATTCGAACTATAGCTGGAGTCGATTACTACCTCCGTATTATCCGAAAGGTGGAAATTCGTGTTGGCATATCGTGCAATTACATGCTTGAATTGGGATCCAACCGACTGCTCCCCATCGACTAAAATTCGATGCCAGTTCCCCCGTTCCGGTACAGTTTCGGTACCATCACGGTTGGTATCCCCGGCATAGGTATCATCCAGAATAGAGGTAAACACAATTTTATCATCAACAGTCCCACTGGCATTCAGATACCCATTGACAATAAACTCCTCGTTCGTTGCCTTGAGTCCAGACTTGACTACCGTCCCGGGGGCTATCGTCAAGGTATCATCTGCACTAACATGTATGTCTCCTGATAGCGGAACATATGCTGGATCGACAAAGCTGGTTGGAGTCGTGAATCCCAGCTTCCCTTCGAGTGAGGAGTAGAGTCCGATCGCCTCGTTCAACTGGTTGTTGGCTATTTGATTTCCTTCATAGAAATTGCCGTTCTCATTGATGGTCCCCGCCTTAGAAAGCTCACCGGTCAATGAAATAGCCATCTTGTTGTATTCAAGCGTATCATCAACAATAATGGCACGAGAAGTCAATATCCCTGAACCGACATTGTTTCGAATGGCATTACCGGAAATGGTCAATACTGTGTCGGTAGCAGCCCCGCTTACCGTTGCCCAGATGCCGTGACTTCCGTTATCATTTATTCGGTTTGCCTGGAACGTAAGAGGATTTGAAGAATTCACATTACGGATTCCGTCTCCGCCATTGCCTTCGATGGTGGAGTTGGAGACCTCCCGGAAGAACCCGGACGGATTGTTCGAACTGTGGGCCCCGTACAGCCCGTGACTCCCGTTGTTGCGAATCGTCGAGCCCCGCACCGTCACATCGGCATCCTCGTAGTAGGCGCGGATCCCGTGGTACCGGCTGTTCTCAATCACCGAGTTGGTTACCGTATACTTTCCCTTTAACAACTGAATGCCATCCCCATAGGAGGAGGAAACCTGCAGCTCATTCAGCTCATCGGCAAACAGCTGCTGGCCCATCGACATATACAGCCCGTTGTTCCCATAGTTGATGACCACATGGGCCAGCTCCGAATGCTTGGCCAGCCCGGTGTTGTCATCGTACCGGTCATACACGCGCAGTCCCTGCCAGTCGCCGGGATTCG